>NYWY01000065.1 GCA_002685335.1 Planctomycetaceae bacterium
GGCCTCCCCGGCGAAGGCAATCTCACCGTCTTCAACAACGGCAACGGTCGTCCCGACGGCGCGTACTCGACCATCGAGGAGTTCACGCCGCCGATCCTCAGGGACGGCAGCTACGCCCTGGCCAGGGGCGGTGCCTACGGTCCCGAGTCCGCGTCGATCCTCTACATCGCCGACGATCCCACCAGTTTCTACAGCAGCGGACTCTCCGGCGTGCAGCGGCTGGAGAACGGCAACACGCTGTTCTGCAAGGGCCGCAACAGCGGCGCGAGCCTTCGGGGTGGCGAGTTCTACGAGATCGATCCGGACGGAGAGGTGATCTGGCTCTACGTGAATCCGGTCGGTCCCGGCGGGGTGCTCACCCAGGGTGATGATCCCAACGGACTCCAGAACGCGTTTCGCTGCAGCCGTTACGCCTCGGACTTCCCGGGTTTCGATGGCCGCGATCTCACGCCCGGCGGCCCGATCGAACTACCGGCCTGTGCCGGTGATCTCAACGGCGACGGAATCGTCGGCGGGGCCGACCTCGGTCTTTTGCTCGCGGTCTGGGGCAGCAACGATCCGGCGGCGGACCTGAGTGGCGACGGTACCGTCGGTGGGGCCGACCTCGGCCTGCTCGCCGCGGCCTGGGGCTCCTGTTCCTGAAACGCGGGCCCGATTCCTCCGTCTCCTCGTTCCATCCGTTTCTCTCCATTGGAAAGCAGACGAACGCATGACGTTCCATCGATCCTCGACCTTCGCGCTCACCACCATCCTGACGATGGTCTCGTCCGCGTGGAGTCAGAACGGCAACACCATCGGGGTGATCCGTGATGATGGTGCGACGGAACCGGGCTACACGCTCTTCGCGCCGTTGACCGCCACCACCGACACCTTCCTGATCGATTCACTCGGCCGGGTGGTGAATCGTTGGACGAGCTCCTATCGAGCCGCCAATTCGGTCTACCTGACCGAGGACGGGGATCTCATCCGAACCGCCAATCCGGGGACCAGCAGTTCCATCAATGGCGGGGCGGCCGGGGGGCGGATCGAGCGTCGAAGCTGGGACGACCAACTGGAGTGGAGCTTCAGTCACATCAGCAACGCCTACCGGATGCATCACGACATCGAGGTACTCCCGAACGGAAACATCCTCGCCATCGCCTGGGAGTCCAAGTCGTCGTCGGCGGTCCTGGCCGCGGGACGAATTCCCGGGACCTTCGGGAGTTCGCTCTGGCCCGACAAGATCATCGAGGTGCAGCCAACCGGGAGTTCCGGCGGGACGATCGTCTGGGAATGGCACGCGTGGGATCACCTGGTCCAGGACTACGATCCATCCCGTCCCAATTACGGTGATCCCGCCGATCACCCCCATCGCATCGACGTCAATCACCGCCAGGGGAATTCCTCGGACTGGCTGCACTGCAACGGGCTGGACTACAACCCCGAACTCGACCAGATCGTGATCAGCTCCCGGAGCTTCAACGAGATCTGGATCATCGATCACGACACCACCACGCAGGAGGCTGCAGGACCCGCGGGAGATCTGCTCTACCGCTGGGGGAATCCCGCGACCTACGAGCGAGGCGGCTCCGCCGACCAGAAGCTCTTCGGCCAGCATGATCCCAAGTGGATCCGCCCCGGAATGCCGGGCCATCCGGGCATCACGATCTTCAACAACGGGAACGGCCGACCGGGCACGGACTACAGCTCGATCGAACAGATCCGACCTCCCCTTCTTCGGAACGGCACCTACGACCTGCGAAACGGTCTGCCTTTCGGGCCCGAGGAACCGGAGTGGATCTACACCGCGTCGAGTCCTTCGGACTTCTATTCCAGTTACATCTCGGGTGCGGAACGACTGGCCAATGGAAACACGCTGATCTGTTCCGGCGCCGACGGGCAGTTCTTTGAAGTGCGTCCCGACGGCACCGAAGTCTGGAGATACATCACGCCGCTGGACAATGGCGGACCGATGGACCAGGGTCAGAATCCGCCGAGCGGTGGTGGCGGTGGGCCCGGCGGTGGTTTTCCGAATTCCGTCTTCCGGGCGGAGCGATACGGCCCTGATTTCGCCGGCTTCGACGGACGCGACCTGACGCCCGGGGCCCAGATCGAGATCTATCCGGTCTGCGAGGGTGACGTCAACCATGACCGCATGGTGGACTCTTCGGATCTGGGAGCCCTGTTGGTGGCCTGGGGCACCTCGGACCCGGCGGCCGACATCAGCGGCAACGGATCGGTGGGACCGGAAGACATCGGATTCCTGCTGGTCGACTGGGGCTTCTGTCCCTGAGGTCCTGATGATCGGGCCCGCGGCCCCCTAGTCGTCGAGGAAATCGCTCGCGTCGAGGGGACGGGAGATCGCGTACTCGTTCCCGAACCAGGCCTGCAGGTCCACGAGCCGACAGCGGGATGAACAGAAGGGTCGGGCTTCGGGGTCCTCGCAGGTCTTTCCACAGGTCGGGCAGGTTCGCACGCCACCCAACGTCGTGCTCCATGCCCCGGCTCGAGCCTCGAGCGCCTCTCGAAGTCGGAGGCGACCTTTCGGGTCGTCCCGGAGATCCAGCAATGTGAGCCCCCGGGTCTGAGGATCGCGGTGATCCAGCCGGATCTCGATGCGCGATTCGGGAAGGGCCTCTTCGATTCGCGAGGCCCACTCGATGGCCACCAGTCGACGATCGTCTTCGAGGAGTTCGTCGAACCCGATCGCCTCCAGTTCGTCGACCCCTCGCATTCGATACGCATCGAGGTGACTCAGGCAGGCCGAGTCGTCATGCCGCCCGAGGTGTTCGATGTGAATCACGAAGGTGGGACTGGAGATGATCTCCGGATCAAGGCCCAGTCCGCGGGCGAGACCTCGGGCGAGTCTGGTCTTGCCCGCGCCGAGTCCACCTTCGAGTGCGATGCAGGCGGGACGTTCGACCATTTCGGCCACGATCTCGCCGATCCGTTCGGTCGCTTCCTCGTGCGGGCAGTCCATGCGGACGAGATGGGTGGCTTCTTCCATGTCCCGAGTGTACGGGCCCGACGCCGTGGATCGCCGCTTTCACGGGCGACGAAGATGTTCCCAGCCCAGATGATCGATGCGATGTCGGTTTCGGCCGTCCACCACCATCACAGCGCCGGCTGGTTCGTGACCCCGCCCCTGGCCCGGTCCTTCGTTTGGTGCCTCAAGCCGACCGATCACCGTCACCGGGACTCCCCGGACTTCGGCTGGAGGCGGGATCCGACAGGCCAGAAGGAGTTCGTAATCCTCGCCGTCGGTGGCGGCCCGTCGCCAGTCGCAGCCGGGATTGGTGGGGATCGCCGACGCGTCCAGTCGGGCGACCGAATCAGCGGCGAAGGCCAGGCGACCGGCATCCTGGGCGAGTCCGTCGCTGAGATCCATCATCGAGACGAGGTCGGATCCGAGAAGTCCGGCGAGTTCGATCGCTTCCTCGATCCTCGGGGTGAAGTCGAGGTGGCGTCCACCCCCATCCGGATCGAGACTTCCGCCCAGTCGCCCCGTGGTCACCAGGAGATCTCCCACCCGGGCTCCGGTCCGCGTCACCACTCGATCGTCGGGGAGTCCGGGGCGGGCGAGGATGGTGACGCTGACCACCGTCGGTCCCTCGGGGATCGAATGGGTCGCGAGATCGCCGCCGACCAGCGGTGCCCCCCATTGCAGGGCGGTCTGGTTCAGGCCCTCGTGGAGTCGGCGGGCCCATTCGTCGTCACACTCGGGACCGAGGGTGGCGGTGGCGACGATCGCGAAGGGACGGGCCGCCATCGCCGCGACATCACTGAGGTTCCGAAGGACCGCCTTGCGTCCGATCGCCCACGGGGACTCGTCGCGGCGGACGTGGCGTCCGAGGACGACCTGGTCCGCCGCGACGAGCACCGGCCCCTGATGTTCGACCATGGCCATGTCGTCGCCCGGGCCTAGCAGGACCTCTGGTGGAAGCGATCGTCCGATCTCGTGGAAGTGTCGATGAAGCCGACGTTCGGAGAACGGGCCGGCCGGGTTTCCGGAAGGCTCGTCCCCGGTGGGGTCGGTGGCTTCGAGGGGAGAAGGATCGGTCATGTCGACGTGACCGGAGGCGACGTCGCGAGTGAGCGCATCAGATCTCCGAGCCGTCGGGTCGCGCCCTGTCGACTTCGGATGAGTTCCCGGCCCCGTTCGATCATGGTGTCCCGGGCGGACCGGTCTTCGAGCAGGGATCGGACGGTGGCGGCGAGTTCCTCGCGGCGGCATCGCTGCACGCCGCCGACCGCTTCGAGGTCGCCGGCGATCACCTGAAAGTGCCCGGTGTCGGGTCCGATGATCGTCGGCCGGCCGAGGGCGACCGGCTCGATCATGTCGCTGCCTCCCAGATCGACGAAGGTGCGGCCGACGATGACCAGGTCGGCGAGCCCGTAGGCCGCTCGAAGCTCGCCGATGGTGTCGAGCAGGAACCGGCCGGTGCAGGAACCCTGGTCGCCGCGGCTCCGTCGGGCGCAGCCCGGCAGGTCTCGGGCCGCCTCGTCGAACCACTCGGGCTTTCTCGGGGCGCAGAGCAGTTGTGCGTCGGCGGGGATCGCGTCGCGGAGCAACGCGTGTTCGCCGGGAGCGGTGCTTCCCGCCACCACCAGTGGACGATCGCGATCGATGCCGAGGGCGGCCGCCAGTTCCTCGGCGCCCGGAACCTCGTCCGCGATCCGCGCGGTATCCCACTTCATGCTTCCCGGAGTCGTGACTCGCTCCGGGGGTACGCCGACGCCGCGGAATCGATCGGCGTACGTCTCGTCCTGCGCCGCCACCGCGGCGAGGGGGCGGAAGAATCCGCGGGCGATGGGTCCGAGTCTTCGGTATCGCGCGTAGCTGCGTTCACTGAGACGACCGTTGACCACCGCGACGGGAATCCTCCGGCGTCGACATTCCCGGAGGAAGTTCGGCCAGACCTCCAGTTCGACCAATCCGATCGCATCCGGACGGACTCGATCGAGGAAGCGACGAACCGCTCCGCTGGTGTCGAACGGGAACCGAACCACCGGGCAGCGGTCACGGAACAGCGAGGTGGCCCGATCGAATCCCGTATCGGTCATGGTCGCGATCACCGGTTCGATCGCGGGGCTTCCATTACGCAGGTCGTCGACCAGCAGGTCGGTGGCGTTGACCTCCCCCACCGAGACGGCATGGAGCAGGACCCGGGGGGTGTCGGTCGCCGGCAGGGCCTCGCCCCGACCGAACCGACCCGGCCAGTCGGTTCGATGCTTTCCGGTGCGGACCATCCGCGGAATCCAGATCGGACTCGCGGCGAGGGCGGCGGCGGCGTAGGCGGCGTCGAGGGGGCGTGGCACGGGTCAGTCGGTGTCCCGGACACGAAGGTTTCGAAGGAGGCCGATCATGAAGTCGGCCGAGTTCACGCCGTAGGAGACGTTGACGATGCGCCCGTCGGGGGCGACGTAGATGAGCTTGGGGATGGTGTTGGACGTGTCATAGGGCGCGATCGCCGCGCGGAACTGTGGCGTGACCAGGCATTCGATCATGCCGGGACTGGGTGACTTCCGGAGATAGGCCTCGACCGTCGGGCCGCCGCCTTCGTCCACGCTCACCCCCACCACGGTCGCGACCGAGGCCAGTTCCGACCGGTTCGCCTTGATGATCGAACGGACTCGGCGGCACGGACCGCACCAGGTCGCCCAGACCTCGATGAGCATCGGTCTTCCCGAATAGGCCGCAAGGTCGGTTCCGTTCCCCGCCAGGTCGGTGAGTGGCACGGTGAACATGCCATCCGGCGTGGGGACGCTTCGGGCTTCCTCCCCGGCGACGCTCGTCGGCGCTTCCTGGATCACGGGAGTCACGGGGGTGACGGACGCCGAATCACCGTCCGAGCAGCCGACCATCACCAGGGTGATGGAGGTGGCGAGAGCGGAGAGCATGGACTGGACGCGGGTCATCAACGGCTCCGGACGGTGAAATTCGGTCATCCGAGGATAGTCGGTCTTCCCAGCGCGTATCCTCCAAACGTCATGTCCACGCGGAAAGCGCTGAAACCGGACCTCCTCCCGACCTGGCACATTCGAATCGATACCGGGGGGACCTTCACCGATGCCATCGCCCTGCTCCCGGGTGGGGCTGTTCGTCGTCGCAAGGTGCTTTCCAATGGACGACTTCGTGGACGCCTCGAGGACGGTCGCGTCACGATCCGGGGCGAAGACGACCTCGGTCGCCTGCTCGCCGGGGCCTGCATCCGTCGACTGGGTGACTCGCGGATCATCGGGGTCTGGTCGGATGCGGGAACCGTGAGCCCCGCGGTGGATCAGGACTCGACCTCCGACAGCGTGATCGAAGACGGCACGTTGGTCGAAGTGGATCCCGGGCTCGACGCCCCACGACTGGCGGTCCACCTCCTGACCCGGACGCCGATCGGTGGAGTCCTGCCGCCGGTGGATCTCCGGATCGCGACCACTCGGGCGACCAATGCACTCCTGACCCGTCGTACCGGACGAGTGCTTCTGGTGACCACCGCGGGGTTCGAGGATCTGGCGGTGATCGGCGACCAGAGTCGGCCGGACCTCTTCGCCCTGGATGTCCGACCTCCCAGACTGGCCCCGGACGCGGTGATCGCGATCGAACGTCACCTGGAAGCCGACGGCCCCGCCGACGTGATCGACGAGTCGCAGGTGGTGCCGCGGATCGTGGCGGCGGTGGACCGACACCACATCGATGCGGTCGCGATCTGTCTTCTTCATTCCTGGCGCGACCCGGAACCGGAGCGTCGCCTCGCAGCCGCGGTCAGGCGTGGACTTCCGGGGATTCGAGTCTCGGTCGGTTCCGAGGTCTCGCCGGAAATCCACCTGGTCCCCCGGGTGCGGACGACGGTCGCCGACGCCGCGCTCTCGCCGGTCATCGGATCCTTTCTCGAAGATCTCGGCCTGGGGACCTTCGCCGGACGTCCCGACGACCGCGTGCTGGCGATGACCAGCAGCGGCGGACTGGTCGACGTCGATTCCGTGAGGCCGGCCGAGACCCTGCTGAGCGGACCCGCGGCCGGGGTGGTCGGGGCGATCGACGCGGCTGCCGCGCTCGGCATCCACGAGGTCGTCGGTTTCGACATGGGTGGCACCAGCACCGACGTCGCGCGGGCCGGCGGACGGGCGGATCTTCGTGACACGACCATGGTCGGTGAAGCGGTGGTCCGCATTCCCAGCGTGGACCTTCACACGGTGGCCGCGGGCGGCGGATCGATCTGTCGGGTGTTCGAGGGACGTCTGGAAGTCGGGCCGGATTCCGCGGGCGCCGACCCCGGACCGGCGTGCTACGGGGCGGGTGGGCCACTCACCATCACCGACGTGAACCTGCTCCTCGGACGCGCCGATCCGTCGACGTTCGGCGTGCCGATCGACCCGGAGGCCGCGCGTCGGGCGTTGGACGCCACCAGCGCGGAAAGCGGGCGTTCGGGGGAGTCGTTGCTCAGAGGTTTCGTCGATCTCGCGAATGAACGGATGGCGGAGGCGATCCGTACCATCACCACTCGCCGTGGCGTGGATCCCGCTGATCACGTACTGGTCGCGTTCGGCGGTGCGGGCGGTCAGCACGCCTGCGGCATCGCGTCCCGACTGGGCATCGATCGAATCCTGGTTCCCGGCGATGCCGGGCTCCTCAGCGCCGTGGGACTCGACGCGGCGGCGAGGGAACGGGTGGTCGAACGCTCCCTGCTGGCGACCCTCGAGGACTCGGATCCCGGAGCGGTGCTCGCGGCGGTCGAGACCGTCGCCCTCGATCGGGCTCGGAAGATCGGGGTCGATTCGCCGATGATTCGTCGCCGCCAGTGGCGATGTCGTCTTCTCGGTCAGGATTCCACCATCGATCTTGATTTCGAGGATGCGGCGACCGCCGCCGACTCGTCGGAGATCGAGACGCGATTCCGTACGGCGTTCGAGCTCCGCTACGGGCGGGAATGCCCGCCGCGACCGGTGGAACTGGCGGCCATCAGGGTCTTCGGGGGGGATCCTCCCCGCGACGTGGAGGTGATGCCGCCGGTGACCGAAAGCGGGTTCGAAGGACCCGCGGTGCGCTCGGCGGCCACCAGCACCACGGTCGTCGACGAAGGATGGACTGCCGCCCCGCTGCCCGATGGCGGCCACGTGTTGCGTCGAAATCCAGAGGCCACCGCGGCGGCGATCGTCGATGGCCCGGCGATGACGGAGATCGTGGCGTGTCGACTGGAGTCGATCGCCCGCGAGATGGGTGAGACGCTTCGTCGCACCGCCTTGAGTGTGAACGTGAAGGAACGACTGGACTATTCCTGTGGGATCGTGGATGCCGAAGGCCGTCTGGTGGTGAATGCGCCCCACATGCCGGTGCACCTGGGGGCGATGGGTGATTGCGTCCGTTCGGTGGTGGCCGAGATCGAGGTGAAACCCGGTGACACGATCCTGGTCAACCATCCGGCCTTCGGAGGATCGCACCTGCCGGATCTGACCCTGGTGACTCCGGTCTTCGATTCCGGCGGTCGGCTCATCGCCCACGTGGTGAATCGGGCTCATCATGCGGAGATCGGCGGTACGCGTCCCGGATCCATGCCGCCGGACGCCACCACGCTGATGGAAGAGGGCGTGGTGTTCCCGCCGATGCTCCTGGTCGATGGCGGGAGAGCCTGTTTCGATGCGGTGGAGGCGCGGCTTCGGGAGGCGGTCCACCCCTCGCGTTCGGTGGAGGAGAATCTCGCCGACCTCGGGGCCCAGCTTGCGGCCAATCGACTGGGCGAGCGCCGGGTCGTGGCCCTTCACGCCATGACCGGGGACCGGCGCTTCCGATCCGACCTGGATGATCTGCGGGCCCGATGCGGTGCGGCGATCGCCCGACTCGCCCGGCGTCTGGACGGCGTGGACCGTTCGGTGGAGGAACGACTCGACGATGGCACACCGATTCGAGTCCGGCTTCGCGGAAGCGAGGGCCGGCTGTCGATCGACTTCCGGGGGTCCGGCGCGGTGCATCCCCGCAATCTCAACGCGCCGTTCGCGGTGGTCCGAGCGGCGGTCCTCTACGTGCTTCGAGTGGTGGCCGCGGAGCCCATCCCGCTCAACGAGGGCGGGTTGGAACATGTCGATCTCCACGCCGACCCGGGGATTCTCGATCCTCCGTTCGGAGGTGATCCGACCCGGGATCCCGCGGTCGCGATCGGCAACACCGAGACGAGCCAGAGGGTGGTCGACGCGCTCCTTCGGGTCTTCGCCGCCGCCGCCTGCAGCCAGGGAACGATGAACAACCTGCTTCTCGGAGATGAGGGCTTCGGGTACTACGAGACGATTTGCGGGGGTTCCGGTGCGGGCCCGGATTTCGACGGCTGCGATGCGGTGCACACCCACATGACCAACACGCGGATCACCGATCCCGAAGTGTTGGAGTCCCGCTACCCGATCCGGCTTCGTCGATTCGCGATCCGCCCGGCTTCCGGTGGCGCGGGGCGTCGGCGAGGTGGCCACGGCGTGGTTCGCGAACTGGAGGCGACGCGTCCGCTTCGCGGGTCGCTTCTCGCCCAGCATCGAATCGAACGGCCGTACGGTCTGGATGGTGGCGGCGCAGGGGCGGTCGGCCTGGCTCGCATCGTGCGGGCGGATTCGCGGGTCGACGCGTTGGAGGGCATCGCCGCCTTCGACCTGCAGGCCGGCGACCGCCTGGTGATCGAGACGCCCGGGGGTGGCGGGTTCGGAGATTGAATCCGCGGGACTCCCGGGAGTGCCCAGGATTTCTCAGGAGTCTTCAGGAGTCCAGGGCGTACTGGAAAGGCGTGATCCGGGAGGCTCTGCCGGTACCCGCGCGAAACTCCACCAGAGCGCCGCAGAGTCGCTCGTCGCCGGCGCCCATCACGTAGGGCGTGTGGATCGCGGTTCGCATGTTCCGCAGCACCGGCTCCGGATCGCGACCGATGATCGAGGCGTAGGGCCCGCACATGCCGACGTCGGTCTGGAAGGCGGTGCCGCCTCGAAGAACGCGAGCGTCCGCGGTGGGAACGTGGGTGTGGGTCCCGAGGGCCATGGAGATCCGGCCGTCGAGATGGAAGGCCACCGCGGCCTTTTCGGCGGTGGTCTCCATGTGGAGATCGACGAACGAGCCGGCCACCCCCGGATTGGCCTCGAGGACCGAATCGGCGGTTTCAAACGGATCGTTCGCCGGAAGGTTCATCAGGACCCGGCCGAGAACGGAGAAGACGAGAAATTCTCCTCCCCCCGCTTCCGCGGGGATCGGAACCCTCACCCACCGCTTTCCAGGGGAGTGTCGGGAGAGATTCGCCGGCCGGCAGACGGGTTCGGAGGGGTCTTCGAGCAGCGGCACGATGCGGCGATCTCGATAGACATGATCCCCCAGAGTGATCGCATCGACCCCGAGATCGCGGATAACGCGGTAGAGATCGGGGTTCAGACCCGAGCCGTTCCGAAGATTTTCGGCGTTGGCGATCAGGATGTCGGGCTGGTGATCAGTCCGGAGGGCGTCCACCCGCTCGGTGAGCGCCCGCCGTCCCGGGGCGCCATTGAGGTCGCCGAGAAAGGCGACCCGGGCCAGGCGGGAAGCCTTTGCCGGGAGGTTTTCGCGTGGGGAGTGGTTCGTCATGGGTTCGCGACGGTACACTGGGTACGGCGTCAGGGCGATGCATCGTCCTTGGAAAACGGCGTTGCCGATCCCGCCCGACGTCACGTGTGAATTCAATCCAACGACGCGTCGCTCCGCCCCTGTCGGCGGTTGCCTTGGAGATTCCAGGCATGCGATGCGTGGGGGTCGCGAAGACCGGGCTGTTCCCGGGAAACGCGAACCACCGCCGTCGATGACGTGGCAAGACGCCCGTCCTCGCCGACCGATTCCCATCCGGACCGTCGATCGAATCGACTCCGGATCTCGGAGTGGCGTCTGTGAAGTACAAGCCCGGTGAACGCGTCCGGCACCCCGGAAAGCCCGAGTGGGGCATCGGCGAAGTGTCGAAGGTGGAACTCATCACTCGCGACGGTCTGCCCGACCGGCGGGTGTGGATCAAGTTCCCCAACGAAGGAACCAAGACCGTGCTCGCGAGCATCGCGGGACTCGAAGTGATCGAGGACGAGGCGGCGATCATCAAGGAGGGTGACACCCTGCTTGATCGCCAGGCCAGCCACGAGACCGGATGGCTCGGCCAGATCGCGAAGCACAAGCCGGAGGATGCGATGACCTCCCTTCCGGAACGAGCGGCGGATCCGTTCATGGCCGCGCGGAGTCGACTTCAGTTCATCTTCACGCTTTATCGATTCAATCGAAACGGCGGTTCGCTCATCGAATGGGCGATTGCGCAGAGCGGGCTCGACGATCCGATGAGCCGTTTCAACCGTCACGAGCTCGAGCAGTTCTTCGATCGGTGGTCGTGGGAACGGGATCAGATTCTCGCCCGGACGCTCGATGAGTGCCGCAAGGCCGGGGATCCGATTGAAATCCTGCTGAAAGAAGCCCCCCCCGCCGCTCGCCGTGGCCTGAAAAAGGCCGCCCCCGCCCGCTGATCGCCGCGGTCGAGATGTGTGCCGGTCCGGGAACCGTCGCTTCTGCATCCAACCATCTCCGATGATTCCGTCTGTGCGCCCTGCGCCGTCGGCGGTGGCCTCGTCACACCGAAACCCCGCCCCGGTGACTGGGCGACCATGCCTTTCGGTGGCATCTCTTGGTCATGCGGCGTCCGATGCCCGGTCGCCCCAGCCAAGGAATACGAAGAGATGGATGAACTCACCTTCCAGCGCAAGATGCAGGAGCTCATGAACCGGATCAAGACCATGCCCGAGGGTGGTTCACCGGACGCCACGGAGAACGCCGCGGAGCAGGTCTCGGACCGCCGTGAGCGGATCCGAAGCTCGGTCGCCGAGCTCCAGGAGTCACTCGACTACCTTCGATTGAGCGTCAAGTATCTGGTCTTCGACCTTGAAGCGACGCGGCGTGAGAACGCCTACCTCCGCCGGATGCTGGAGCAGTCCAGCCGCGATGCCCAACGCGAGATCGGCGATGAGCCCGAGGACCAGGGTGGAGACGAGAACTTCGACTGATTCGATCCCGGAATTCCTCCGGACACAGGATTCCCATCTTGCCCGATGCGAATGTTTCCCGACATGTGGGCCGATCCAGGTCCGATCGCATCGGACACTCCTCACCGGGAACGCACCGAACCCGTCGGTGCGTTCCCGTATTGGGGTTCGCTCAACATCGATCATCCCCGCGTCGTAGGATGAAGTGGTGATCGGCAACCACCTTCGAAATCTCCGTCGCTGGAACCAGATCGTCCAAGTGCTCGCGAGCCACGGCTTCGCGGGCTTCCTGGGTGAGATCGGGCTCGGCGACACCGTCGCATCGCTTCTGGACAAGGCCCGCATCGGCCACGACGAGGCCGAGTTGATGAGGCTCCCCACCGCGGTTCGACTGCGACGGGCGATGGAGGAACTCGGACCCACCTTCATCAAGCTCGGCCAGGTGCTTTCGACCCGGCGGGATCTGGTCCCCGACATCTGGGCGAAGGAGTTCGAACGACTCCAATCCGACTGTCCGCGGATTCCCTTTCCCGAGATCCGGTCGGCCCTGGAATCCAGTCTCGGCCCGAAGCTCGACGAACTGTTCGAATCGATCGACGAGACTCCGCTCGCCGCGGCCTCGATGGCCCAGGCCCATCGTGCGGTTCTCAACGGTGGCCGGGATGTCGTCCTGAAGATCCTGCGACCGGGCGTTCGAGACACGATCGAGGGTGACATGGAGGCGTTGCGGTTCATCGCCCGGCTCGCGGAGGAGCACCTGCCCAACCTCGGCTTCGATCCGTTGGAGACGGTCGAGGAATTCGCGCGGGAGCTGGCGCGGGAGACCGACCTGGAGATCGAGGCTCGATCGACCGAACGCCTGGCGGCCATGTTCGCGGACGATCCGGCGATCACCTTCCCGGAGATCTACTGGGAGGCCACCACCCGGGACTGTCTGTGCGAGGACATGGCCTCCGGGCGACTGCTGGCGGGATTGGACGTCGAAGAACTTTCCGCCGAGGTCCGGCGGGCGATCGTGGAGAACGGGTCCCGGGCGGTGTTTCACCAGACCCTCGAGGTCGGCTTCTTCCACGCCGATCCCCACCCGGGAAACATGTTCGTCCACGATGACGGGTCCATCACCTTCATCGACTGCGGGATGACGGGATTCGTCGACGAGATGACCCGCCTTCATCTGGCGGAGATCGTCTACGGCGTGGTGCGCAACGATTCGGAGATGGTGATGCGGGCCGCGATCGCGGTCGCGGACAGCGACGTGGACGACATCGATCTCAAGGCGGCGCGTTCCGACGTGCAGCGGCTGGTGTCCCGTTTCGTCGGCGTCCCCCTCGATCGCATCGATCTCGGCGGAGTGCTGGATGAATTCTTCCAGATGCTTCGTCGTCACGACCTTCGCTGTCCGGCGGACATCGTGCTCCTGATCAAGGCGATGAGCACGATCGAGGGGGTCGCGACCGAGGTCGACCCCGGATTCGATCTGGTCTCCTTCACCCAGCCCTACATCGAGAAGCTCCTGAAGGCCCGATTCAGCCCGCGGGCGGTGGCCCGGCGGGTCCGGGAGGCCACGGTGGAACTCGTTCGTTTCGGTGAGACGCTTCCCTCCGAGCTCTCGTCGCTGCTGCGGCGGGCGAGAAAGAACCGACTTCGCATCCAACTGGACCTGGTCTCGATGGAGGACCTGGTGTCGAGCGTCGAGGATGCGTCGGAGCGTCTTGGTTACGCGGTGCTCATCGCATCCCTGGTGATGGCCAGCAGCATCCTGGTGCTGGCGAGCGATGGCAAGGGCCTGACGTGGTATCTGGGCATGGCCGGCTTCCTCGCCAGCGCCACCCTCGCGTTCGGCCTGATCATCAACAGCTGGCGTCGACGCCGACGCCTCAAGCGATTGGGCAAGAAGCTGCGCAAGGCCCGTGGCGAACGGGACTCCTGAACCCGGGAACATCCGGAGTCACGATTCCGGAAGTTCCGGAAGCACCGGGGTCGCCGGGGCCGCCTCTCCCGACATCGCGGCCGCGATCCTCACGGCGTGGATGTGGGAGTTCTCGATGTACACCTGGAATCTTCCCTGGGTTCCGGCGACCGCGGTCCCCGCGACGTGGATGCCGGGGACCGACGTCTCCATCGTTTCGGGGTCGTGCACGACGGCCATCTCATCGCCGTCGAGTCGACATCCGATCGCTTCGAAGAGCGAACCGTCGGCTTCGTAGCCGATCTGCATCAGCACGTCATCCGCGAGGACGTCTTCGCGGTCGCCGCGCTCGACGTGCTCCAGCACCGCGCCGTTCGGGGTGATCTCGACCGGGACGGTTCCGAACCTCGCGTCGATCAGGCCGCTTCGAATGCACGATGCGAGCTCCGGACGAAGCCAGTACTTGATTCGCGGGTGGACCTCCGGGCCGCGGTAGGAGATCGTCACCCGGGCCCCGGCTCGCCAGAGTCGGATCGCGGAATCCGCCGCTGAGTTCCGACCACCGACCACGAGCACGCGGCGGCCGTGCCCCCAGTGGGGCTCTCCGACTTCGCGCCGAACGTGTGGAAGGTCCTCGCCGGGGATCTCCAACCGGCGGTGGCGGGCGGTCCCGCCGATGGCCAACACGATTCGTCCGGCCTGAATCCGGCGCTGCAGTCCGCTTCGGGTCCGAGTTCGCACCATGAAGCCGGCCCCGTCACGAGCGGGCTCCACCGATTCCACCGATTCGAAGGTCCGGACCGGCAGTTTGAAAAGGCCGACCACCATTCGCAGATAGGACAGGTAGTCCTCCCGGGTCGCCTTTTCCTGGGTGGTGGTCTCCAGTGGCACCCCGGCGATCGCGATTCGTTCCGAGCCGCTGAACCAACGAACCCCGGGGGGGAAATTCACCACTTGCGAGCCGATGGGGCCGCGATCAAGATTCAGCGTCCGTATCCCCCGCCGCTGGAGTTCCGCCGCGGTTTCCAGTCCGATCGGTCCCGCTCCCACGATCAGGACGTCCACCTGGGCCTCCGCCAGGGGATCCTGGGCGGGATTTGCGACATCGGGAGAGGTGGACACGATCATTCCTTTCTCGGGGCGGACGGGGGAGGCTCGGGTCAGGACCGGGTTTCTCTTCGAACCTTGAACCGCGAACGATAGACTCGACTCGATGCCTCCGACGCCTTCGATCCTTACCAGCGTGTCCGGAAGGGCTCGGATCGCCGGGGCGTGGCTCCTGCTTCTGGTCCCCGGCACCATCGCGATCGCCGGATTCGACGATCCCGGGATCGATTCCGTGCCGTCGTTCAACCGTGAGATCCGGCCGATCCTGGCGCGATGTCTCGCCTGTCATGGACCCGACGCCGCGGCCCGCAAGGCTGATCTTCGGCTGGATCAACGGGGCGAGGCGATCGGGGATCGTCGAGGCGGGGCCGCGATCGTGCCCGGAGATCCGGCTGCCAGCAGTCTGCTGACCCGCGTCCTCTCCCGAGATCCCGAGTCGGTCATGCCTCCCCCGGGCGCCGGAACCCCGCTTGATCACGAGGAGATCCGAATTCTCGAACGTTGGATCGCCGCGGGGGCGCCCTACGAGACGCATTGGTCCTGGGTCCACCCCGAAGCCTCCCCCCCACCTCCGTCGGTCGAGGGTTCCTGGGCCATTCGCGATCTGGATCGTTACGTGTCCGCCGCCCACCGCGACGCGGGAGTGAGTCCGAATCCTCCCGCGGAACTCGCCATCGCGTGCCGACGGGTCTCGCTGGATCTGGTGGGTCTGCCCCCGTCGCCCGAACGACTCCGGGAGGTCATCGCCCTGGCCGGACGGATCGGAGAGACCGCGGCCTACGAGGCGTTCGTGGATGAACTGCTGCTCGATCCCGCCTTCGGTGAACGGTGGGCCCGGGTCTGGCTCGACGTGGCCCGCTACGCCGACACTCGAGGGTACGAGGCGGATCGTCGCCGCACGATGTGGCCCTGGCGGGACTGGGTGATTCGCGCGTTTAACACGGATCTGCCCTACGACCGTTTCACGATCGAGCAGCTCGCGGGTGATCTGCTTCCTGAAGTCGACGAGGATGCGGTGCTGGCCACCGCGTTCCATCGCAACACCATGACCAACGACGAGGGCGGTACCCGGGACGAGGAATTCCGGATCGCCGCGGTCACCGATCGAGTCAACACCACGCTCACTGCATGGATGGGGCTGACCGCCGAGTGCGCCGCCTGTCACGACCACAAGTACGACCCGATCTCGACCGAGGAGTACTACCGGCTCTTCGCATTCTTCAACACCACCCAGGACGCCGACCGCAACGACGAGCAGCCGTTGCTCGCCTACCTCTCCCACCCGGACCGCATTCGGCGGGAGGGACTCGAGGCGGAGCGTCGGGTGCTCGAGCGCAACCGGATCCGAGTCGCGCTCGCCGCCGGTTCGCGAACGCGGGAATCTACCGATGCCACGGGGATTCCCCCGGGCCGGGTTCCCCTCCTCGCCGACGTCCGCCCGCCCGCGGTGATCGCGGGAGACGGACTGGTGGCCGATGACTTTCCGTGGGACGACACGGTCGAACCTCCACCGGGATGGCACCGCGCCCGCCGGATCGATGCGGGACCGGACACCTTCCGGCAGCACTACATCGAGGATTTCGCACCGTCCGCCCGACCCGTGATCCAGTCCGGTGATCGGCTGGAGGTCTGGGTCCGGATCGATCCCCGGAATCCGCCGGCGGCGGTCATGATCCAGGTTCGAGCGACGGACGGGGACTGGGAGCATCGGGCGTACTGGGGCGAATCCGATTTTCCCTGGGGCGAGGAAGGCACGGGTTCCCGGCGGCGACTCGGAGGGCTTCCCTCGGGCGGTGAATGGGCGTCGCTGGTCTTCGATCCCCGGGACGTCGACCTGGCATCGGGGGTCGGGATCATCGGGCTGGCCTGTTCGCTCCAGGGTGGATCCGATGGTGGCGGGGCGCACTTCGGTCCGGTCAGCATCGTGCGGGCGGACGGTTCTCCGCCAGCCTGGTCACGGGACGCGGATTCCTGGATCACCGCCGAAGCCGAGGTCGGAGGGCGTCATCTTTCTGCGACGCTTCGAGCCGCGGTGCTCGCGGGCGACGAACGGGATCCGGATGCGACCACCCTGCTCCAATCACATTGGGCGGCGACGGTCCGGCCGTCCGGGATCGCGGCCTCCCGGCCGTCGCGAGCGGAACTCGAGCGGGTGAAAGTGGCGGCGGCGGCGATCGAGGATCTGGCGATCGAGGTTCCGGTGCTTCGGGAACAAGCCGAGGAGGATCGTCGACGGACCCACGTGCTGCAGAAGGGTGACTGGCGAAGTCCGGGGCGCCCGGTGATTCCCGGCGTCCCCGCGTTTCTCCATTCGATCGCCCCGGGCGACGAGATCGGAGCCGACCGGCTCGATCTGGCGCGGTGGATCGCCGATGAACGGAATCCCCTCACCGCCCGAGTCCACGTGAACCGGGTGTGGGAGCGATTGTTCGGTCGGGGTCTGGTGGAGACCCAGGAGGACTTCGGCACCCAGGGGGTGCCGCCACGTCACCAGGGACTGCTGGATCATCTCGCCCGTCGGTTCATGGACGAGGGCTGGAGCCACAAGGCGCTCTGTCGGGAGATCGCCACCAGTGCCACGTATCGTCAGTCGTCCGCCGCCTCGCCCGAAGTCCGGGCCGAGGATCCGGACAACGACCTGCTTGCTCGCGGCCCGCGTTTCCGACTCGAAGCCGAGGCCCTTCGGGATTCGGCCCTTGCGGTCTCGCAACGACTGACCACGGAACTCTACGGTCCGCCGGTCTTCCCCCCGCAGCCCGACGGCGTCTGGCAGGTGGTCTACAGCGGTGACCAATGGTCCACCGCGGTCGATGAGGATCGCTACCGACGCGGGCTCTACACATTCTGGCGACGAACCGCGCCGCATCCCGCGATGCTCACCTTCGATGCCGGAAGCCGTGAGACGTGCAGCGTGCGGCGGATCCGGACCAACACGCCGCTCCAGGCGCTGGTCCTGTTGAACGACGAGACGTTCGTGGAGGCGGCCGGCGGCCTCGCGTTGATCTCCACCCCGGCGGGTGACGGTTCGAGGGATCTCGTTCTTCGGGATGCATTCCGACGCGCCCTTTCGCGGGAGCCCGAAGATGCGGAGCTCGACGTCCTGCGGGAACTCCACCGTCGCGAAGAGACGCGTTTTCGTGAACGTCCCGACGCGGTGGCCCGACTCCTCGAAGCGGCCCGGATCGACGCCACCGACGGACGGGATCCGGCTGGACTCGCGGCGATGGTGGTGGTGTGCAACGTCATTCTCAATCTCGACGAGTTCGTGACCCGTGGTTGAGACGCCCCCGGGCGGAAAGGTTTCGGCTCATGCCTGATCGACACGAGGAACTCGAGGCTCGGTTTCGGAAGGAACTCCAGCGCGGCGATCTGCTGTCGACCACTCGCCGGGCCTTTCTCGGCCGACTGGGGACCGCGGGCATCGGTGCGGTGGGACTGGCCTGGGCGGCGGCGGAATCGGGAATCCCCGGATTGGCGGCGGCGGCGGGAGTCGACGGGCCGTTCGGAGCCGGGGGGCTCGATCTGTCCCGTCCCCATTTCGCTCCCACGGCGAAACGCGTGATCTACCTGCACATGGCGGGAAGTCCTCCTCATCACGACCTGCTCGATCCGAAGCCCCTGCTGGATGAATGGAACGGCCGGGAGTGTCCTCCGGAGCTGCTCGATCCCGAGAATTTCGCGTTCATCAAGGGGCATCCCGAGATTCTGGCCTCCCCGTACGCGTTCTCGCCGCACGGTCGGAGCGGCACCGAGATCAGTGAACTCCTGCCCGGTCTCGCGCGGCATTCGGATCGGATCGCGGTGGTGCGATCGATGCACACGGATCAATTCAACCACGCCCCCGCCCAGCTGCTCCTCTACACCGGCTCCCCGCGGTTGGGGCGGCCGTCGATGGGGTCCTGGATCAGCTACGGCCTCGGCACCGAGAATCGGGACCTCCCGGCCTACGTGGTCCTGGTGTCCGGTGGAAAGACTCCCAGCGCCGGAAAGAGCGTCTGGGGAAGCGGGTTCCTGCCCAGCGTGCATCAGGGCGTCCAGTGTCGATCCAGCGGTGATCCGGTGTTGTTCACCGGGGATCCTCCGGGCATCGATCGCTCGACCCGCGGCGCGACCATCGATGCGTTGGCGGAACTCAATGCCATGCAGTGCGAGCGGAACGGTGACCCCGAGACCCTCGCCCGGATCGCCCAGTACGAGCTGGCCTTCCGGATGCAGGCCGCGGTTCCGGGAGTGATGGACATCGAGAAGGAGGATCCCGCGGACATCGAGCGTTACGGCGCGACGCCCGGTGGGGCCTCGTTCGCCAACAACTGTCTCCTGGCGCGGCGGCTGCTGGAGAACGACGTTCGCTTCGTCCAGCTCTTCGACTGGGGATGGGACACGCACGGCACCAATCCCAGCGATGACATCGTGAACCAGCTTCCCAAGAAGTGCCGCGAGACCGACCGGCCGATCGCGGCGCTGCTGGATGATCTCGTGGAACGGGGCCTGCTCGATGACACGCTGGTGATCTGGTCGGGGGAGTTCGGTCGAACCGCGATGAACGAACGCCGGAACGGATCGACCTTCTTCGGGCGGGACCACCACCCTCACTGCTTCTCGATCTGGATGGCCGGTGGCGGGGTGCGGCCCGGGATCGTCCACGGGGAGACCTGTGAATTCGGGGCTCGGATCGTCCGGGATCCGGTCCACGTGCACGATCTTCAGGCGACCGTGATGCGGATGCTGGGTTTCGATCACGAGCGGATCGTGAGAAGGCACCAGGGCCGGGATTTCCGGCTCACCGACGTCCACGGACGAGTGGTCGAGGGGCTTCTGGCCTGACCTCGATCATGGCTGGTCGCGAGTGGCCTCGGCGTCGACCGGCGGTTGCTTCGACATCACCGATCGAGTGATGTTCCGCCCCACCAGTCGGGCCACCAGGACGGTCAGATAGATCTGCCCGATCAGGGCTTCGAGATTGGCGATGGATCGGGCCAGTGACGCCCGGGGCGTGATGTCTCCGTACCCCAGGGTGGTGATGGTGGTGATCGAGAAGTAGGCCATGAGTCGATCCGGCCCGAGACTCGAATCCACCGCCACGAGATCGGCGGGAATCTGGAAGCTCGACGGGTCGACCCGCTTGATCATGGTGTAGACCACCGCGAAGAGGGCCGCGATGAGGAGGTAGACGGAGATCGAGCCGCAGATGGTGTCGGTATCGACCTCGTCGGTGGTGAAGATGTCACCCCCGATCAGGAGCGTCATGTAACCCAGCAGGCATGTTTCCGCCGAGTGCCCGATCAGACTCAGGACCAGGGCGGGCGAATCCTCGACCATCCGGGAGACCCCGCCACAGCCGACCGCGATCGCCGCGAGCACGAGGCAGACCACGAAATGGGCGCGGGATGCGAAGAAGGTCGCGGCGGCGGCCAGGAGAACCAGTCCCAGAAGGAAGTCGCCGACGAAGAGTCCGCTCTGGATGATGTCGAATCGACCGATCAGGGGTCCGACGATCAGCAGCATCATCATCGCGGTCAGCAGCCAGATGTACCTTCCCCCCAGGTAGAACCTGAA
This sequence comes from Planctomycetaceae bacterium, assembly GCA_002685335.1. The sequence continues at coordinate 20,552 of NYWY01000065.1, forward strand.
GAACGGCGGCGGGTTGATCGACGAGAATGATCCGGTTGGACGCGAAGAAGAGCGGCTCATGCTCACGGTCATCGGTCGGTGATCGGTTCGTACTTGACGTTCCGTCGATCCAGATGATGCGAAGAAGCTCGATCCGGAGTGTCCTCGGCCGGCTTCGGGTCGTAGCATGTCCGCATGACCGCAGCCCTGAACATCCGAAAACTCCGATTTCACCGACGCGACGGCTTCGAGCTCCTGGTGCCCGAACTCACGGTGGCCCCGGGGGAGCAGGTCCTGCTCTCCGGCCCGAGCGGCTGCGGAAAGAGCACCTTGCTGCTTCTGGCGGCCGGACTCCTGAACGCGGACGGAGGATCGATCCGGGTCGCCGGGGATGAGTTGGTCGGTCTGGGCGGCGCGGCCCGGGATGCCCTTCGAGCGTCCGCAATCGGAATGATCTTCCAGACCCACCATCTGCTGCCCGGATTCACAGCCCGGGAGAACGTGGCGACCGCGATGCTCTTCGCCGGAGTCCCCCATCGGAACCACGCGGTCGAAGCCGATGAGCTTCTCGCGCGACTCGGCATCGATCGGCCCGATGCCCGGGTCGAACGGCAGAGCGTGGGCCAGCAGCAGAGAATCGCGATCGCTCGCGCTCTGGCCGCGACTCCGGCCCTGATTCTCGCGGATGAGCCGACCGCGGCTCTGGATCCGGAGAATGCGAAGACCGCGGTTGAGTTGCTGCAGAACGCCTGCCGAGATCGTGGTGCGGCGTTGGTGCTGACCAGTCACGACCCCTCGCTCGCCGAGGCGTTCGAACGTCGGATCGACTTCGACGACCTCATCGCCACCGAACGGAGGGTGTCCGCATGACCGATCTTCGTCTGGTTCTACGATCGCTCCGATCCCGCCCCACCTCGACCCTGGTCACCATGCTGCTGATCGCGATCGCGGTCGCCCTGCTGCTGTCGATGCGAAGCCTGCGGGAGGCCGGACGTCGGAGCTTCACCCGAGGGGTCGGCAACGCGCACCTCATCGTGAGCGCGGAGGCGAGTCCTCTGGTCACCGTGCTCAACGGTCTCTTCTACGCCAATCCGCCGAGGGCTCCGCTTTCGCAGTCCAAGATCAGCGAGATCGTGGACGGGTTCCCGTGGGCGATGGCGATTCCCACCCAGCTCGGGGACTCGTTCCTCGGACATCCCGTGGTCGCGACCACGCCGGACTTCCTCACGGTCTTCGAACCGGCGCCGGGTGAACCCTGGCGATTCGCCCGTGGCCGGAATTTCGAGGGCCCCTTCGAGGTGGTGCTCGGAAGTCGGGTGGCTCGAGAGACCGGAATGGACCTTGGATCCCGTCTCTACCTCACCCATGGAATGGGGAGGAGTCGCGAGAACACCGCTCCGGTCGAACCGCCGTTGGATCTCGCGGTCGATGCCGAAGTCGAATCCTCGACGACGGACGACGGACACGATCACGGGCACGATCACGTGCACTGCGATGAAGCGGGGCATGTCCACGATGAAGTGGTCTTCGAAGTGGTTGGAATCCTCGAGCCCAGCGGCACGCATCACGACCGGGTGGTGGTCGCGGATCTCGAAGGCGGCTGGCTGGTCCACGCCTTCGACCGTCGGGCCGCCGAAGGGCGGCCGGAGCCGACCTCGGTCGACGACCTCGAGGAGGCGGACCGTCTGGTCACCGGGCTCCTGCTTCGGACGCCGGTGAGGGCCGGCCGTGGCAGCTCCGCGATCGTGCAGCAGGCCTTCGATCGACTTCGTCGGGATCCCTCGGTGACCGTGGCATCACCCTCGACCCAGGTCGACAACCTGTTCGGGATCGTGGCCGATCTCGATGCGGTCTTCATCGCCCTGGGTGCCGGGATCCTCGTCTCGGGAGTCTGCAGCGTCATGCTCGCACTCTGGAACTCGATGGAGCTTCGCCGTCGTCAGATCGCGGTGCTTCGGGTGCTCGGATGCACCCGCGTCCGGGTTCTGAGTCTGGTGCTGACCGAGAGCGCCATGGTCGGAATGGGAGGCGCCCTGGTCGGCGTCATCCTCGCCGTGGCAGGAGGAGACATCGCGGCGGAATTGCTGGCGGCCCGCACCGGAGTGGTGATCGAGCCGATGATCGACGCTCGCGGAGCGATCCTGGTCGCGGCCTTCACCGTGCTGCTGGCCGGCGTCGCCGGACTCGCGCCGGCGATCCGGGCCTATCGAACCCCGGTCGCGGACAATCTCCGGCCACTGGATTGATCGTCGGTGAAGACCGCGTCGGTGGTTCCGTGGCGGATATCATGCGACCTTCCTTGACTTTCGGATCCCTTCAGCCAATTCCATGAAGTTCGTCTGGGCCATCATCGCGGGGTTGCTTCTGGCTGCAGCGGTGCTGTTGGCCAGGGGTGAATCACGGCCGACGGGGGTCAGGTCGTCGTCCGGTCCGGTGATCGCCCCGGTCCCGGCGAAGCCTCGGACGCCGACGACCGGGAGAGCGGCTTCGAGTTCGACGGATTCGAATTCCGACGCGTCCGACGATCGGATCGACGCGACCTCGTGGGTGCTCACCGATGCGGACACCCTGCCCGAACTCGCTCGACGTCGATACGGAGACGAACGTCTCTGGCGACGCATCGTGGACGCCAATCCGTTGCTGGCGGCGGGGGAACTCGAACTCGGTGACCGGATCCTGCTGCCCGACCTCGCCGACATACCGGAACCGGTGATCGATGCGGCGTCCCTCGTGGCCGACCTCGACCAGGGCCGCGGGGAACGACCGACGGATCCCGAGGCCGAGCCCACGCCTTCGATCGAGGTTCCGCCCGGGACGCCATCGCTCACCCTCGGCCTCGATCGAGAGATCCCCGAGGCCACGGTGGAGCCCGGAAAACTCTTCAAGGTCGACGATGCCATCGTGGCGGACGGGGACTTCACGATTCGCGGGTCCGGCACGCAGGAAGACCCCTACCGGGTGAGCTGGGAACTGCTGGCCAGCGCGGCGGAGGGATATCGACCGAGCCTGGGTGAACGTCAGATGCCCCAGCGCGTCGCCGCCCTGGACGGACAGTGGATCCGGATCGACGGGTACGTGGCCTTTCCTCTCGGCGGCGCCGACACCTCGGAGCTGCTGGTCATGTTGAATCAGTGGGACGGATGCTGCATCGGAATCCCCCCCACTCCCTACGACGCCCTCGAAGTGTCGTTGTCGGAGGCGATTCCGCCGGCCCAGCGTCATTCGATCAACTACGGGACGCTCACCGGGCGTCTCCTGGTGTCGCCGTATCTGGTCGAGAACTGGCTGGTCGGCCTCTATCTCATGGACGACGCGTCGGTGCGTTTCGAGCTCTGACCGAGAACCGACGCCTTGGAATCGGAAACGAACATGATCATCAAATCCGCGTTCTTCACACTCCTTGGATTCGCGACCGCCGCGGTCGCATCCGGACCCCCGACCCCGTGGGATGGGTATCTCGGAGACGAGGACTGCGAGCGGCGGATTCGAGCCTGGTCCGAGTCCGACCCGGACCGGGTCCGGGTCGATCGCTACGGCACCAGTCGAGACGGACGTCCGCTGTGGGTGGCGACCGTCTCTTCGGATCTCCAAGTCGCCGATGACCGGCCGATGATCCTGGTGGTCGGAGGACTCGATGCCCTGCATCCCGCGGGTACCGAATACGCCGTGCGGCTGACCGAGGAGCTGCTTCGAAACCACGGGGACACGCTGGAAGAGGTGACGTTCCTGGTGATTCCTCGGGCGAACCCCGACGGAATCGCGGCCTTGATGAACGGCGTCCATGATGGCCGGCGAGGTGGTTCCCGTCGGGTCGATGCGGATCGCGACGGATTGTTCGACGAGGACGGCCCGCGGGATCTCGACGGCGACGGCGTGATCTCCATGATGCGACTGGTCGATCCCCCGTTGGATCATCCGGCGACGCACCTGTCCGATCCCGGAGAATCCCGGCTGATGAAGACGCCGGATCGCGCCAAAGGCGAACGTGCGACCCATGCGATGTTCATCGAGGGCATGGATCAGGATCGAGACGGCCGAATCGCCGAGGACGGGGTGGGTGAGGTCCGGATCGATCGGAACTTCATGCACCTCTTCACCGAACACGACGCCGTGAGTGGTCCATATCCCCTGAGCGAACCCGAGGCCCTCGCCCTCGCCGAGCTGGTGCTCGATCGGCCGCGAATCGTGGGAGCCCTGGTCTTCGGTCCCCACGACACCGCGGTCGCGATGCCTGATCTCAAGAAGAAGGATGAGAGCGGTCGAACGCCGATCGGGATCGATGCCGGGGACGAGGCGATGCATCGTCGGCTGCAGGCGTCATGGAAGATCAACGCGGGACAGGTTCGAAGTTCGGACGAAGACGATCGAGGAAGCCTGCATGCCTGGCTGTACGCTCATCGGGGCATCCCCACCCTCGCGACCACCGGCTGGGGACGTCCGGATCACACTCCCGAAGAGGATGCGGAATCACCGGACGCGGAAGCCGGGGCCGAAACCGATTCGGAATCACCCGCCCCCTCGGATCCGGAGGCCGCGGGTTGGCTGGCCTGGTCCGATGCGGTTCGAGACGGTGCGGGTTTCGTGGAGTGGCGTTCGTTCGATCATCCGGATCTCGGCCCGGTCGAGATCGGTGGGATGGTCGCTGGATTCACGGTCAACCCTCCGGTGTCCGAATTGGACGGTCTGGCGGCGGGACAGGCGGCCTTCCTCGCCGATCTCGCGTCGATGCGGCCTCGCCTGGTGATCGAAGGGCCGGAGGTGCGCGACCTCGGAGGCGGGGTGGTCAGGATTCGCATGGCGGTTCGAAACGACGGCCGCCTTCCGCTTCGCACCGCGATGGCCCGGACCAATCGGGCCATCCGCCCCTTGAGAGTCGCGTTGGAGATCGATCCTGATCGAATCCTTCAGGGATCACGTCAGGAACTGATCGACGGCCTGCCCGCCGACGGCGGTCGGCGAGAGGTCTCCTGGACCATTCGGCGGCCGTACAAGCCGGTCAGGATCATCCTCGACGATCCGCAATTCGGTCTTCGCACCATCGACGTGCCGACCATCACGACCACCCTCCCGGGAGACGACCGATGACGCTCGACCCCACCCGAATCATGTCCGGGGCCTGGCTCCTCGGCGCCCTGGCCCTCTTCTCGACCCCCGCGGCCGCCCAGCAGCAATTGGACGCGACGGTGGACATCGCCTTCAACCGTTTCTACGACTTCGATCAGATGTCGGACGCGATGCGACGGCTCGCGGAGGGGCATCCGGAGCTCGCGAGCCTGGAGTCGCTGGGACGGAGCGATCAAGGACGGGAGATGTGGCTCCTCACCATCAACAATCCCGAGACCGGGCCCGATTCCGCCAAACCGGGCGTCTGGATCGACGGAAACATCCACGGCAACGAGGTCCAGGCGGCCGAGACCGTGCTCTACACCGCGTGGTACCTGTTGGAGGGGTACGACGAGGTCCCGGCGATCCGCGAACTCGTCGATGAACATGCCTTCTATCTGGTGCCCATGGTCAATCCCGACGGGCGAGCCGGTTGGTTCCGCGATGCCCACACGCCCAATTCCAATCGAAGCGGACTTCGACCGACGGACAACGACCGCGACGGTCTGATGGACGAGGACGGCCCGGAGGATCTCGACGGAGACGGGCACATCGGTCGAATGTGGCGGCAGGATCCCAATGGGACCCATCGGCGCAACGAACGTGACCCGAGAATCTTCGA
>NYWY01000066.1 GCA_002685335.1 Planctomycetaceae bacterium
GGTGGCGGTGGATCTGCGGCGGGGTCGTCCGGATCGATCGAGATCAAGCCACGTGGCTCGGGTGGTGGGGTGACGTCCGGAACGGGTGCCAACGCCTCGATCCAACGCGTGGGCACCGACGTGGATCCGATTTCGAACGCATCGGGCGTGGTCCCGAACCGCATTCTGTCGATCGCGGTCCGTCGCAAGGACCCGAACGGGCGATCCAAGGTCATCCAGACCTCGACGGGAAAGCCCGCGGACTGGGTGGAGCGAGCTCGACGATCCGCACGTCGCGTCTCGATCGCGAATGGCGGCGATTGACCAGCCGTCGGTAGTTGGTTCGGAGACTCACATCGCCTCGAGCGATCCGGTCCCCGTCCCGAGTCGCAGGACCGCTTCATCGGCCGCGTCCGGGCTGGGTCATCGACCCGGTGACATCGAGACGATCCGTCGTCGACCAGGGACTTGATCGCGTGGTCCACGAACCACATTCGTCGGTCCGTTGATCTCGTGGTCTGATGGTGCCCGGGTGGGTCCACCGTACGACGGGCTCGAGTTGGTCGCCGCGATGGTCCCCGTGCGACCGGTCGGGTGGATCGTGATCCCCCCGGAAGGAAGACGGAAATCGTCTCGATCTCAGTCGAGCGCGGTCTCTTCGATGTGATCCCAGTCGCCCTCGTCATCGTCCACGACGTGGAATTCGTCCTCCTCGGTGGACCCGAAGGCGAGCCCCGTGACCTTGAGGATGACGATGAAGAGGATCGCGAGGCCGAGCAGCTCGACGGTGTAGACCGCGATGTCCCCTCGGCTGTACGCCACGAGTTTGGGGCTCATGGCCGCGAGCATCGCGATGAGCCATGGATTCGAAGGCTGGCGGCGCAGCAGGTCGTCGAAGATCCGGAAGACGCCACCGACGACCAGGCCGTAGATCGCCGCCATCCAGAGCCCGCCGTCGTGGAACGCGTTTCCGATGATCCCCGGTCCCCAATTCACGTAGCCATCCGAGAACTCACCGAGGTTCTCTGGCAGGCTCTCCCCGACCGCCTGTGGCTTGTTCGGCCACCACTGTCGAGGGACGGGATTGCTGAGCACGTACCAGAGCGTGTGGAAGTACTCCGGTTCACCATTTCGATGGAATTCCTCGATGCACAGCAACGACACGGTGATGGCGTCTTCGCGGAGGGCGCTCTCGGCGTCACCGCCGGTGTCGATCTCGAATCGAAGCAACTGCTTGATCCGGTCCATCGCGATGCCCGAATCGGCTTCGCCCATGTGATCGTGGCGAAAACCGCTGTAGGCGAGGATCACGATCGCGGCGCCCACGCCGAGCGCGAGGATTCGGCCGATGGTGGCGGAAGGGCGTTGGTATCGCCACCGCGCCCAGTACCAGGTGATCGGAAAGGCCATGAGCGCCGCAAAGAGCGGGTGACGCCCTGCGCCGAAGAGCGCCACGAACACGGCGAGCATCAATGCGAAGCCGGTGGCGGCGAGAAAGATGATGTTGACCGGGTTTCGGAGCCAGCAGAACAGGAAGAGTGCGACGCTCGCCGCGGGCAGAAGCTTGCCGAGGACGTTGGTGATCTGGCCGATGACCGGAATATCGACGGGAAGCACCGAGGCGAGAAGACCGAGGAAGAGGCCGATGCTGCCGACGAACAGGACTCCGGCCACGTTCGGCGACGGCGACCTTCGCCAACGCGACGCGGCGATTCGCGAAGGCAGATTCCAGCGGTTGTAGGCCCACCAGAACATGACGAAGAAGATCGCCGTGCCCGTGAACAGGAGCAACACGTCGGAGAACGGGTGGTTGCCCCGATACAGTTTGGTGATTCCGGTGGTCAACGCGGCGACGCCGAAGAACTTGGCGCAGCCGAGGAGGAACAGGTGGCGAGCCGTGATGAGGTCGTCACCCAGAACGAGATAGTTGTAGAGAATCACCGCCAACGGTGCGAAGACCATCAGGAAACCGAAGAGCGTGATGGGGGTGTCGATCGACATCGGATTCTCATTCGCCCATCGGTCGACCGGCGACGGTGTGCCCTGCGTCGAGAAGCGTCTTCTCCCGCTTCGCGATCTCAAGGTCGTTCTCGACCATCATGCGAGCGAGCTCTTCGACGCTGGTCTTCGGCGCCCAACCCAGGCGCTCACGGGCCTTGGTGGGATCCCCGAGCAGCTCGGCGACCTCCGCGGGCCGGAAGTACCGAGGATCGACTTCGATGAACTCGTCGGGATCGAGCCCCACCTCGTCGAAGCACAGCTCGCAGAATCGTCGAACCGAAATCATCTCGCCGGTGGCGATGACGTAGTCGTCGGGCTTGTCCTGCTGCAACATCGACCACATCGCCTCGACGTAGTCGCCGGCGAAGCCCCAGTCGCGCATCGCGTCGAGATTCCCGAGATAGAGCTTCTTCTGAAGCCCCATCTTGATTCGGCCGACCGCGCGGGTGATCTTCCGGGTCACGAAGGTTTCGCCGCGACGAGGACTTTCGTGGTTGAAGAGGATGCCGCAGGAGGCGTGCATGTCGTAGCTTTCGCGGTAGTTCACGGTCATCCAGTGGGCGCAGACCTTCGCACATCCGTACGGCGACCGCGGGTGGAAGGGCGTGGTCTCGCGCTGCGGGACTTCGTGGACCTTTCCGAACATCTCGGAACTCGATGCCTGATAGAAGCGGATCTGCTGGCCCAATCGATCCTGTTCGCTGCGGACCGCCTCCAGGAGCCGAAGCGTTCCGGTGCCGACCACGTCCGCGGTGAATTCCGGTTGGTCGAAGCTGACCTTGACATGACTCTGGGCCCCGAGGTTGTAGACCTCGTGGGGCGAGACCTCCTGCAGGATCCGCATGAGGCCCGAGCCGTCGGAGAGGTCACCGTAGTGGAGCTTCAGGCGAACGCCGCGATCATGCGGGTCCTGATAGATGTGGTCGATTCGCTCGGTGTTGAAACTGGCGGATCGTCGGATGATGCCGTGGACCTCGTAACCTTTGTCCAGAAGAAGTTCCGCGAGGTAGCTTCCATCCTGGCCGGTGATGCCGGTGATGAGGGCTCGGCGGCGGTGCTGATCGTTCATCGGGGACTCCTGCGGCTTTGATCCGGATCGAGACACATCTCGAGGATCGCTTGACCGCTCGCTGGGAACAGTAGTATCGGCCCTCCGGCAGTGGGGCTTGCGGAGTTCCCGTGGTCTCGAGCATGGTTTTCGTCGAAATCGATCATCTGGGCGGGAGCAGCGGGATTCATCGACGCCAGGCCCCCTGAAGGTCGATGACAGGTGCACTCTACGAACGCAGGATCATCGGAGGTTCCATGGATCTGGCAGGCAAGACAGTCGTGGTGACCGGCGGCGCTGGATTTCTCGGCCGATCGGTCGTGGCCCAGCTGAAGGCCGGCGGTGCAGGTCGAATCATCGTTCCCAGACGCCGCGAATACGACCTGGTGCACGAAGAGGCCGCGATTCGGCTCTATCGGGACCATGATCCGGATGTCGTGCTCCACCTTGCCGCAGAGGTCGGCGGCATCGGGGCGAATCAAGCCAATCCCGGGCGGTACTTCTTCGCCAACATGGCGATGGCGGTCAATCTGATCGAACAGGCCCGGATCCATGCGTCGGGTGATCGCCCGTTCAAGTTCCTTCAGGTCGGCACGATTTGCGCGTATCCAAAGTTCACGCCGGTGCCGTTCAAGGAGCAGGATCTCTGGGAGGGTTACCCCGAAGAGACCAACGCCCCGTACGGCATTGCGAAGAAGGCGGCGATGGTGATGCTCGATGGGTACCACCGCCAATACGGGCTGAAATCCGCCTACGTGCTTCCGGTGAACCTCTACGGTCCCTTCGATAATTTTCATCCCCAGACCAGCCACGTCATCCCCGCCTTGATTCGAAAGTGCGTGACGGCGCGGGATGCCGGGGACGATCACATGGAGTGTTGGGGAACCGGTTCCGCGAGCCGGGAGTTCCTGTACGTCGACGATTGTGCGAAGGGCATCGTTCGAGCCGCGGAGGTCCTCGACGAACCCACGCCGATCAACCTCGGCACCTGCATGGAGATCACGATTCGCGAGCTCGTCGTGCTCATCGCGAAGCTCTCGGGCTTCGAGGGCGAAATTCGCTGGGATGCCACCAAGCCGGATGGCCAGCCGCGCCGCTGCCTCGACACGACGACCGCGGCCGCCCGACTGGACTGGAAGGCCACGGTGGGATTCGAGGACGGACTCCGGCGGACGATCGACTGGTTCGTCGAACACCGCGAAGAGATCGAGTCCGCGGAAGCAGACTCGGCGGATTGATCACATGCGGATTCTCCTGATCAACCAGGTCTTCTATCCGGACGTCGCGGCGACGGCCCAGCACGGGCATGATCTCGCGCGCGATCTCGTCCGGCACGGACATCAGGTGAGTGTGATCGCCTCGCGATCGATCTACGGGCAGAAGGGTGCCGGACTCGACCGGAAGGAGATGGTCGACGGCATCGAGATCCACCGGGTCGGTCGATCCTTGTTCGGGAAGGCGGGCATCATCGCCCGTGTCGCGGACTTCGCGCTGTTCTATCTCGCGGCGCTCGTCAAGTCGATGCTTCTGCCTCGCCATGACGTCGTCGTGTGTTTCACGACCCCCCCCTTCATCGCCGTGGTCGGCCGCATGCTGCGCTTCGTGAAGGGAACGAAGTTCGTCTACTGGGTGATGGACCTCTACCCCGATCTTCCGATCGCCTGCGGTGTGATGCGATCGGGATCCCTCGCAAGTCGCTTCTTCGAGTGGGTGAATCGATCGTGCCTCCGTTCCGCGGATGCGGACGTGGTGCTCGGGCGATGCATGGCCGATCTCGTTCGAAGCAAGGGTGTCCCCGAAGATCGGATCCGGATGATCGGCGTCTGGAGCGATCAGGAGGAGGTCAAGCCGGTACCCCGCGACGAGAATCCCTATCGACGCGAGTGGGGGATCGGTGATCGAACCCTGATCATGTACTCGGGGAACTTCGGGATCGGCCACGACGTCGAGACCTTTCTCCACGCCGCCCGCGAGCTCAGAGGCGACGATCGGGTCCGCTTCGCCTTCGTCGGCGGGGGGAAGAAGAAGGAAGAGGTCGAGCGTTTCGTCCGGGAGGAGCGGCTGGAGTCGACCTGCGTGATCGCGCCCTACCAGCCCCGTGAACGACTCGATGAACTCCTCAGCGCCGCCGATGCGCATCTGGTCAGCCTGCTCGAGGGCGTGGAGGGGATCATGGTCCCCTGCAAGCTGTTCGGAATCCTCGCGGCGGGTCGGCCGGCGATCTTCATCGGCGACGAACGCAGCGAGATCTCCCGGGTCATCGTGGAGAACGAGTGCGGGGCGTCGGTCCGGCAGGGGGACGTCGACGCGCTGGTCGAGATCGTCCGCGGCTACGCCGACGATCCCGCCGCCAGCGTTCGAGCCGGCGAGCGAGCGCGGAATTCATTGATCGAAGAGCACGGCGCCGTGCACCGCTTCGCGGCGTGGCGGGAGCTGCTCGAATCGCTCGCCGGGGATGCCGGAATCACCAGATCAAACGGGAGTTCAAGCACGTGATCAAGTACGTCTTCATACAGAACGAACCGTTCCTCCTGCCCAAGGTGCTGGACAAGTACCTCCGCGATCATCACGACACCACCGCGGGCGTGAACATCCAGAGCGTCGCCCAGGGGAAGCGGACGGTCTTCGAGACCGCCATGGAGCTGCGGCGGCTCTATGGGTTCGGCTACTTCCAGTGGAAGTTGCGCAAGTACCTCGTCAAGAAGATTCTCGGCAAGATCGAGAACGACTGGCTGAGGTCGACGAAGCGATGTCATTCCGTTCGAGCGGTCGCGAGGAAGTACGGCGTCGAGGTCACCGAAGCGGTCGACGTGAACAGCGATGCGTTCCTCGCGCATCTCCGAGAGAAGAAGGTCGATTTCATTCTTTCAATCTCGGGCACCCAGCTCTACAAGAAGAAGCTTCGGGAGCAGACCCCCAAGGGGATCGTCAACTGCCACGGCGCGCTGCTGCCGAAGTATCGAGGACTCATGCCCAGCTTCTGGACGTTGGCGAACGGCGAGCAGGAGGGCGGCGTCTCGGTGCACTTCGTCGATGCGAAGCTCGACAACGGTCCGATCCTCGTCCAGAAGAGTTACCGCCTCAATCCATGGGACTCGCTCGAGGAGGTGATGGCCCGGTCGAAGGACCTCGCGGCGGAGGCGATCCTCGAATGCGTCCGATTGGTGGAGGCGGGAGACCCGCCGTTGATTCCGAACCCGGAGGAGGAGTCGACGCACTTCTCGATGCCGACACCCGAGGATCTGCGAAGGCTCCGCGAAAGAGGACACCGGCTCGTTTGAAACGAGTCACGCCACAGCATCGGGATTTCACGAACAGATGACCGGAGATCCGAACCAGCCCCGTCCCGACGTCGAGCCCGCAGTCGCGAGCGAGGTGTTGAATGCGCTGAGTTTCGACATCGAAGACTGGTTCCATCTGGTGGAGATCGATGCCGTCGCGGACACCAGGCAGTGGGATTCGTTCCCGTCGATCGTGGAGCACCGGACCGAGGAGATCCTCCAGATCTGCGAACGGCACGGCGTCTCCGCGACCTTCTACTTCCTCGGTTGGATCGCGGATCGATATCCCGGGCTGGTCCGGCGGGTGGCCGAGGCCGGACATGAGATCGGGACGCATTCGTACTGGCATCGCAAGGTCTGCGATCTCGACGCGGCCACCTTCCGAGAGGATCTCGCCCGCTCGATCGGGGTGATTCAGGACGCCGGCGGGGTCGAGGTGACCTCCTTTCGCGCGCCGAGCTTCTCGATCACGCCGGGAACCGAATGGGCGTTCGACGTCCTCCTCGATGCCGGCCTGCGATATGACGCGAGTCTGTTCCCGGTCGCTCGCGAGAACGGTGGCTATCCCTGCACCGAGCGGCCGCACCGGTTCACGGGTGCGCCATCGGGAAGGACCATCCCGGAACTTCCGATGAGCCTGATGCGGATTGGTCCGAAGCGCGTGGGATTCTCCGGCGGCGGATATCTCCGACTCTTTCCGGCCTGGCTCATACATCGCGGCTTCCGCGCCTTGAATCGTCGAGGCATACCGGGAGTGGTGTATCTTCATCCTCGCGACTTCGCGCCGGACAGTCCGGTGGTGGAGATGTCGAGATCCCGTCGATTCAAGTGTTACGTCGGTCTCTCGAGCACCGCGGCGAAACTGGATTCGATCCTGTCGAGGTACCGGTTCGCCTCCTGCGGAGAAGTCATGGCCGCGAGCCTGCCAGATCTGGAGATCGCGTGATCGACGTCCTCATCATCACCAAGAACGAGGAAGCCAACATCGGCTTCTGCCTCGAGGCGCTCCAGGGCTGGACGCACCGGATCTTCGTCGTCGACAGTGGTTCGACCGACCGGACCCGGGAGATCGTCGATTCCACCGATGCGACGTTCGTCCACCACGACTGGTCGGGATACGCGGCGCAGAAGAACTGGGCGTTGAACAATCTCCCGTTCGAGGCCGACTGGACGCTGATCATCGACGCCGACGAGGTCGTGACGCCCGAACTCCGTGCGGAGATCGAATCCGTGCTCGCGCGGGATGTCGCCGACGTCCCCGAGTCGGCGTTCTACCTGAATCGGCTGTTCTACTTCCTCAATCGTCCGATCCGTAACTGCGGCTATTTCCCGAGCTGGAACCTGAGGCTGTTCAAGCGCGGCACCGCGCAGTACGAGGACCGGGCGGTCCACGAGCACATGGTCGTCGACGGCGAGGTCGCGTACCTCAAGGCGCCGATGATCCACGACGATCGACGTGGCATGGAGCACTCGATCGCGAAGCACAACAGCTACTCGAGCCTCGAGGCGCAGGAGATCCTCCGGGGCCGCGAAGCCGCGGGCCCGCCGGCGTCCGGTCTGGAGTCGAGTTTCTTCGGGAATGCGCTTCAGCGTCGACGCTGGTTCAAACAGAAGATCTACCACCTTCTGCCGGCGCCCTGGCTGTTTCGGTTCCTCTATATGTACGTCTGGCGGAGGGGATTCCTCGACGGGGCCACGGGCCTGCGATTCAGCCTGTTCATCAGCGCCTACGAATTCCTCATCTCGCTGAAGATCAGGGAGCTCCGGCTCAACCGGGCACCGCGACTTCCGAAGCCGATGGATCCGTCGCTGCCATCGGGGGATCTTCCGGTCACCGTGGTGGTGCCGGTGTTGAACGAGGAGAAGAACCTCCCCGCGTGCCTGAGTCGCCTGGGTCGATTCGCGAAGGTCGTGGTGGTCGACTCCGGAAGCACCGACCGAACGTGCGAAATCGCCGCCGAGCACGGCGCGGAGGTCGTCGACTTCCGTTGGAACGGGCAGTTCCCGAAGAAGCGGAACTGGGTGCTCCGTCATCATGAATTCGACACGCCGTGGATCCTCTTCCTCGACGCGGACGAGTACGTGTCGGAAGCCTTCTGCGACGAGTTGGCGAACCGGCTCCCCGACACGCCGCACGACGGCATGTGGCTCTCGTACCACAACTACTTCATGGGCCGGTACCTTCGTCACGGCACCGCCTTCACGAAACTGGCGCTGATCCGCGCCGGCAGCGGCGAATACGAGCGGATCGACGAGGAGCGATGGAGTCATCTCGACATGGAGGTGCACGAGCATCCCGTCCTCGAGGGAACCACCGGCAAGATCTCGGCGCCGATCGACCATGACGACTACAAGGGACTCGAGTCCTACATCAGCAAGCACAACGAGTACTCGTCCTGGGAGGCGAAGCGGTACGCGAAGCTCGTCGAGGACGGCGGTTCGGGTCAGTCCTACTTCACCCGACGGCAGCGGTGGAAGTACGGCGCGATCCGCCGCTGGTGGCTCGCCCCGGGCTACTTCCTGGTCAGCTACTTCCTCCGGTTCGGTCTGCTCGACGGATTTCCGGGATTCGGCTTCGCGCTCCTCAAGTGGATCTACTTCTTCCAGATCCGCTTGAAGATCATCGAGTTGGAGAACGAGCGAGACACGGCCGAGGGCTGATCAGCCTTCGGCGCCGGTGTCCGTGGAAGGTCGGTCGAACTTCCGCATCGCGATCTGATTCCCTGGATTGCCCACGGTCACGGTCCACGGCTTCGCATCACGCACCGCGACGGCGGCGGCACCGATCACGGCGCCTTCGCCGATGGTCACGCCGGGCATGATGAACGCTCGCGCCCCGATGAAGGCATCCTCGCCCACGTCGATCGGGCCGACGATGAGCGGAAGCGTGGGAACGGAGAGATCGTGACTTCCACCGCAGAGGTAGGTCCCCTGGGCGATCGTGCATCGCGCCCGCAGCACGCATTCCCCGAGGTTGTAGACCTCGCTGTCCGGCCCGAGACAGGCGCGGTCGTGGAGTTCCAACTGCCACGGAACGCGGATGCGGCAGGAAGCCGCGACGTAGGGCCGCCCGGTGATCCGGCACCCGAACATCCGGAGGACCAGCAGTCTCCACGCATTCGCGGGATTCGGCGTCCAGCGGCAGAGGATCGTCCAGGTGGCCGCGAAGAGTGCGACACCCAGGCGTTCGCGAAGCGACCACGGGCTGGCGTAGGCGCTGGCCTGGTCGTCCTGCTTCCGGTGAAGTCGATCCTTGGGTCGGGTGGTCAAGATTCGGGCCGTCCTCTCCGGAGTTCGTCGGCCGATCGCTCGAAGTCCTTGAGATACGCGGTGGCGATCTCTTCGATTCCGTACCGGGCGGCCGCCTCGATCGCGTTACCGGAGAGCCTCCGCCGCAGTTCCTGATTGTTCGCGAGGCGATCGATCGCCGCCTCCAGACGCTGGACCTCCTCGTCCCCGCGTGCGAACACCAGCCCGGTTTCGTCGTCCCGGATGTAGGCGGCGTACTGGGGCAGGTCCGCGACCACCGGTGGCAGGCCGCATGCCATCGCTTCGAGGGGTGCCACGGGCGATGCCTCGCCCTTCGCGGCGATGGATGGGTAGCAGTAGATATCCGCGGCTCGAAGTTCGTCGGCGAGTGCGGCGGGATCGGAGACCCCGCCGGGAAGCTCGAGCGGGGCGTCACCCGCGAGTGATCGGAGCCTGCGAACGTATTCGGGCCCGCCACCACCATCGCCCAGATCGGCGGGACCGACGAGCCGGAGTCCGAAGGTCCGGCCTGATGCCAGAAGTCGACGCC
Organism: Planctomycetaceae bacterium; assembly: GCA_002685335.1. Next base: position 10,109 of record NYWY01000066.1, read on the forward strand.
ACGCTTCGACCAGCAGGTGCAGACCTTTTTCGGGGTGGATTCGGCCGGTGTAGAGGATGCGGGGTGCCTCGGAACCGCCCGCCGCGTCGCCCGGGGGATGAAAGGTCGCGAGATCGACGGGATTGCCGATGAGGGCGACCCGTTCCGCGAAATCGGGTCGCTCACGGACGATCCCGTCGACGATCGCCTGTGACACCGTCGAGATGCGGTCGACGCCGCGGTAGAGACGCATCTGTCCCTTCGGGAATCGCTGGACGTGCATGTTGAGGACGCCGATCCGGCGGCGAATTGGATTGCGGGGCGATCGGAGGAGCCAGGGCAGCCAGAAGCAGTTCGTGATCGTCACGTCCGCGTCGGGGAGCAGCCTGGCGGCGCGCCGGGACCACCCGAAGTCCCGAATGATGTCGCCCCGAACGCTTCGGCCGCGGTCCAGCAGGGGCAGTCGCCGGTACTCCACCCCCTCGATCCAGGATCCTCGAGGAAGATCGGCGTGGTCCGGACCGACCACGACCACCTGGTGTCCCTGGCGGGAGAACACCTCGGCCAGCTTCCACCACACCTTCTCGATGGCACCGCTCGGGGCGGGTGGCGGCGGCTTGAATGGTCCCAGCACGATGGTGATGCGCATCTGGACTCGGGCTCCCGGCACCGGAACAGGATCTCGAGGTCGTAGGATACGCCTTCCAGCGTCGCGGCCCACCGGGGCCTCGGCTTCGATCCTCGATCCGTACCGGAACGGCCGATGCCACTTCGACTCCACGACACCCTCGAACGACGACAGGTCGACTTCGAACCCATCGATCCCAACGGCCCCGTGACCTTCTACACCTGTGGTCCGACCGTCTACGACTATGCACACATCGGCAACTTCAGGTCCTTCCTGAACGCCGACGTCCTCCGCCGGACGCTGGAGTTTCTCGGTCATCAGGTGCGTCACGTGATGAACATCACCGATGTCGGCCACATGACCGACGATGCGGTGGCGGACGGCGGGGGCGAGGACAAGATGGCGGTGGCGGGCAAGAGACTCCAGGAGGCCAAGAAATCCGGCAAGCTTCCGGAGGGCGCCGAGCTGGATCCCGACGATCCCAACGCGATCGCGGATTTCTACGCCGACGCCTTCATCGAGGATGCCCGGATCCTCGGGCTCGGCGTCGTCGAAGACGCGGTGGAGGATCCGTCGCTGATGCCGCGGCCCACCCGCTGGATCCCGCAGATGGTCGCGATGATCGAGCGACTGATCGAAGCGGACCATGCCTACGTCGGTGGCGATGGCGCCGTGTACTTCTCGGTGGCCAGCTTCCCGGCGTACGGCCGGTTGAGCGGCAACACCGTCGACGCGCTCCGGGCGGGCGAGGGTGGTCGGGTTTCGTCGACCAACCAGGCCGCGAAACGCCATCCGGCCGACTTCCTGCTCTGGAAGCCGGATCCGTCGCATCTGATGCGGTGGGCGAGCCCGTGGGGCGAGGGCTATCCGGGGTGGCACCTCGAGTGCAGCGCCATGGCGCAGGGCCTGCTCGCGGCCTCGGACGGGCCGCACGCCGGTCAGATCGATCTGCACTCGGGCGGCGAGGACAACATCTTCCCGCACCACGAGTGCGAGATCGCGCAGAGTTGCGCAGCCTCCGGCAGCGAGCGATTCGCCAGGTACTGGTTCCACACCCGGCACCTCGTCGTCGAAGGCGAGAAGATGTCGAAGTCCGGGGGCAACTTCTTCACGGTCCGCGACATTCTCGCGCGGGGCGTGACGCCGGCGGCGCTCCGGCTCGAACTGGTTCGGACGCACTACCGCCAGAACGCCAACTTCACGATGCAGGGCCTGCGGGACTGCGGCCGGATGGTCGACCGCTGGTGCCGCCTTCGAGATCGGCTCGCGGACGGCCGCGTGGCGCCCGGAGACGGGCCCGGCCCGCTGGAGTCGGCACTTTCGGATTTCGAGCAGGCGGTCTCCGACGACCTGAACCTGGCCCGGGCGATCGGTGTCCTGAACGAGGCGGTCAACGCGAGCCGGCTCGAGGACGGGGCCGAGTCCGGTTCCTCCGAACGTGCGGCCGCGGAGCTTGCGGCGCTGGTTCGAATGGACGGGATCCTCGGCGTGCTCGACCGGAACGTCGTCCAGTCGGCGCCGGAAGCGGATGACCTCGCGAACCGGATCGAGGCGAAGATCGCGGCGCGGACCGACGCCAAGGCCGGAAAGGACTGGGCGGCGGCCGATGCGATCCGCGACGAACTGACCGCGATGGGCATCGCGATCAAGGATGGTCCGGAGGGAACGACCTGGACGCGGATCGTCGAATGACCGAGACCCGACGAGTCCCGGTGATCGGTCTCGCCGGCGGCATCGGCGCGGGGAAGAGCGTTGTGGCCTCCGCGCTCGCTTCGGCCGGATGCGTGATCAGCGATTCCGATCGTGACGCGGCCGAGGTGCTCGCGGATCCCGCGGTGGTCGAGACGTTGCGTTCCTGGTGGGGCGACGAGGTCGTCGCGCCGGGCGGCGGCATCGATCGGTCGGTGATCGCGGCTCGGATCTTCGGAGACGACGACGCCCGTCGTCGTCTCGAATCACTCGTCCATCCCGCGGTGCACCGACTCCGCGAGGCGCGATTCGCCGCCGCTCCGGCGGACGCGGTGGCGCTGGTGATCGACGCCCCGCTGCTGTTCGAGGCGGGACTGGACGAAGCCTGCGATGCCGTGTTCTTCGTCGACGCACCGTGGGCGTCGCGGCTCGCCCGCGTCACCGAACACCGGGGCTGGGACGAATCGGAACTTCGGCGACGAGAAGCCGCACAGTGGCCGATCGAGGAGAAGCGGCGGCGCGCCACCTGCATCATCGAGAACGACTCGACCGTCGCCGCCCTCGAGTCCGCGGTCGTCGCGGCATTGCGGAGCGTGATGGACGGTCGGTGACCCGATGCTCCCGAAACCGCCCTTCAAGCCGTTCCGGCCCCATCCACGGCATCGCGGCCGGGGATGGTTCGCGGCGGCGTCCGCCATCGGGCGCTCCTCGACTTCGGTGGGTGATGCAAAATCGGGGTCGGACGCTCCGGTCGCTTGACCTGAGCGGCCCGGCGGATCATCATGCACCTTCGGGAACCGCTCCGGCGTCCCCCGAATCCCACACCAACAACACGCCGCCTGCCGAGCCGTGCTCGAGGATCCGATCGGATCCGCACGGCGTCCCGATCCCGGTCGGGCCCCAAAGTTCCAAGCGTCGCAGGCCGGCCACTTCAGGTCGTCTACACCATGACAAGCAAGTCCCGTCGTCGTCGCCGCAGCAAGGGCGGCGGTAACTCCTCAGGCAA
>NYWY01000067.1 GCA_002685335.1 Planctomycetaceae bacterium
CGGCGAGTCGCAGGGCGGGGGCGTCGAAGGGGCCACCGGCGTTCTGGGCGACCCAGCCGGTGCTGGTGAAGCTCTGGAAGTAGTCGACCTGGGCGGTGTCGGCCAGGCTCAGGTTGAACACGTTGAGGGCGACGTCGGCACCGTCGTCGGAGCTCAGATAGAGATCCTGAACGTTGACGGACACTTCTGCTCCACCGAAGTCGGCGGCCGTGACGGCGTAACTCACGACGTAGGCGCCGGTGATGTCGGCGGAGGCGGTGGCGGTGATGCCGGTGATGGCTGCCGCAGTGAGCAGCGAGTGATGCTTGAGGTTCTTCATGGGTTCTTTCGTCCAATCTGATCCGGGAAGGGCGTGGGGTGTGTTCGGTCGTCGATCTTCAAACGTTCTCATCCGAGAGAACCAGAAGGTCGCTCCGGGGGTTCCCGATCCCGGAGCGACCGGGTTCTCGACCTGTGCCAGGTCTGGAAGGTGACGGGCGGCCATGAGCTGCCTCCGCCCGTCACCGGTTTTTCTTCGGCGTGCTGTCGACGCCGTTGGCTTGCTCAGCGACGTCGGCGTCCGCCGACGAGGCCAGCGAGGCCGAGGAAGGCGAACGCGCCGGGGGCCGGGACGTTGACGGTGAATCCGCCCTGGACGCCGGGAGTGCCGAGACCCTGGTTCCAGGTGACCTCGAGGGTCGAATCGGTGAGATCGAAGTCGCCGTCGTAGGCGAAGCGACCGATCAGGACACCGAGGCCGAAGCTGCCGCCGGGCCCCTGGGGGACCTGGCCGACCTGGCCGTTGAGGTTCGGAGGCGAACCGTTGTACCAACCGGCGAGGTCACCGGGGTAGTTCGTGGAGTTACCACCGAAGTTCGGGTCGATGCCCGTACCGGCGCCGGCACCGGGGGCCTGGGCGGGGAGCAGGACGTCCTGGTCGAAGCCGCCCATGGTGACGAACGAGTCGGCTCGACGAAGGGCCGGAGCGTCGAAGGGACCACCGGCGTTCTGGGCGATCCAGCCGGTGCTGGTGAAGCTCTGGAAGTAGGTGACCTTGGCCGAGTCGACGAGATCCAGGTTGAAGACGTTGAGAGCGACGTCCGCAGCATCATCCGAGGCGAGGTAGAGGTCCTGGACGTTGACCGTCACGGAGGCTCCACCGAAGTCTTCAGCGGTGACTTGGTAGTTGACGGTGTAAGCGCCATAGATGTCGGCGGAAGCGGCAGTGGTGATGCCGGTGGCGACGGCCACGGTAAGAATTGTTCGGGGATTCATCTCTCAGATCCTTTCGTCTCGGACAACAGTGCGTCCGAAGGTCTTTCTCTCGAGTCGGACTCCGCCGACCCGTCTTGAAAAGTCGCTCTCTGGCGTCCCCCACGTTGGAGACGTTGGCGTCGCGACTGTTGACGCCGAGCGGTACGACCGCATTCCCTCTGCTGTGGTGCCGGCGATGCCGGACTCGATCTCTCAATCTGACGCTTCCTTCGTGATTCCCCCACGCAGGAGCGTTTCTGAATTCTCTTCTCTCGAACATTCCCGTCGATCGATCATCGTCTTCCTTCGATCGCGAGGGGTTTGTCTCAGTCCGTCTCGTGCTGATGGACCGGGGGTTCCTTTCCAGGATTCTGGATCACGCTGGGAAGGATTCTGATGCTCCCGTTCTCCGTCACGCTCGACATGGTTCTGGATCGAGCGTTCCCAAAGAATCCCCGGGCGAAGTCGCCCTCGCCCGGGGACCGTGGGGGGTGCGCTTCTCGCATCGCGGTCGTCAAGACCATCGATGCCGGCACGGAGCCGGGGAGTTGTTCTGCATCTGCAACCGATTCTTCCACCGCGGGGCACGGTCCGACGGCGTTCCCATCGCCGCCGGATCGTGCGTCCGGATGTGGACTGTGATCAACGGTGACTCTTTCGGAGACCATGTGATCGTGCGGTTCGACGTCGATAGGGAGTTCCCGTTCCCTTGATCGAGTCGAGAGGCCGTCTGGCGAAACCGTGCGGATTTCCCGCTCTCGCTCGGTATCGGTCAGACGCAAGTCGGCAGAGGAGCGTTCCCGTTCTCCTCGTATTGCCGCCAGGATGCTGCTGGGGCGAGCTCGGTTCCGGACTTCTTGGTCCGTCCAGGCTTCGCCGCGACCGGGGAGGGAAGGTCTTCCCTCGTCGGTGTTTGAATCGTCGTTGGTATCTGCTTTCAGGAGTCCGCCAAGAAGGAGATCGGACGCCTGTTGAATCGCTTTCCGGGTACCGCTGATCGCGGTGATCTCCCCGGTTCGGGAGTTGAGCTCAAGCGTGATCAGTTCCTGATCGGACACGAGCTTCAGTTCGGTCTGTGAGACAGCTGTCGGGTCCACAAGGACCTCCGAATCAGACAACGTGATGCCGAAGCACCAACATCGAATAGAGACGGCGGAAGCATTCCGCCAACCCGACACGAAAGCCTTGAACCGAGCGATCCAGCCTTGTAAAAGGGACAGGAACTCACTCGTCACCTCGTCGGCGATGAAAGCCGAGCCGAGGAAAGGGCACCGTGAAGGGCCTCTGAGTTGTTCCCATTTCCCGACCTCTCCCGTGGCTGAGCGAACCCAGCCGAGGTCAGTGGCAGGAGTATGGATCGAGTTCGGGGGGATGCAAGTCACTCTGCCAACTTTTTTCGGACGGCCGGCACCGGACCGAAACCATGGGTCGGATCGTGACCTGCGTTACCGTCTCCAACATGATGTCACTCCCGGTCCTACGTCACTTCGCGTTGAACCGCCGGTTCGTCCGGTTCATCTGTTCGACTCTTCTGGCCGCGCCCATGGCGTGCGCCCCAGGCAACACCGCGGACGTCGATTCGCGCGGTGTCTCGCAACCGACGGTCGCCGTCATGCACGAGCCGCTGGTCTACGAATGTCACCGAGCCGCCGTCGAGCCGAAGTTCGACGGCGAGCTGGAGGTCGGACCGTGGGCCGCGGCCGACTGGAGCCGTGACTTTCGGGATATCGAAGGCGATTCCCGGCCCCGCCCGTGGGCGCGGACGAGATTGAAGATGCTGTGGGATTCGACGCATCTGTACGTCGGGTGTGAGATGGAGGAGCCCGATCTCTGGGCGACCTACGACCGTCGTGACATGATCGTCTTTCACGAACATGATTTCGAGGTCTTCATCGATCCTGATGGTGACGGCGACGAGTACTACGAGATCGAGATCAACGTGATCGGAACGATCTTCGATCTCTTCCTCCAGCGACCGTATCGACTTGGGGGGCCGGCGGAACACGGGTGGGACAGCGACGGTCTGCGCTGGGCGATTCATGCGGACGGCACCATCAATCAGCCGGGCGACCGTGACTCGGGCTGGACGGTGGAACTGGCCATTCCGTTCGCCGACCTGCGTCCACCGACCACGCGTGAGGATGGTTCCAAGTGGACGCTCCCCCCGATCGCCGAACATCGACGCCGCGTGGTGCCCGAAGCGGGTGATGCCTGGCGGATCAACTTTTCCCGGGTGGAATGGGATCTCGAGGTCGTCGACGGCGCCTATCGGAAGGTCGAGGGTCGTCCGGAACGGAACTGGACCTGGACACCGCAGTGGGAGATCAACATGCACGTGCCGTCACGTTGGGGATTCGTGCGTTTCCTCGACTGAGCCTTCCCGGTCGATCGCCGCGGCGATGGCCGCGGCCAACTCGGCGGGGTCCTCGTCCATTTCGACCGGCCGCCAGGACAGGTCGAGACCGGCGCCCTCGGTTCGATCGCCGAATCGGGGAATGATGTGGAAGTGCACGTGCATCACCGCCTGGTGTGCTTCCGTGCCGTTGTTCTGAAGAACGTTGTAGGCGGTCGCGCCGGTCGCCCCGCAGACCGCACGGCAGAGTCGCGGGAGCACTCGGCCGATGCCGGCGGCGGCGTCATCGGACAGTTCTCCGAGGGTCGCTCGGGCTTCCTTCGGGATCACCAGGAGATGTCCGCGACTCAGGGGCCCGATGTCCAGGAAGGCGAGGACGTGATCATCCTCGTGGACTCGGTGGCAGGGGATGTCGCCGGCGAGGATGCGATCGAAGATGGTCATGAGGCACCGGGTCCGGGGAGTTCGAGGTCGGAGACCTGACGGGCGTGGATCCTACGGTGGCGGGGGACTCCTCGGAATCGAGGCCGATCCCGATGCTCAGATGAAGCCCAGCATCGAGGCCCCGATCACGATGATCGCCAGATCTACCAGAGCGTGGCTGATCCAACCCGGAATCACGCTCTTGGACAGCCCCAGGCTCGCCGACCAGATGAGACCCCCGATGAACACTCCGGCCGAACCGATGACGACGATCCTGAGGTCGAAGAACGCGGCCAGCACGATCACATGATGGATGGTGAAGATCAGGGCGGAGATCGGGATCGCGATGAAGGACGGAAGACCCAGGATCTTCAGCCTTGAGTCGACGAACCACCGAAACACGAATTCTTCCAGAAGACTGTTGCCGATGCAGAGCCAGGCCGCGAACAGCCAGAACCGGACTGGTCGATCGAGGCCGCTCTCCATCATCACGACCAGCAGTCGGTCGGTGTCCACGGTGTTTCGGAACCCGGCGAACCAGAACACAATGATCCCGCCACCGATCACGAGCCCGCTCAGGGTGCCCAGGATGATCGCCCCGGGAGTCGTTCCGCGGCGGAAGCCGGAAAGGAGGTCGGTTCGGGAGATGGTCCGCCATGCCACGCAGGCGGGGATGCCGTAGAGCAGCATCTTGCAGATCGCATAGACCGCGCTTCCGAGCGCTCCCGGCCAGATCCAGAGGCCCGCGAGCGAACCGACCGATGGTGCGATCGTGACGATCAGGAGGGTACCCAGCAACCAGGACTTGTTCGACGTGGAGCCCGTCATGGTCGTCTCTGTCCAGGGCCGGGGGGGGTCTGATCGGTGAGGATTCTACAGGCGTTGGTTGTTGGTTTCCCCCCTCTCTGAATTTCACGATTGCAGTGAGGGACGAAACCTGACCGTTCGCGGTCGGATCCGGAATCTCCACCGGTTCGATCCTGCGTTGGACGTCGTCTCCTCGCCTTCGCGGGTACGGTTCGTATCCGGAGATATCAGTGAACAGCACCCCAAAGAACGATTCCAGACGTCTCGAGCCCTACGGATCCTGCGATCTCGAGGAGATCTACGAGCGGATGGTGTCGCCCACCCTCGATTCCGCGATCGACCGATGGCTCGCGGAGGACTACGGTGACTCGGGCGATCTCACGACGTCCGCTTTCATACCCCCCGACGTGATGGTCCGCGGCGAAATCAGATCGCGGGCCCACGGCGTGGTGTGCGGTCTTCCGATCGTTCGTCGCATCGCTTCGCGTGCGGCGGGCACGTTGGAGACCGAACCTCTCGCGGTGGATGGTGATCGGGTGGAGCCGGGCATGCGGGTGATGGAGATCCGCGGACCGCTTGCCGCGATGCTGCCGGTGGAACGCACCCTTCTCAACCTGCTCGGCCGAGCATCCGGGGTCGCGACCGCGACCTCGCGATTCGTCGCGGGAGTGGTCGGCACCGACGCGGTCATCGTCGACACCCGCAAGACGACTCCCGGACTTCGAACGGTCGAGAAGTATGCCGTTCGTTGCGGGGGGGGGAGACTTCACCGGCTCGGCCTCCACGATGCGGTCCTCATCAAGGACAATCACATCGCGGGCCTCGGAGCATCGTTCTCCGAGTCGATCGAGGCGGGGGCGAGTGGATGCCGGGAACAGATGCGTCCCCGGTTCATCGAGATCGAGGTCGACGATCTCAAGCAGTTCGAAGCGATCCTCGATCTTCCCTCGGGGACCGTAGACATCGTCCTCCTCGACAACATGGATCTCGAGACGATTCGAGAAGCGGTCGGACGTCGGAACCTGCGACGCCGAGGCCTTCTGCTCGAAGCCTCCGGCGGAGTGACGCTGGAATCGGTGCGGGCGGTGGCCGAGACCGGGGTCGATCGCATCGCGGTCGGGGCGATCACCCATTCGGCCTATCAAGTCGATTTCGGGCTCGACATGAGCTGAATTCCGGGGAACCCCGCGAATCGGGATGAACTCATGCCGGAAGACATGTCCGAGGAATCACCGGTCGAGGAGCTGGCCGACTGGTCGGACCGATTGGAACGGGCCGTGGTCGGGACGCGGTTCGATGCGGGACGAGTCCGGGTGATGGCGACCTGTGATTCGACCCAGGATCACGCTCGAAACCTTGGAGCGGGGGCCGTGGTGACCACCGGCCGACAGGTGGCGGGACGAGGCCGTCTTGGTCGATCGTGGATCGACGACCGCGGGGCCGGTCTCGCGGTGAGTCTCGCCCTGCCTGCGCTGGCATCGGATCTGGCCTGCATCGCGATCGCGGTCGCGACGCTGGATGCGGTCCGGTGTTCGCTTGAAGCGTGTGGTACCGGTGGATCGGAGGCGGGAGGACGCCTCGGGCTCAAGTTTCCCAACGACCTCGTGGATCGCCGGACCGGACGGAAGGTCGCAGGCATTCTGGTGGAAGTGGTGGATGGCATCGCGGTGGTCGGCATAGGAATCAATGTTGGAATTCGAGACTGGCCGTCCGGCCTGAACGCGATCGCGCTGGAAGAGATTCTCGAGGGATCGAGGGTTCGAATCCCTCCTCGAATCGAGATTCTCGAACATCTGCTTCCCGCGGTCGATCGGGCCTGGGCCGCGTCTCCGACGGACCTCGATCGACGGTTCGCCGTCGACCACGCTCCCACCGGTGAGCGGGTGGAGATCGAAGAGGATGTCCTCGGGGGGTCCTCACGCCGGATACGGGGGACGCTTCGGGGATTCGATCCACGTCGAACGTTGGAAGTGGAAAACGACGACGGTCTGGTGGTGATCACCGCCGCTCGAGCGAGGATCCTGTCCTGGGGTCGAGCCATCTCCGGACCCGACCGCTCGGGAACTTGAGAAATGGGGTGGGATCGGTCGATGCAGAGGGGCATGGTGCTCTCTGCCTCACCCATCCTCCGAAACCTTTTCCTGATCATCACGCTGAGTGGCGTGTCGACGACCACTCTGGCGTCGACGAAGCCGGATCCACCGTCGGCCGACGAGGCGGTTCCGTTGCGACGAATCGCCGGCCCGGGTCAGATTCCTCCCGCTTCGGTGGGAAGTCCGGTGGTCAGCGATTTCGATCCGCTCGAGGTTCGGCGAATCGATCTTCATGCGGTGGAACAGACCATCAGCGATCGAGGTCCCCTCGATGCCAGCCTTCGTTGGATTCCTTCCGGTCTGCGGCTGCCCACGGCCTACGACCAGGTCTACCGACGTGAAGGAGGAGGTTTCTGGCGAGCGAATGGAGGCCTGGTCGCCACGTTCAACCAGTCGGTCTACCTCCCCACGCGAGGTGGAATGTCGGCCGACATACCGGCATCCACGATTTTCGTGATCGGTGGAGTTCCCATGGGGGCGGAACCGGGTCACGGACGTCTGCTGGCCGCCGATCCGCTGGATCCCGGTTCGGTACCGGTGATCCATCCGGTGACGATGGTTCCGGACGAACGTCATCACATGCAGGCGATCCCCGGTGATCGACTCGAGCGATTCGGATTCGGGCCCGGCCACAGGATCGCCAGCGAGGCGCGACCGGAGGCGGAGGCGGAGGAGGAACTCTCGGACATGACTTCGGGAGGTGGAAGTCGATTCCAGAGAGACGAGGACTATCGCGCCGGTCGCCTCGATCGAATGTTGAAGCTCTGGCGTCGAGGTCGGATCAATCCCGAGCCGTTGATTTCGGACTCCGAGGTGGCGAGAGATCGGGAAGCGGCTCCGTCGATCCCTCGGGTCGAAGCGGACTCCCCTCGTCCAGAATCATGATTCGATCCAGTGTCTTGCGCGAGAGGTCGGGCACGACGCAGTCATCGGTCGGGTAGCCGACTGGAATGATGATGAAGGGTCGCTCATGGGAGGGTCGCCCGAGCAGCGGCCCGAGGAACTTGATCGGACTCGGCGTGTGGGTGAGACTGCAGAGTCCGGCCTGGCGGATCGCGGCAAGCAGTATTCCGACCGCGATCCCGACGGACTCGTTGACGTAATAGACCTGATCGCTGGTACGATCCGGTTCGTCGTCGCGCATCACTCTGAAGACCGCCACGAGCCATGGGGCCTCCTCGAGAAAAGGCTTCCGGTCGTTGGTCCCCAGCACATCGAGATCGCGGAGCCATTTTTCGTTGGCCCGTGAGGCGTAGAACTGCCGCTCTTCGTCTTCGGCGGCGATCCGGATCGCTCGTTTCAGATCCCGGTCCTGGATCGCGACGAACTTCCAGGGCTGCTTGTTCGCGCCGCTCGGTGCGGTTCCCGCGGTGGCGATGATCCGTTCGATCAGTGACTGAGGCACGGCCCGGTCGCTGAAGTGACGTACCGTCCTTCTCGAGCGCATCGAGTCGAGGAATGCATCCGCGGCCGCGATGGGATCGGGGGGGATCGCTCCCCGGATCAATGGAACGTGTTGATTTTCCGCTTCACTCATTCCGAAACGGTCCCTGGTGGAGAGGTCCGTTGATCGGGTCCGGTCCAGATGGAATCGCCGCCTCGTTGTTCGATCCGATCGACGGTGCCGTCCGGCTTGTAGTACGTCCAGGTACCGACCCGCTCGCTCCGTTCCCGTTGGGGGATCCACTGATAGGAACCTTCGCGCTCGAGGGCTCCGCTTCCGAAATAGGCGCGAGCCCAGCCGTTGCGATGCAGACGGGCGCGGCCATCGGAGCCCGGTGCGTCGAATCGCATCTCGTAGCTGTATTTCATCGTTCGGCGCTCGGGATCCCAGTACTCGATCTGGGGGATCGGGATCTCGTAACCTCGTCGCTCCCCGGTGGGAGTCTCGTCGGTGGTTGCAGCCACTCCGGTGGTGGGTTCCGGGGCTTCCGTCGACTCGTTCCGGTCGCAGCCGGCGGAGAGGATTCCGGTCGCGACGATGATCGTCGCCCGGAGGATCGATCCCCGGGAAAGGACCCGTGGTCCGGAGTCGGAATCCGAATCGCCGGACGACGGTGGGGGCGCTTGGAGCATCTTGAAAGCGTACGCGATACGAATACTGGAGGGTCTCGAATTCCGTTGATCCAGGTCACGCGGCGTACCGGATTGCGCTCCAACCGTCCGGGCCGGGGTCTTCGACTCGGATCGAGTCCGCGACGTCGTTATCGAGCGCGGCCATGGGTTCCGGTTCCGGCACGATGCGACCGTCCACCCGATAGCGGTAGCGGATGCATTCCAGGCCGGCATGAATCTTCAGCTGCCAGCATCCTCGAGGATCGCGTCGCATGCCGAGGGTTCGGACCAGGCCTCGACCGAAGTCGATCGTGATCTCGACCACTTTCGCCCTCGGAGCGTCGAGCTGGAACACGACACCACCTTCTGCGGGTTGAAGCATCATCGGCAGGTCCCCCGAAGTTTTCATCCGCCCGGGCGGTAGCATGGAGGATCCCGATGATTCGGACGACCGGGGATTCAGTGTTCCCGGTCGACCGTCGAGTCCTCACCGCCGAGCTTCGAACCACCCATGGCATCGACCGAATCCGAATCACAGCCGGTCGGTGACGTCGAGTCTCCGCAATTCGCCCCGCGGAGGGGTGATCCGTGCGGGTCCTTCGAGATCTCGGACCAGGTTCGAGCTCGATTCGACATCGGGATCCGTTGGTCGATCCTTTCACTCCTGCTGTTCCTTCCCGCCCGAACCGCCTTCGCGGAGATCACGGTGGCCGCCCGAGCGGTGGTGGTGATCCGTGGCGGAGACCTCGTCCTGCCCCTGGCCTCTGATTCGCGGACCGAAGCATGGCCTCGAACCGTGGATGCTCGATGTGGCGGGCGGTCGATCGAGGTTCGGATCGGCTGGATCGTTCCGAGATCCCTCGAGGTGATCGGCTGGACGAGCCCCGTCGAGCCCGTGTCGATCATCACGATCGACGAGAAGGCCGAGCCGCCGCCGGGCGGCAGCCCGATCGCGGTTCTCACGATTCCGGTCGACGCGGAAGGCGAGATCGAGATTCTCGGTTCGAGCTGGATGCCCGAGTGGCGAAACCCCGTCACGCCCTTCGATCCGACGCAAGCGGTCATCGCGGCACGCGGACCGGATGCCGACCCGCCGCTGGACGATCCGATGGAGTGGTATCGCTGGGCGATTCGCGCCGACCTGGAAGGCGGTCGTCCGCCCTCGCCGGAACCGGGATCGGACGCGGACTCCGAACTGTTCCGCCGGGTCGCGGTCTCGCTCGCGACGGAGTGGCGTGCGGCCCTCGCTCGCATCCGGGACGCGAGTCCCGGCATCGCGAACGAGATCACCGAACGATTGGTGGCCACCGTGGTGGACGAACGTCGGCCGATGGGTGACCGGGCGATCGCGGCGTGGCCGACGGATGCCCGATCACTGGCGAATCTGAGACGGGTCCTGCTGGATCCGAACATGGACTCGATGGAAGCGGCTCGGGCGGGTCTGGCCTGGTTCGAAGTTCGGCCGCCGTTCCTGGCCTGGGTGCTCGAGCCCGGGGGAGATCGGACCACGATCGAACTGGCGAATCCCACGGCCGATGAACTGGTGGTCCTCGCCACCTGGACCGACGGAGGTGGGACCGAGGCCCTCCTGGTTCCGCCCCGCAGTCTGGTTCGGCGGGTGGTCGAGCGACCATCGATCCAAGGTGGTCCTGATCCGACCGAGGAGACGCTGCAGTTGGCGACGGGTCAACGGACTCGACGCCTGGTCCTCGGCCCCAGAGCCCTGCCGGTCCGTCCGCCGGGTCGAGGGTTCGGACCCATCACCCTTCTTCGAACCCTGGGTGGCGTGGATCAAGGCTTCCTCGAGGTTCCGCCCGCGGACTCCGAGACGGCGGCGGTGCTTCGACGTCGATTCGGTCGTTGGGAGATCTTCATCGAGGCTCTGACGCCGGCGGGACCGGACTCCAAGGATGTGATCTATCTCTCATTCGGGCCGGGATCTTCGCCGGCGGAGGTCCTCGAACTCCGACCCGACGGTGGTTTCGAGTCCCGCCGCGGATCATCGCCGGTCGGACTCGAGGTGGAGATCCGGCGATTCCCCGATCGCTGGCGGGCACAGGTCACGGTCCCGGAAAGCTGGCTGGTTCGCTCGATCACCGACAGTCGGGCGGGTGCGGTCGTGCTCGGGCTCCGACGTGATGGGCCGGACGGTTTCATCTCCTTCGCGGGACCACCTCCGCCGGCCTGGCGACGTGAGATACCCGTTCAGACGTTCGCCATCGGCGACTGGCAGGACCCCGAGCCGATGGAGTCGGCCGGGGGGACCTCGCCCTGAGCCGCCAGCGGCAGTTCGTCCACCGAGGCGTGCAAAGCCCAATCCCGGGGGGTCAGCCGCTACACTCGGTTCAATGAGTGACGTTGAGGACATCGTTTCGAAGTCAACGCCCGCCGCCGGATCCAGAACCCGGCGAACGGCGTTTCTGAATCAGAAGGGTGGCGTCGGAAAGACGACCACCAGCTGCAACCTCGCCGCGGGAATCGCGGAGGAAGGGCGTCAGGTCCTCGCGATCGACCTCGATCCGCAGGCTCACCTCTCCCTCCATCTCGGGGTGGACGGGGACAGCGTGGGCTCGACCATCTACGACCTTCTGGTCGATCCCGATGCCGACATCGATGATGCCCTGGTCCAGGTTCGCGAGAACCTGTGGCTGCTCCCGGCCTCGGTCGACCTTGCGGCGGCGGAATCGGAACTCGCCGGAGAGGCCGACCGGAACGATCTGCTTCGGCGTCGACTCGAGCCGATTCTCGATCGGTTCGATTTCGTGATTCTCGATTGTCCACCCAGTCTCGGCCTGCTGACCCTCAACGCCCTCGCGGCGGTTGAAGAGGTCGTGGTTCCGATGCAGGCTCACTTCCTGGCCTTGCAGGGCGTCGGCAAACTGCTGGAGACCGTTCGTCTCGTCGCCGGCAGCGTGAACCCCGACGTCCGCGTCGCAGGCATCGTGCTCTGCATGCACGAGAGTCAGAGCACGCATGCTCGCGAAGTGGTGGCGGAGATCGACGGCTTTCTCGAAGAGGCGAGGGGAACCGGCATGCCCTGGGACGGGGCCACGGTTCTCCGTCCCGCGGTTCGACGCAACATCAAGCTGGCCGAGGCGCCGAGTTTCGGGAAATCGATCTTCGACTACGCGCCATGGTGTCCGGGTGCCATCGATTACCGAAAACTCGCGCAACGCTTCATCGCATCCTGGGATGAACGACACCCGCCGACTCCGGCCTCGACGGAGACCACCGCGACGATCCCGGCCCCGGCATCAGCCGAAGCACCGGTCGAAGTGACGGACGAGACTGCGGCCACCCCGCCGGCCGAGCGTGAAGGACCGACCTCGATCGAGACCGAGGCGGTGAAGCTTGGTACCGAGCCGCCCGTCGAACGGGTGGGTTCGGGTTCGCTTCAGGTGGAGCCTCGCAGTGACTCCGGATCCGCATCCCATCCCGGCTGACCGTGCATGAGATTGCTCCGCGTCCCGTCATCCGACATCGGTGAACCTGCCGGCCACGACGCCGGGACCGTTCTCTCGGTGATCCGCGGGTCACCGGAATGGTGGTCGATGCACTGGCGTCGTACCGCCGCGATCCTCGCGATTCTGACGCTCTTGATCGGGACCCACATCCCGAAGCTGGTGATCGGTCAGCCGGGTGATGGCCCGGACAAGCTCCTTCACTTCTTCGCCTTCGGAATGATCACGCTTCTGCTTCGGATCTCCGATCTGGGCCGTACGACTCGAAGAACCGCGGTGATCGCCGGACTGCTCGCGGTGTTCGACGAGGTCACCCAGGAGATTCCAGGTCTGTATCGAAGCTTCGATTCGATGGATCTGGTGGCTGACGCGGGTGGTATCGCGGTGGCGTTGGCATGGTGCAAGGCTCTGGGCCCGCCTCGTCGCGGTTCGCCCGCGCATCATCTCGAAAATCGCCGCCGATTCGCTGCCATCCGTCTGCTTCTGGCTTCGGCTCAGAATTGGATTCACATCGGGATCGCGGGGGCGTTCGGGGCGATGCTGGGGGGAGTCCTCCTCGGCGTCTTCGGACGAAATCCGGTCATCGGGCCGGTCACGATGATCGCGGTCGGGGGAATGACCGGTTTCATCGCCGGGGTGGTGGCCGTGGTCGAGGCGGGGCGACGGCATTCGATCCGGAGAATCGACCAGGAACGGCGATGTCTCGGCTGCCTCCAGGTGCTTCCGAACCCGGATCCAGGCGACGACCCCATCCGCTGTGAGTGCGGCGCCGTCGATCCCGGCCTGCCCGCCACCGGGGGCTTGCGGCCTCGGCGAGTGGCCCTTCGAATCGCCGGCCTCCTGATCGTCATCGCGGCCCTGGCGATCCTGGGCTACGTGATTTTGCTGCGTGTGGGGCCCGCGGTGCCGTTTCTGCGCCGTGGACTGCTCTGGTACACCGGGTTGGGAGCCCCGACCTCGATGGCGTTCGATGCGATCGGTCTCGGACTGGTGGGGGCCCTGCTGATGGGACGATCCCGGCGGCTGGCGGCGATCGAGAGCGAGTCCGAGGGACTCCACTGCTTCCAATGCGGGCAGGATCTTCGGGGAGTCTCCTTGGACCGGACCCGGGGACGTTGTCCGGAGTGTGGGGCCGAATTCCACGTGGCGAGGACCCCGTCGATGGCGGCGGCGGCCTCCAGCGGCGACAATGTTTCGTGATGATCCCGATGCCTCGATTCTTCCGTCCGCTCCGCGGTCTCTTCGGAGTCCGCTCGCTGATCACCCGCGCGGCGACCGCGGGGTCGTTGTTGCTGCTGGTGGTGGGGTGCGGTTCGGGTCAGAGCTACCTGCTCGACAGTGACATCCCGATACCTCCCGATTCTCCGGGACGGGCGACCAGTGGGATCGAACGCCGCGACGGTCTGATCGTGAATCTCGACACGGTGTTCTCCGAGCCGGTCGAGGATCCTGCGGTCACCATCGATCGACTCCAGCGGCGGTTCGCTGAATCCGGATGGCGGATGATCGAACGAGGAGGGACCGAGTCCGTGGTCGTGGCGATCTTCGGCAAGGACCGACGTCGTTGCCGGGTACGCGTGGTGCGGAACGAACTCGATCCGGCCATGAGTCGGGTGGCTTACCGGGTCCGGATCGACGAATCCTCCTCCGCCGATGGAGCCTCGGACGCCGATGGCTGATTCGGAGGCGCCTCGGACGGAGCGCGGACGTGGCTTCGAGCGGCACGCCCTGACCGTCACCGCGCTCACCATGGCGAGCCGCTTCGGCGGACTCGCCCGCGAAGCCTGCTTCAGTCGATTGATCGGCCTGACCGAGGCGGCCAGCGCCTTCGGCTTCGCGTTCACGGTTCCGAATCTCTTCCGCCGACTCTTCGGGGAAGGAGCGCTCAGCGCGGCCTTGATTCCGGAGCAGACCCGACTCGAACATCGACACCCGGAAGCGGGGCGTCGTCTCGCGGCGAAGGTCCTGGTGGTGCTCGGACTCGGGCTCGCGGGACTGGTGATCGTGGGCGAGCTGCTGCTGGCCGCCCTCCCGGATCGAGAGGCGGACCTGGGAACCCGACTCCTGTCGATCACCCTGCCCTACGTGCCTCTGGTGTGCGTGACGGCGATCGCGGGGGCGGTCCTGCAGGTACGCGGCCGGTTTGGTCCGGCTGCGGCGGCTCCGATCCTTCTGAACGCCTCGCTGGTGGGGGCGGTGCTGCTCGCGTGGTACCTCGGCGACGGGGAGCCGGTGGAGGCGGAGCGAATCGGAATCGTGGCCTGGGGCGTGGTGGTCGCGGGCATCCTGCAGGCCATCTGGACGCTGACGGAACTCCGTCGCACCGCTCCATCGGTCGATCCCGCCGAGAAGGATTCCGTTCGCACCAGCCGCCGGGTCCGACTCTCCATCGCTCGGGTGGTCCGGCAGGTGATTCCCATGATCATCGGGCTCGGTGTCCTGCAACTCAACACCTTCATCGACAGTCTCATCGCCAGCTGGCCGACCGTGGTCGGGCCGACGATCCTCGGTTGGAAGTATCCGCTCGACGACACGGCGATGGCGACCCTCGGATACGCCTCCCGTCTCTATGAATTCCCGCTCGGAGTCTTCGGAATCGCGATCGCGACCGCGATCTTCCCGCAGCTGGCCCGCGAAGTCGCCAGCCCTTCGACCTTCGCGGCCACCGTTCGTCGTGGACTTCGGCTCGTGATGTTCATCGGGGTGCCCGCAAGCATCGGCGTGGTGCTGGTTCGACGTTCCTTCGCCGAAGCGGTCTTCCTCGGGGGAGCATTCTCATTGGAGGATGCGGAGCGCGTCGCGTTCGTGCTGCTGGGCTACGGAGTGGCGATCTGGAGTTATTCCGCGACGCATCTGCTGGTCAGGGCCTTCTACGCTCGACGGGAACACATGACCGCGGTCCGGGTGGCGATCTCGATGGTGGCCTTGAATCTCGCCCTCAACCTCGTTCTGGTGTTCGGTACCGGACTCGGAGTCTCCGGGCTGGCCTGGAGTACTTCGATCTGCGCCTTCATCCAGACCGGCGTGCTGTTGCGGATTCTCGCGGGTCGCACCGGATCTCTGTTGGATTCCGCGACGCGGACTTCGATTCTCGAGTCGATCGCGAGTGCCGCCCTGATGGGCGTGGCCGTCTGGTCGGTTCTGACCTGGGTTCCGTTCGACCTGCTTCCGGGTGACTGGCTGGCCGCCCTGGTGGAAGTGCTCACCGCCGCCGTGGTGGGGGCCGCCGTGCATCTGGGTCTGGCTCGCTGGCGCCGACGACCGGAACTCGGATGGGCGTTCGGCCGCAGCGGTTGATCCGTCCGTGACGCTCAGCTCGCCGCGACTTCGGTGGAGTCAGCGGTCGATTCGGGGCTTGCTTCTTCATCGATCGACCACTTGGCGCCGTCCCGATGCACTCGTCGATAGAGGGTGTCACGTTCGATGGGAATGAAGCCGGCCTCGATCGCGGCGTGCTGGAGGTCCGCCGCGGTGGTCTCCTGGTGAGTGCTGCTGCCCCCGACATGAGTGATGTCGTACCAGACGACGGTTCCGTCGAGGTCGTCGGCACCGGCGTCGAGCATCAACTGCGACATTCCGAGGGTCTGCATGATCCAGAACGCCTTGGCGTGCGGGATGTTGTCGAGCATGAGTCTGGACACCGCGAGCGTTCGGAGATTCTCGAGGCCGGTGGGACCCGGGAGATTCTCGAGTCCGCTTTCATCCGGGAAGAACGGGAGGGGAATGATCGTCTGGAAGTATCCGGTCGAGAGTCCGGCCTGGCCGGGCATCGGGAGTCGTTCGCCGGGGTAGGAGTCGTCGGGGCCGGTGAGCAGCACGCCATCACGGTCGCCGCATCCATCCGGTCTGGTGGCGATCCCCTGGACATCCGCCCAGTCCGCGAGCGTGTGGTCCTGTTGCCGTCGAAGGAGGTCCATGTGGACGAGTCGCTCGCGTCGCCCCTCCACGTGTCCGTAGAGCATGGTGGCGTTGGAGTTCAAGCCCAGCTCGTGGGCGGCCCGGTGGACGTCGAGCCACTGTTCGCCACGGATCTTCCCCTTCCATGCGGTGTCGTGGGCTCGATCGTCGAACACTTCGGCGCCGCCTCCGGGAAGCGAGCCGAGGCCGGCGTCCTTGAGATCCTGAAGAACGCTCTTGGTTCCCTCCAGGCCATCCTTGCCTCGCTTGGAGATTCTCTGCAGGTGGACGATCTCCACGGCCGTGAACGCCTTCAAGTGAAGATTGGGAACCGCATCCCGGATGGTTGAAAGCATCGACGTGTAGTGATCGAACTTGAACCAGGGATGAAGTCCGCCGACCACGTGCAACTCGGTCGCTCCGGCTTCCGCCGCCGCGACCGCGGCATCGCGGACCTGCTCGAGGGTCATCTCGTAGGCCCCATCCTGGCCGCGCTTCCGATGGAAGGCGCAGAACGAACAACTCAGGGCGCAGACGTTGGAGTAGTTCACATGCCGGTTGATGTTGAAATACGTCAGGCGTCCGTGCAGGCGGCGTCTCAGGAGGTCGGCGAGTCGGCACACCGCATGGACATCGGGCGTGTCGTAGAGGACGGCGCCGTCTTCGAGCGAAAGACGTTGGCCTGCGATCACCCGCTCGGCGATCGGCCGGAGGGCCGGGTCGGCGATGCGGAGCGGAGCGGTTCCGTGGTCGAGATCGAGCATGACGTCCATGGTAGGAGGTTCGTCCATGGGATCGGGGTGGATTCCTCACGTGGTTCTCGGACTTCATCTTCCGATTCGGAGGGATGGGTCGGATGTTCCTTCCTGGAAGCGGCACGGGTCGGGTGCAGATCCGGGTGCGAGTGGTCGATCCTCACTGACAGCCACGGATCGCGCTCTGCGATGCCGATGAGCCCGGGCCACCCGGATGGAGCGACCAATGCACGACGAAAACCACCCCCAGCCGGCGGACACGAACAGCCCGGATGCCCCGGTGGAGGCCTCCGAGGCGGCTTCGAGTGGTGGTGACGTCCTCTCCCTCATCGAAGACGTGGAGCGGCATCTCGAGCGGATTCGCAACGTCCAGACCCGTCAGACCACGGATTTCGCCGATCTGGCTGAACGGCAGCGGCGAGTGGGGGTTGCGGAGGCCGAGATGGTCGAGCGTGGCCAGGCCTTGGAATCGAGCGCCCGGGATCTGGGAATCGCCCGCGAGACGATCGAATCCGATCGCAGGACCCTGGAGGAGGATCGGATCCGACTCGAGGATCAGGAGGCGACCGTCGCGGAGCAATCGGCGAACGTCGATCGGATTCAGGCCGAGATCGAGTCGGTTCGTACCGAGCTCGAGGTCGAACGCGAGCGACTCGGTGACCTCGAGCAGGGGCTCGTGACCCGGACCACGGAATTCGAGCATCGGGTGGCGGACCTGGCGGCACGCGAGGGTGATCTGGTCAACCGGCTTGCCCAGGCCGAGGCATCGGCGACCGCGGCGAACGAGGCCATGGCGACGGCCCGCCTGACCTTCGAGGAACGAATTTCCACCATCGAGGAGGAGAGACGATCGCTTCTGACGCGATCGGAGAATTTTGAACGCCGCCTGGAGGAAGCCGAAGCGGCCCGTCGGGAGGCATGCGAGTCCACGGAACGATTCGAATGCGAACTGGTCGAAGCCCGCACCGCCACCGAGCGGGCCGAAAAGGCGGCGGAGGTTTCCGCCCGGGAAGGGGAGGAGGCCCGAAGCTCGTTGGCATCATGGCGTGCCGAGGTGGAGGCCGCTGATCTTCGAGTTTCCGAGCTCGAAGTTCGTGCCGCGGAGGAAAGCGACGTCCAGACCCGGATGCGTGCGTCGTTGCAGGAGCGAATCGTCGAACTGGAGGGTCAGTGCCTCGCATCGGAGGCGGCGCTTTCGGAGCGCCAGAAGGCGCTCGACGCGGCGGACGTCCGAACCGCGGAGGCCGAAGCGACGTTGCAGGTCGCGCGGGAGCGGGTCGAGACCCTGGAGCAGAGGATCGCCGAAGACGAACGACAACTCGCCCTCGCGGGCTCCAAGCTCACCGAACTGGCGAAGGTGATCTCCGAACAGGCTCCGAGACTGGAGCAGGGGGCGGAGGCGATGGCGCTGGTTTCCGGTCTCGAAGCGGAGATCGAACGTCTTCGATCCGAGTCCGGTCGTGAGGTCGACGAGGCCGTGATGGAATCGATTCGCTCGGGATTCCAGAGTCGCATCGACGAACTGGAAGCTGATCTGCAGGCGGCCCGAGAAGCCGAACGCGCTGACGACGGCATCAATGCCGATGCCGCGGTCGACATGATCGCCGAGGCTCGGGCGCCACTTGAAATCAGGATCGCGGAGCTGGAGGGCCTGATCTCGGATGCCGCGGCGGCGAAGGATGAAGCATGCGGATCGACGGGCGACGATGTCTCGCGCGACAAGTACGAAGCGGTCAAGGCGCGGTGCCTCAAGGCGGAACGTCGGAGCGATGAACTGGACACCGCCCTGGCGATGACCAATGACCGTGGCCAGGCTCAGGAAATGGCCAAGAGACTCCGGACCAAGGCGGAACGAGTGAGCGAATTCGCTCGACATCTGGATCGCCGACGAAGCCGCCTTTCGGGGTTGCGAGCCGCGATGGCGAAGCAACGGGGGACGGAAACCGTCGACGAGGACAACGCCACGTATCACGATCTCCAACGTCTGGAGGCCCAGCGGCAGGAACTGATGCAGGTCCGTGAATTCCTCGGTCGGAGTGAACAACAGATGGTCCGTCGCTGGGCTCGCCCTCGATCGGTCGCGACCGTCGCGTGGGTGCTGGTCATTCTCGGAGTCTCCATGGCGGCGGGTTGGTTCGGGACTCGGGAATTCGTTCCCATTCCCGGTACCGCGACGGTTTCGCTGGTCGCCTCGGCGGTCGACGGTTCTCCGCTCACCGGCGACGCGGCCGAGGGTTGGGATGCCTGGCATCGAGCTCTGGCCACCGATCCCGCCTTCGTCGCCATCGTGCAGAAGCGACTCGCGGCCCGCGGGATCGCGCCGGAAGGCGGCGAGCCCGCGACCGGCCGGATGCTGGCGGAGGATCTCTCCTTCGAGGATGAAGGTTCCGGTCGGCTTCGTCTGGTTCTCTCCGGGTCCGACACGCGACGACTCGAACCCACGCTCGACGCGATCGCGACGACCATGGCGTCGGAATCGGCTCGACATGCGCCGCGTCGCAAGGATGGGGCCCGCGCCACGCTTCCGACCGAACGGCTCACCGGACGTGGCGTCGCCTACGCGTCGGTGGTCGGTGGCGGTCTGAGTGACGCCATGCTGCTTCGAATGGGAGGCATCACGGCGTCGATCTTCCTCTCCGCATTGCTGTTGATTGGAGTCTTGTACGTCTTCCTCAGTCGCTCCAAGCGGATCTTCGAGGCTCAGGAAGCGGCTGAAGACTCGGCGATCGATGCCTGAGGCGTCCGGGAATTCCGGTTCCATCCCGTCTTCGGGCCACTCTTTCCGGCCAATCCGGGTCAATGACGTCCCCGGTGCCCGGCCGGAGGAAAGTCGGGCCCTTCGCGGGCCGATGACTTGAGAGTGGAGACCGCTCGATTCCGAGGGGTCAGGAAAAGGAATTGACGATGAAGCGAACCGAGCTCCCCAACGGCTGGCACATGGTTGATGATCGGGATCTTCTCGAGGTCGAGGACCTGCAGCACGAACCACCGGTTTCACTGCCCTTTCCCCGCATCGACACCGAAAACGGCCCTTCCGACGTCGAGGACGTCCTCCGGGCCGCCGACGAGGCCTGCCGGCGGATGGAAGTCCTGGCCCGGGAGTTGGAGTGCTTCGGCGATTTCGGTGGTGATGACGGGCCGCGAGCGGCCTGAACTACTCGATATCGAGTGATACCGGGCCTGCGGAGCCGAGCCGGGGATCGACCGAGGGTCGATCCCTGATGAACTGCTCAAACAGACGTTCCATTCTGAAAGACTGGGCATAGACTCGAAGGGGTCGGATCGTCGACGACGTTCCTTCCCGTCCGGCAACCCGTCTCTTTCAGGGGCTCCGATGGTGTTTTCAAACCGTCTTCAGATCCGAGACCGACCAGTCGTGTCCCGCACGCGCACCTGGGGGATCGATGTCTTCATGCTGCTCATGCTCCTCGGCCTCGCTTCGACCACGACGCAAGCCCAGGTCCGATGCATGAGTTGGAACGTGGCCAAGGCGATCGGCGATCTCGCGGCGATCGAAGACGTGTTCGCCGCCGCCGCATCCGACAATCGGCCCGGCTTCGCGGTCGCGCCGGCGATCATCGCGTTGCAGGAAGTCACATCCTCGAGCCGATCGACCATCGAATCGCTGGTTGCGAACGGCATCCCCTCGGCTTCGTATCAGACGGCGACCTACACCAGTGCCGGTTCCGAGGACTCTTCGGGTGGGGCTCAACTGCTGCTCTATCGGTCCGACGTCTTCGAGGAGATCGGCTCCGGCCATCGTGACATCTTCACCGGTGCGGGTCGGCGCGCGGATCGGTGGCAACTTCGGCTCATCGGTTCCGAGGATCCGGGCGGCGAGATCTGGGTGTACGGCATGCATCTGAAGGCGAACAACACGTCGGCCGACGCCGACCTGCGCTTCGAAGGCGCGGAAGCCGTCAGGAACGACGCCGATGGACTTCCCGCCGGTTCCAACATCATCTATCTCGGCGATTTCAACGTCTATTCCAACGGGGAGCCCGCGTATCAGGAGTTCCTCTCCTCGGGCTCGGGACAGGCGAACGATCCGCTCGGTTCCGGGAGCTGGGGTGGTTCCTCCAACGCGATCCGGCACACTCAGAGTCCGAGGCAGAACTCGAGTGGTGGACTGGTGGGGGGCGGCCTGGACGACCGATTCGATCTTCAACTGGTGTCCGACGCGCTCTTCGACGGCGAAGGGCTTTCCCTCGTCGCCGGCACCTACCGCGCTCTCGGCAACGACGGCAATCATTACAACGAGTCGATCAACGCGGGCAACAACAGCTACTACCCCGGCGAGACATCCCGCTCGAATGCGCTCGCGGATGCGCTCTTCGACGCCAGCGACCACATTCCGGTGTTGAGCGACTGGCGGATCCCGGGCCGGATGTCATGCGTTCTGGACGAGGATCTCGGCCGGGTGGTGAGCGGAGGCACTCCTTCGATCAACCTGCTGGTGGCGGACAGTCGCGGGGCGATCCAACCCTCCTACGTCTCGATTCTCGAGTACGAGGCGGTTGGTGACGGCGTGATCATCGGCGGTGGAGACGGGGTCGCGCCCCGGCTTCCCAGTTTCGCGGTCGAGCCCTTCGGATTGGCCGGAGGTCTCGAGGGAGAGTTCATGGCCAGCGTCCTGGTCACCGCCACGTCACCCGGAGTGTCCTTCGGCGTGCAGAATCTGAGCACCAGTGGAACCGCCATCAGACCCTGCCGACCATCCTGGAACGGTCGCAAGGAAGTGACCTCGACCGTACGGGGAACGACCACCGCGTCGGACGTCGGCGTGGTGTTCATCGACGTCGAGATCCACAACCTCGGCTGGGATGATCTTCAGGCGGCCTTGGACCTCGATTCGATCTCCGGGCTCAGTGATGGTTTCTTCATCTGGGACGGATTGGGCGACCAGGTGACGGGAAAGCCCGGACTGCTCCGATTCGGATTTCAGACCGACGGAAAGTCGGACGGTTCGTACGGGGTGGATCTCGTGGTCCGAGTCACCGACGAGGACGTCCCCGGCGAGACGACCAGCGAGATCGACCTGCGTCTGGAAGTGGAGATCGGCGAAGAGGGTCTGCTCGGCGACGTGAACGACGACGGCAAGGTGAACGGTGCGGACCTCGGACTGCTCCTTGGCGCCTGGGGTGCCTGCGCCGGATGTCCTGAGGATCTGAATGCCGACGGCCTGGTGACCGGAGCCGATCTGGGACTCCTGCTCGGTGCCTGGACGGGGTGAGGAGACCGGTTCGAATCGAATCGGATTCCCGCTCCTTCGCTTCTTCGGAAGAACCGGTATTTTGATGCGTGTTCCGGGTTCGGCACCCGGTCGATCCGAATCCCGTACCGGGAATCGAGATGAGGATGCATCCCGGGCCCGGCCAACAGGAGTCAACGGAACGATGAGATTCGACGTTCATCGGATGCTCGAGTGTACGTTCACGGCCCTCCTGATCAGCGTGTCGCTTTCCCTCGAGGTGTCCGCCGCGGAGTCGGAATTCATCGATGCAGGGCGTGGAGACGTTCGTGTCGTCCTACCGACCGATCTCGATCCCGATGAGCGGCTCCCCCTGATCCTGCTCCT
The DNA here is from genome assembly GCA_002685335.1 of Planctomycetaceae bacterium. The sequence goes on from NYWY01000067.1 coordinate 22,656, forward strand.
TCATTCGTTCGCCTATTCGGGCGAGATCGAAGAGGCGTATCTGCGCTTCTCGGAGCAGGTGGACGAGCAACGGTTCATTCTCTGCCTGCCCGACGGTCGTCGGAACATCACCGGGCAGCGCTACTGGAACGCGACCCCCGCCTGCTGCGACATCTTCAATCAGAACCCCGACGATTCGACCTATCTCATCGAGGTGCTCGAACTGCTGCAGGAGAGCTATGCGATCGATGGTGACCGACTCCACATCGTCGGTCATTCCAATGGGGGATTCATGGCCCACCGCATGATCTGCGAGCACGACGGCCTGTTCGCCGGCATCGCCACCCTCGCTTCCGCGACCTTCGCGGATCCGGATGCATGCGTGCTCGAGACACCGGTGCACGTGCTCCAGGTGCATGGCACGATCGATCCGGTGATCCGCTTCGGCGGCGGCTGTCTTCCCGGCGGTTGCTATCCCTCGGCGTCGGAAACCCAGCTGATGGTCGCGGCGGACAATCAATGCGGACGTCGACCGGACCCCACTCCGGATCCGATCGATCTCGTCCCGGCCCTCTCCGGCGCGGAGACCGAGGTCACGGTCTTCCGGGAGAGTTGCGCCCCCGGGGGCACGGCGGAACTCTGGAGAGTCGTGGGTGGGGGACACAACCCGCCGTTCGACGGACGATTCGCCCGCGAGGTGACCCGATGGCTGCTCGAGAAGTCCCGCTCCTCGCTTCCGGGGGACCTTGATGGAGACGGCCGCGTCGACGCGTCGGATCTGGGACTCCTGCTCGCCTCCTGGGGATTCTGTGCAGGCTGCCCCGCGGATCTCGACCAGGACGGATCGGTGGGGGGCGGCGATCTTGGTGGCCTCATCGCGCTCTGGAGCGGCTGATTGTCGGACGCCGCGGGCGGACAGGAGCGCGATGATCTCGAGGTCGCTGATCGTCCTGGGTCGTCGAGGGGGCGGAAAACGGACGACGCCCGCCATGGAGGCGGGCGTCGAAAAGGCCGAGGTGGGATTCGAACCCACGAATCACGGATTTGCAATCCGTTCCCTTAGACCACTTGGGTACTCGGCCGGGGGATACAGAGTATATCGGCTCGACGCGGGGCGTCCTTCGATCGGTTTTCGAGAGAAGCGGGTTTCCGCGGAGCGGTGAGAAGCCCGTACCATCACCGCATGCCCACCTTTTTCGATGCCCTCCGGGTCACGGCCGCCAGCTCGATTCTGATCGGGGTCTCGGCCGTCGCATCGCCGTCCGAGCCTCCCGCCTCCTCGGATGATCCGGGGTCGGGTTCATCGCCCGTCCGCCGAGTGATCGTTCCGAAGGGCATGGAGGGCACGGTTCGCCCTCCCTTGCTCCGGGAAGGCGGAATCCTGATGAAGGTCCGGGGGAGTATCCATCGCGACACCGACCTCGGCGTCCAGGTGTTTCATCCTGACCAGTCCCAGACCGGAGGGGTGGATCGTGAACTGATCCTCCTTCCCAGCCGCGGCCTCGACGATCTCGCCCGATTGGAGGATGCGGACAACCGGGCGGATTCCGATGATGTACGCCCGTACGAGGTCACCGGTCGAATCCTGGTCTATCGAGGTCGCAACTTTCTGCTCCCGGATCTCATCGTGCCGTTGGAGGTCCTGGCTCCGGTCGTCCCGACGGTGAACGCACCCCCCGCGACTTCGGAGCCCGCCGGGGTCGATGATGACGATCTGGATCGGATCGGTGACGATCTGGAAAAGCGTCTGGAGTCGAGAATCGGTGCCGTCCCCCGCAGTCTGGACGTCCGGGACGCTCCGATCTCCGGAGCGGGCTTGATACCCACGGGAACTCGGTTCGTCGATCGTCGCGGCCGACTTTCCCGGGATCCAGCCAGCGGCGTCTGGCGGTTCGTCCTGGCCTCGAAGGAGGGCGGGGAAACCTCCAGCGTGGTCCTGCTGCCTTGCCTCGAACTGCAGCGAATCGAGCAGCGAGCCCGCCAGCAGGACGTCTCGAGGGCGATTCTGCTCAGTGGCGTGGTCACCAGCTATCGAGGGAGGAATTATCTCCTCCCGACGATGACCCGGATGGCGAACGAAGGTCGCGGCATCGGATACTGAACGAAAGCGATCTGGAGGTCGACGAGGCTCGTCGTCCGACGTACGCTCTTCCGTCCGAGGTCGCGATCGCCGCGGCCCAGTCCAAACCGTCTCGAATCCCGGGACCCGAAGTGGAGCTGTTCCTTGAGTCATCCGCACGCCACCATCGAGACCGATCGAGGCACCATCGTCGTCGAACTCTGGGACGACGTCGCCCCCAACCACGTCCTGAACATGATCGAGCTCGGCGAAAAGGGCTTCTATGACGGGCTCGGTTTTCACCGCATCCTCGACAACTTCGTGATTCAGGGCGGTTGCCCGAACACCAAGGAAGGCGCCAGCGGCATGCCCGGCACCGGTGGCCCCGGCCACAACGTCGATGCCGAATTCAACGATCGGCAGCACGACGAAGGCGTTCTTTCAATGGCTCGCTCCGCCGATCCGAACAGTGCCGGCAGCCAGTTCTTCATCTGCCTCAGTCGTGCCGGATGCCAGCACCTCGATGGTCAGTACACCGCGTTCGGCAAGGTCATCGAAGGCATGGACGTGGTCCGAGCCATTGCCGGAGTCGAGAAGGACGGCAATGGTTTCCCGAATGGCGAGATGCCCCGAATGACCGGTGGCATCAAGCCCGTCGCGACCGCCTGAGTCGGATCCCGTCCGAACCGAATGAACCATCACCCCCGCCACGCATTGCGTGGCGGGGTTTTTTCACCGCGTGTTCGCCGGTTCTCGAAGGCGTCTTCCGTCCTCGAATCGAGACAGGATTCAGCGGGGTCGACGCCCCTCGGGTTCCTCGTCGATGGGAGGGGCCCACCATCCGTCGATCCGCGTCGAGGTCCGCGGCGATCCTGGAATCATCGGTTCCGCGGGGACCAGCTTCATGCGAGCGATCCGAGGAGGGTGGGTGGGTCTCCCGGAACCAGCATCCGCGATCTCGACGTCGGCGATGCGGGCAATGGGCTCGGATCCGCTGGAGGCCCATCCGAAGGCGCAGTACTGACCGTCGAGGCGGGCGGTTCCTTCGCGTGAGAGACACAGGAACCACTGAGATCCGGCACTGTCGGGATGGTCGGCCCGGGCCATCGAGAGGACGCCCAGATCGTGTGGGAGGTTCGATCGCTCGAGGGGAAGGTCGTAGCCCGGGCCGCCCTCGCCCGTGGCGCTCGGATCACCCCCTTGGATGACGAACCGTCGGCCACTGGAGTCCATGTGAACGATTCGGTGGACGGTGGTGTCCTCGTAGAAGCCCTGTTCCGCGAGAAATCGGAAGTTCCACGCGGTGTTGGGGGCGAATTCCGGGGCGAGATCGATCCGGATCTCGCCGAAGTCGGTCTCCATCACCACGTCGCGATCGACGTAGGTCCGAAATCCGGAGAGCACGGTTCGTTCGCCCTCGTTCCAGTCGGGAGCGGCCCGCATCGACTCCAGGGCACGGCGATCCGACTCGTCCTCGGGATCGATGAGATCGTCTCCGAATCCGATGATCCGGGTGTAGGGCGTCCGCCCGTCCGGGCGGACGTCCCGGACGGTCCGGACCGGGCGGCGTCCGAGGAGCGGTTCGATCACCACCGGTGTCCCCACGGGCGCGCCGTCGGCGATCACCTGGATTCGGGCGGCTCGCTCGAGGTCGAGGGCGATGGGGAGAATCGCCGCGATGTCGACCGAACCCGGCTGGATGCCTTCGGCGTCATCCAGGACCGCTCCGTCGCCGTCGAGCAGAACCACCTGGAATCCATCCTCCGGAATCTCGGTGGTGCCCCGCAAGGCGAGGATCATCGGAATCGGGCGGTCGATTCCGTGATAGAGCCGGGAGGGGGAGAGAAGATCGACGTCGGAGATCCCCTGAGCCGCCCGAGGGGCGATCCCGGTGGCGATCAGAAGAGTCAGAAGCACGAAAAGCGGGTGGTTACGGACGATCATCGGGGGATCCGATTGAAGGCGGTTCGGGAAATCAGGGGAAGGAACCATGGTTCGGCCCCGGCCCATCATCGTTGTACTCGTAGAATGCACCGGCCATGTCCACCGGTCTTACTCGTGACGATATCGCCCGCACCCGACTGATCGTCGGTCTTGAGATCCATGTGGAGCTCTCGACCCGGTCGAAGATGTACACCCGAGCGGCGAACCCCGCCTGCCCGGAGTTCGAGGATGCGCCCCCCAACACCCTGGTGGACCCGCTGGTGGCCGCCCTTCCCGGCACCCTGCCGGTGATGAACCGTCGTGCGGTCGAGATGTCCGCCATGGTCGGAATGGCCCTCGGCTGCTCGATCGCGGATCACGCCAAGTGGGATCGTAAGAACTATTCGTATCCCGATCTCCCCAAGGGCTACCAGATCAGCCAGTACGACCTGCCCCTCTGCTTCGACGGGGCGGTCGACATCGCATCCGATGATCCCGATATCGGAGGGGCCGGTACCAAGCGGATTGGAATCATCCGCGCCCACCTCGAGGAGGACACAGGGAAACTCAGCCACGAGCTTCCGGGCGGCGGCGCCTACGCCGGCAGCCTGGTGGATCTCAATCGGGCGGGGACGCCACTCCTGGAGATCGTGACCGAGCCGGATTTCGATCGAGCCGAAGACGTCCTGGTGTTCGCCCGCGAACTCCGCTCCATCTGTCGTTTTCTCGGGGTGACCGAGGGTGTGATGCAGAAGGGCCACATGCGGTTCGAGCCCAACATCAATCTGGTGATCGACACCCATGACGGGCGGGAGTTCCGCACGCCGATCGTCGAGATCAAGAACCTCAACAGTTTTCGAGCGGTCGAAGGTGCGATCCACCACGAGGAGACGAGGCAACTCGACGAATTCCTGAAGACCGGCCGGGTCATGGGTATGGGGATGAAGCAGACCCGGGGTTGGGACGATCAGAAACTGGTGACCGTCCTCCAGCGGGAGAAGGAGGACGCCCACGACTATCGGTATTTCCCCGATCCCGATCTGGTGCCGGTGGAGATGGACGAAGCGTGGAAGGAGAGGATCCGCCGATCGATTCCCGAACTTCCCATCGCCCGTCGAGAACGATACGGTCATGACTACGGACTGCCGCCGACGGATGCCGCCGCGTTGGTGGATGATCGATCGCTCTGTTTCTGGTTCGAGCGGGTGGTCGAGGTCCAGCTGGGTGCGGGCGATCCGCCCTCGCCGCACGATGCCGGGCACGAGGCCGCGAAGCTGATTCTCAATCAACTGGCGAAGCGGGCCAATGAAACCGGTGTCGGACCGCACGAGCTCGGTCTCGTTCCGGAGCAGGTGGGCGAGCTGCTCGCCCTGCGAAGATCCGGCACCGTCCCGCCGCAGGCGGTCGACCGGCTGCTGGAACTGGCGACGGAATCCTCGGACTCGATCCTGGACCTCGCCGAGGCCAACGGATTGGTGGTGGTGCGGGACGAGGGAGCGATGGAAGCCTGGCTCGACGAGGCGATCGCCGCTCAGGCCCAGGCGGCGGATGACGTACGGAACGGGAAGGATGCAGCGATCGGCCGACTGGTCGGGGCCGTGATGAAGGCTTCGGGCGGCCAGGCGGATGCGAAGGAAGTCCGGGATCGTCTCTTCGCACGTCTTCGAGATTGAATCAAATCAGCGGAAAGAAGGAGTGACTGTCAACGCCATGCATCATGATCTTGCCGAAGTACTTCTTGACGAGGAAGCCATCGCGGCGCGGGTGGGTGATCTCGCCGCGGCGCTCGCGGTCCGTCTCTCCGCCGCGGTGGAGCGTGACGAACCGGTGGTCTTGATGCCGGTGCTCACGGGCGCGCTCGTCTTCACCGCCGACCTCATCCGCCGTCTTCCCCACAAGCTCCGCCTCGATGTGGTGACGGTGTCGAGTTACGCGGGCGCCACGACCGAGAGCCGGGGGGCCTGCCTTCGATCTCCGCTCCCCGCCGATCTGCCCGGTCGCCACGTGGTGGTGGTGGACGACATCTTCGACACCGGGCGGACGCTCGAACTGCTCGATCGTGAAGTCCGGGACGCCGGTGCGGCCGATGTCACGAGTGTGGTGCTGCTGGCCAAGCCGGCCCGGCACGTGGTGTCCCTTCGTCCGGATCTGATCGGGTTCGAGATTCCCGATGCGTTCGTGGTGGGATACGGACTCGACTACGACGGCCATTATCGAAATCTTCCGTGCATCGGCACCCTCCGCCCGGAGGTCATCCGCTGAGCCCGGAACCGTCACAAGACCCGGCCCGCTTCAGCGGCGAAGCCGACGTGGTCCTTCCTTCATCGGAAGCGATGACTCCGGTGCTCGCCGGGATGATTCTGGACGGGGAGACGGTGCTTCTGGTCGCCCGCCCCAGTCTCTGGATGGTTCCGCTGTGGTCGCTCGAAGCCTTCGGGATCATCGCGGGTCTCGTTTTCGCCTTTGCGTGGGCATCGGATTTCACCTGGGCGCCCTGGACCGAAACCCAGGCCTTCGGCATGGGGCTGGTCACGATCTCGCTTCGTCTGCTCTGGCAGTTCTTCGACTGGGCCAATCGGCTCTACGTCCTCACGGATCGTCGGGTCATTCGACGGCGAGGGATCCTCCAGGTCGACGTCTTCGAGGCCCGGCTCGACCGAATACAGCAGACCAGCGTGCTGCAACTGGTCCGCGAACGTACGGTGGGACTGGGATCGATCGCCTTCGCCACCGCGGGCACTGGAACGCTTGATGCTCTCTGGGAGGCGGTCGCGGATCCCTTCGCCATTCATGTCGAGGTGACCCGGGCGATCGATCGCTACGGACGAGGTGCTGGCGGAGTCTGATCCTGATCCACGGTCGTGGCTGCGAGGATCGAGGCCAGTGAGCGATGACCCACGATTTCGAAGTCGATGTCTCGTCCGATCGAGCGACGGCTGAGAACATCGTCAATCGAGATCACCACGACGTCGCCGTCGGGGTTGAATCCGATCTGAAGCATCGAAGATTCGATCGCCGGACGGCGGATGATCGGGTGGGGGGTTTCGACCAGGCTCATCACCCCGGCACTGGATGCCGCGGCTCCGGTCGCGACCACGGCGGTCGCGATCGCGATGGTGCCGGCCAGGCCTCGGACCCAGCGATCGATCGGAAGTCGGAACACCAGAATGGCCAGGAGGATCGAAAAGATCATGGCGATGCCGTCCGACGCTGCGATGGTGCTCAGGTCATCGAACCAGCCCGCATCGACCAGGGCGTCCTCGAATCGAGGTCGAGTGCTGTTGGAGAGTCGGACGGCGACCAGGAGATTCGCTCCGATGATCAGCGCCGCCGTCATTCCCCCCGCCGCAAGCACGGCTCCGGCGGGACGAGGTCCTCCCCGCTGCCGGGGACGGGCGGCGACCAGGCCCGCGATCGGCGGGATGATCAGAGCCATGGCGGCGGCGAAGAGCAGGGGCTCCTCGACGCCGCTGGCGTAGAGAGACTGAAGCATCACGATCGGAAGGCGGGCGCCCGTCACGAAGGTTTCGGAAAGTGAGCGAGCGAGGGGGCCGGCGCCCAACCAGACGTCGATTCCCAGTCGTTCCGCGACGGCGCCGAGAATGAACAGGCCGAGGGTCGTGATCAGGGTCGTGAAGGCGATGAGCCCCAGTCGAACTCCGTCGCGTCCCGGGTCGTCGGCGGAAAGGCCGAGCGTTCCGGGAGCCGAGCCTGCAGCCTTGATTCGGACCTCGGTTCTGGCCATCGCGGTACTCGATGAAGCGGTCGGGACGCCCGTCACCGGTTCGGTGCGAGCGGGGGCGTTCGCGGGCTTCTGGTCGGCTTGGCCGTCGGTCATGCGAGCAACTCGTCAAGGTTCGAGGGCGGATGGTCAGTCGGCGCCGACTTCGCCCGCCCAGGGGGTCTCACCCCGGGGATCTGGAAGCCGAGGCCCCATTTCCCGGAGGGCGTCTCGATCCTCATCGGTGATTTCGTCGGCCAATGGGGCGACGATCTCGAGAACCGCGTACAGATCGCCCGCTTGTTCCTTGGAATCGACGATTCCCTTGCCGCGGAGCCGCATTCGGGATCCGCTTCGCACGCCGGGCGGGACATGAAGGGTCGCGGTCCCCTTGAGCAATGGCACGGGTACCTCGGCGCCGATGGTCGCTTCCACGACGGTGATCGGAACGGTCACCTCGAGGTCGAGACCATCTCTCCTGAACCACGGATGTCGTCCCACTCGAATCTGCAGCAACAGGTCGCCCGCAGGACCACCGCCGGCCCCGGGCGTGCCCTTGCCTCGGACCCTCATCGTGGCACCGTCCTTGATGCCGGCCGGAATCTTCACGTCCAATTCGGTCGGAGTGCCATCGGGACCCCCGAGCCGAAGGCGTTCGGCCCCGCCGAACGCCGCGGCCGCGAACCCGATTTTCAATTCGTGTTCCAGGTCACGGCCCTTGGTCGGTCCCGGATTTCCGCCGCCGCCGAATCCCCCGAAGCCGCCACCACTGAATCCACCGCCCCGTCGTCCACGTCCACCGAAGGCCTCACCGAAGATGGATTCGAAGTCGTCGGGCGAGATGTCCTGCCAGGCCCCGGCTCCCGCGGCACCGCCACCCGGGCCGGAATGCGAGCCGCTCATGCCCGCATGGCCGTGGCGGTCGTACTGCTTTCGCTTCTCGGGATCGGTGAGAACGTCATAGGCGTTCTGGATCTCATTGAACCGCTCCGCGGCCCCCTCTTCCTGGCTGAGATCGGGATGGTGCTCGCGCGCAAGTCGTCTGTGAGCCGACTTGATCTCTTCGGCGGAGGCTGATCGGGGGATCCCGAGGATTTCGTAGTAGTCGCGAGGGGCGGGCATGAGCTGGTCCAGTATACGACCCCGGAGAAAGAAGTCGGCGAATCCGGGCTTGCTCGGCGTAGCATGGAGGCATGTCCGCCTCCGTCGACATTCCGCTCCCCGTCCTTGGTTCGTCCGGGAATCAACGACGGCCCCGCCGCCCGGGTGGCAGTCGCATGGAGCCCCGCCGGTTCGCGGTCTTGTTGTTGGTGCAGCTCCTGATGATCGTTCATGTCGTCCAGTGGTTGGTCATGGGGACGACCATCACCCCGATCGAGCCGAGCGAATCGATCCAGACCGTGCGGACCGGGGTGATCACGGTGGGCTTCGTGTTCTTCCTTCTGGCCATCGGGTCGACGATGGTGTTCGGTCGCTTCTTCTGCGGCTGGGGATGCCACGTCATTTTCCTGCAGGACTGGTGCGGCCGGATTCTGGGTCGGTTCGGCATTCGACCTCGACCGTTCCGATCCCGCCTGCTTCGCTGGATGCCGCTGGCGTTGGCCCTCTACATGTTCGTCTGGCCGGTGGCTCATCGCTTCCTCGTGGCCCCATGGTCGGGAGGCGCACCGGCGTGGCCGGGATGGAGCTGGGAGGTCACGACCACCGAGTTCTGGGCGACGTTCCCGGGATTGATGATGAGCATCCCATTCCTGCTGGTGTGCGGATTTCTCACGGTCTACCTCCTCGGAATGAAGGGGTACTGCCCCTACGCCTGCCCGTACGGCGGATTCTTCGCCCCCGCGGAGCAGGTCGCCCCGGTGAGGATTCGCGTCACGTCCGACTGCGAGCATTGCGGGCACTGCACCGCCGCCTGCACCAGCAACGTGCGGGTCCACGAGGAGGTCGAAGCGTTTGGAATGGTGGTCGACCCGGGCTGCATGAAATGCCTCGACTGCGTCTCGACCTGTCCGAACGACGCCTTGTACGTCGGCGTGGGTCGCCCTGCGATCTCGATCGGAACCGAGGAACGTGAGACGGCGGTCGAGTCGGGAACCATTCGCCCGCGATTCGACCTCTCGTGGACCGAGGAGATCATCTTCGCATTCATCGCCGTGGGTCTGCTGTTCTCGATTCGCGGCGCGTACTCCCTCCCTCTGCTCTTTGCGAGTGGGGTCGCGGCCTGCGGCACCTGGATCGCCTGGCGAGGCTGGAGGACCCTTCGAGATCGGAACGCCTCGTTCCATCGATACTCCCTTCGGCGGGGCGGAAGGATCCGTCCCGCTGGATTCGTGATGATCGCCGCCGCTGCGATGGTGATCGGTTTCGGGGCCTGGACCGGGGCGGTGAATGCCGCGGCGATGCTGGCCTTCCACCACGACGACCAGGTGGAGATTCCGGCGTCGATCGTGTTCAGTGAATCGGGTTACGTACGCCCCGAAGTCGAGATCGTCGATCATGCCGAGGCGTCGCTGCGCTGGTACGAGCGGGCATCATTCGTGGCGGACGGCGGATGGTCCCCGATTCCCGCGTACCGCCCGATGTTCGCAGTACGTCGGGCGTGGCTGCTCTCGGTTCTCGGTCGATTCAAGGATGCATTGGCTGATCTCGATGCCTCGATCGAACGCATTGGAATGACGGAAGATCTCGCCCTCGGTCGGAGCCGGTTGCTTCGAGTGCTTTCACCGGTGGAGGTCGACGACTGGTACGGCACCGCGCTGGCGGAGCACCCGGAATGGATGCGACTTCGAGACGAACGGATCACCTGGAGACTGGAACAGGATTCCGCGGAATCAGCGATCGCGGAAGCCCGCGCGGGACTCGAGGCACTGCCGGATCAGTTGCTCCCGATGCGACGTCTCGCGGTACTCCTCATCGATCATGGAGGCCCCGATGGCTTGAGGGAGAGCGCGGAATTGACCGAGCGAACGCTGGAGATCGCACCGGAGAACCCGAATGCCTGGAGAGCGCTTTCGATGACCCGTGCCAAGCAGGGAGATTTCGAAGCCTCGGAAGCGGCGATGAGGGAGGCGGTTCGCCTGTCGCCCGGGGATTGGCGACTGCGTCATCAGTTCTCGATTCTGCTCAGCGGTCGCGACAAGTGGGACGAGGCGGAAGCGGAGCTCGGAGAGGCGATGGAACTCTGGGAGCAGGCGGGAGGCGCGGACGCTGGGCCGCGACCGAGGTTGCCGGCACGCCAGATGGGACCCGCACCAGAGGGATTCTGAGTCTGGGATTCAGGTCTGGGATTCAGGTCTGGGATTCAGGTCTGGGTTTTCGGGTCGGCGATCCGGAGGCTCCGCCGATCAGCCGGTGCGGGTCGTGTCCAGACCCGAGAGCAGGTCGAAGAGTTCGTCGGCGTCGCCGGCGGCGAACGCCTTCTCCCGGGTGAACGGATCCGCCATGAACTTGCTGATGCGACCGAGGGCCTGGATGTGATCGGCGATTCGATTCGCGGGGCTCGCCAGCAGCACGATCATTCGGACCGGCCTCCCGTCGATCGCATCGAAGTCGATCGGCTCGGACGGGATCCCGATGGCCATGGTGATCTCCCGCACGCCCGGACACTTTCCGTGGGGAATGGCGAGGCCTTCACCGATTCCGGTCGATCGCTGACCTTCGCGATCCCAGACCGTGCGTCGAAAATTCTCCGCGTCGCTGATCGCATCGGACTCGCAGATCAGATCGCAGAGTTCGTCGATCGCTTCTCGCTTGGTGGTTCCCGCGAGGGGAACCTTCAGGAGTTCGACGTGGAGGATGCTGCTGAGTTCAAAGGTCACGAGCAAGAAGTTCCGGGCGGGGGTCCCGACGGTCGAGCGAAGCGATGAGTGTAGCGAGCGCCTCCCCGCGATTCGATGGTTCCCGGCCGTTTCCTGAGGAAGTTGTGGTACCGGAATTCGATCGCCGCCCCCGATTCACTCCTTGGCGGAGGACTCTCGGACCAACAAGGCATGGAAACTGCCGTCGTGGATCTTCGTGGCGGGATCTCCGGGGACCCCGGCGGGGAATCTCTGCTGCTCCTTCCGGAGCTCGAGTCCGAAGTGATGACCGATCCAGTGGGCCAGCCGACGATTCTCGATCGGCTCCAGGCTGCAGGTCGAGAAGAGAATGGCACCTTCCGGATTGAGAAGGGGTTCGGTGTCTCTCACGATGCTCTTCTGGAGTCGTTCGATCGATTTCAGGGTGTCGTCGTCGAATCGATAGCGGGCTTCGGCCCGGCGAGCGAGGACTCCCGTGTTGCTGCAGGGAACGTCGAGAACCAGCAGGTCGGTGCGGCCGATGACTTCGCGAAGCCCCGGGGGGTCGACGACCCGGACGGTCGGATGGTTGACGAATGCTCGTTGAAGGTCGTTCCGACGTCGCTGGTCGACATCGGTGGCGAAGATCTCCGCTTCGGGGTGGATCTCCGCGAGCTGGCGGGTCTTGGTGCCTCGCCCGGCGCAGTAATCCACGATCACCTTCGGACGAAGTCCGGCGGTGGCGGTGATCGGTTCGGCGCTGGCGGGGTCCTGGACCCGGCGGGTGGGATCCGCCTTTATGAAGCCGGAGAGATCCAGAGCGTTGGTGTCGAAGACGAAGAAGCCTGGTCGGTCGTGGGGGGTGAGCGGCCCGTCTTCACCGGCGAACGGCTCGAGGGTTCGGGGATCCGAAGCGGTCACGCACACCGGAGGTCGCACCAGATCGTGAAGGCACAACTCCCGAGTGATCGCCAGCCCATGAGCGCCGATCCAGTGGACGACCAGGGGTTCGCCATGGCTGGTCTGCTGGCAGAGTCGAAGAACCTCGTCCTCGGAGAAGACCGGCTTCTGGAGAAGCATCATGCTGCCGTCGGCGTAGAGCAGCGCATTACGTCCGAGCGCGGCTTCGGCGATGTCCGGATGTCCGGCGGGAAGGACGGGGCCTCGAAGGGCGGCGATCTTTCGGAGTACCGCATTCACCAATCCGGCGGCACCCTGATGGACATGACGTCGGACTCGGTTGACCGTTTCATTGATCGCGGCGTGATCGGGCACCGTGTCCATGAAGAGGAGTTCGGCGGTGCCGGACAGCAGGGCGGCGCGGATGGATCCTTGAAGAATCCTCCAGTCACGGTCGACCTGGGAGTCGGCGATCGCCTGCAGCGTGTTCCAGCGATGCAGGATCACGTGTTCCAGAGCCTTGGCGAACGCGGCGTCACGCGATGAAAGCCCACCGACGTCGACCGAGCCGATGGGCAGATCCGGATACTCGCGGGCGATCCGGACCAACCGGGCCTGGACGCGATCCCGGGCATCACCGGTCGAAGGATCCGGGAGATCCTGCTCGGTGCCGGCCGGGGGACGTGGTCCCGTCCGAGGAGCCGCCTTGGGGCGTGAATGACCCGGCCGCCCGGGTCCCCTGCCTCCTCCCCGAGAGTCGGGGGTGCGGTCTGACGGGCCTCTGTTGTCGCGGGAGCGGGGTCGTGTCATGTAGGGTCAGGATGCCGCGGCGGTTGCGGCGGCCTCCTTGAGGGCCGCAGCCTTGTCGGTCCGTTCCCAACTGAAGGTTCCAGGGCCGCCCTCGCCGGGCTGACGTCCGAAGTGACCGTGAGCCGCGGTCGCCCGATAGATCGGTCGAAGCAGATCGAGTTCGCGGATGATTCCCGCCGGCGTGAGGTTGAAGTGCTGACGAACCAGATCCTCGATGCGAGCCTCGTCGATGTTCGCGGTGCCGTCCGTATCCACGAGGATGGAGGTGGGCTCCGCGACGCCGATGGCGTAGCTGAGCTGCACTTCGCACTGTTCGGCCAGTTCCGCCGCCACGATGTTCTTGGCGATGTAGCGGGCCATGTACGCCGCCGAGCGATCGACCTTCGATGGATCCTTGCCGCTGAAGGCGCCGCCGCCGTGTCGTCCGCGACCGCCGTAGGTATCGACGATGATCTTGCGGCCGGTCAGGCCGCAGTCGCCGTGGGGACCTCCGAGTTCGAACTTGCCGGTCGGATTCACATGGACCACCACCTCGTCGTTCCACCAATCGCCGAGGATCGGCTTGATGACGTGTTCGATGATCGCCCGCTTGAGCTCGCCCTGTCGGGTCTCGCCGTTCCACTCGGGGCCGTGCTGGGTCGAGAGAACCACGGTTCGCACCGCGACGGGACGTCCGCCGTCGTACTCGACCGTGACCTGGCTCTTGGCGTCGGGCCGGAGGTGGGGAATGGCATCCGCCTGTCGGATCTCCGCCTGTCGCTTCACCAGCTTGTGCGAGAGATCGATGGGGAGGGGCATCAACGATTCGGTTTCACGGCAGGCGAAGCCGAACATCAGACCCTGGTCACCGGCGCCTTGTTCGTCCTCACTGCCGCCATGCTTGTGGCGGTCGACGCCCTGATTGATGTCGGGACTCTGCTGATCGAGAGAGATCAGAACGGCACAACTTCGTCCGTCGAGTCCCTTGGCGGCATCGTCGTAGCCGATCTCGATCGCGGTGTTCCGGACGATGTCCGCGATCTCCACGTAGCCGTTGCAGGTCACTTCGCCGGCGACCACCGCCATCCCGGTGGTGACCATGGTTTCACACGCGACTCGACAATGAGGATCGACGGTGAGCATTCCATCAAGAACCGCATCGGAGATCTGGTCGGCCAGCTTGTCGGGATGGCCCATGGAAACGGATTCGGACGTGAAGAAATGCTGTCGCGTGGTCATTGGTGTTCCTGCCGGGGGAGGGACGCTGCTTCATCCATTCAACCGATGGACGGATGAAGGAAGCGTAGTCCGAAGCCCCGTTCGATGCCACCCGACTCAGAGGGACTCGAGGAACGTGATCAGGGCCGCGCGGTCGTCCGCGGGCATGGTTCGGAAGGCCTCCTTCGAGGCCTCGCCTTCGCCACCGTGCCAGAGAATCGCCTCTTCGAGGGTCCTCGCCCGCCCATCGTGGAGATAGGCCCGGCCGCCGCTGACGCCTTCGGTGAGACCGATGTTCCAGAGGGGGGTGGTTCTCCATTCGGCCCCGGAGGCATCGCCTTCGCGGAGCGTGTCCGCGAGTCCCGGTCCGAGATCGTGCAGGAGAAGATCGGTGTACGGACGGATCGTCTGGCCCCGGAGTTCGCCGTAGGGGTGGTGCAGGCCCGTGATGAGTTCCGCGACGTGACAGTTGTTGCAACCCGAATCGATGAACACGGTTTCGCCGCGGAGGGCCTCGGCGTCCGTGAGGTCTCGGCGAGCCGAGACCCCCAGAAGGGCGGCGTACCGGTTCATGAGTTCGAGTTCCTCGTCGGAGACTTCGGGAGTCTCGGGCTCGGTCTCACCGTCGAGCACGGGAAACATCGTGGTGGTGACGCCCATGTCCCGGTTGAGGGCCCGGGCAATCTGCTCTCGGATCGTCGCCCGGCCACTCTTGGCGGAGAATCGCCCGAGCCGCATCCGGCTGGGGTCCAGTGGATCGGGTACCAGTCGCGGGCGACCGGAAATGCCGTCCTGGTCGAGGTCGCAGGGATCCGCGAGGGCCAGGATGGTCTCCTCGTCGATCGCCTCGAGCAAGCCGAGTCCGATCAGCGGGGTTGCATTGCGAATCGAATGGAACTCCGGCGTGGTGCCGAGGAACGACACGATCGGGCTTCGCAGCTGGTAGGGGGTGCCGTCACCGTAGACGCCATCGACGGTGTCCCAGCCGGCGAGGATGGCAGCGCCTTCGCTCCCAGATCCCGAACCCAGTTCCGCCACCTCGAACCAGTTGAGGTTCCAGCCTCCGAGTCCGGCATCGAGCCGGAATCGATACGCCCCCGCGGGGAGCGTGAGATCGAGCGAGCGGGTCGACCAGACCTGCCAGCCACCGGTGTCGGGGATGTCCACGCTTCCAAGCACGCCGCTCTGGCCCATGCGTCGAACATCGATCCGTCCGCCGCCGACGTCGCTGGCGACTCGGAAGTTGATTCGATAGGTGCCGGGAGTCTTGATCATGACCGGCTGGTTCAGATACTCGAGCCAGTCGCCGGCGTCCACGTATCCCACGTTCTCGCCACCGCCGACGTCACTGCAGGTTTCGAGCTGGATCCCGCTCATCGCGGAAAAGGCCTCGGCCTCCAACCTCCGAATGCTGTCGGAGGGGGCATCGGAACCGAAGGGCTGCAGGGAATCGCCCAGCACCGGATGGGGCGTGCCATCCGCATCGACCGCGACGCGGATGACCGACTGGATCAGCGGGGCGCCGACGGCGGGCGGGAGCGAACGGCCGTTGTTGACATGACAGGCCACGCAACTGGTGTTCAGGAAGTTCGGGCCGAGATCGCCGGCGTGTTCGGACAACGGCGGATTGTCGGGCTCGGAATGAGCACCGTTGGAGAAGTCGGTGTGGTGAAGCCGCCGCCCGTGCATGAACCGATGGCCGCTGGCCATCGCGATGTTCCCCGCCATCTGCTTGAACCGATGCTCCGGTTCGTTGGAGTACTGGTAGTGGAGGGTTCCGCGACCACCGAGTCGACCGTGCACCGGCACGGGATGCGAGTCCATGGACGCAACGGCCGCTTCCTCCGGTGTTTCGGCCTCTTCGCGGGCCTTGGCGTACCACGGGAGAATGCCTTCCCCGACCACGTAGAGGAAGGCGGTTCCGTAGTAGTTCGGCCGGCCGTTGCGCGGAGCCTGGAGGAACTGGCTGAGTTCGACTTCCATCCGGTCACCGATCTCGAGCGGGCTGTTTTCCGGCGACTTGCGGTCGACGATCGCCTCGTAGTGGTATTCCGTTTCGCCCGGCCATTCGGTGGAGGGCGTGATCTCGACCAGTTCGACCCCCTGGCCCAGATAATCGGACATGTTGTTGTGGTAGACGGCCCCGCCGCTGGCGTAGAACGTCCGGAATTCCGCCGGGTTCAGACGGTCATGCACCATGAAGCGGAAGATGACTTCGCTGCCGCCCCGGGCCACCCGGTCTTCGATCTCGATTTCCGAGACTCGCTGCTCCCAGTAGAAGGAGAGCCAGTGGTCGTAGGCGGTGAACTGGCCCTCGCGGGCGTGCCGGTCCCGGGCCCGGTCCGAGTAGCGGGTGATCAAGGCGTCGTCGGTGAGGGTGAGCACGTCCGGTTCTCCGGGCGTGTCGGCATCATGGAGGGCTTCGAGATCAAAGGTGTCGATGCAGGGGCAGGGTCCCCAGTCGGCGAACAACAGGCCGAAGTCACCACCGTTGACCAGCCCGTTCCCATCGAGGTCGAACGTCGGGTCGTCGCCGTTCCATGCACCGAGGAGCAGGCCGAGGTCATTGCCGTCGACCACGCCGGATCCGTCGAAATCGGCCGGGCAGTCCGCCCAGGCCCCGCCGGTCGTCGCCAAGGCGAGGACCGTTCCCAGCCCGCGGCGCAAAGAATTGAAACGAAACGTTCGCACTGATGGGAGTCGAAGCATCGCTGATCCTGTTCTTGGGAACGGCCGGATTCTTCGGCCGCAGTGGCTTTGCAGGCACTTTGGTCTCAACTTTAGGACGAGACCCCGGATTTAGCGATCGGAAAGGATCGGAAAGATCGGGGGCCCGGCATCCAGATTTCGGCCGCCGACGACAGGTTCTCGGACGTTCTTGCCTGGTTTGGCGAAGTCCTGGAGGCCTGATCATCGAATCGTTCCCGGCGATCCGGACGAACCGAAAGAACCGCAGGTCCGAGTCGAGCGTTTCGTCTGAAGCCGGGGGACCGGAGCCAGTTTCCGGGCTATGGTCTCGAAACCGCGAATGTTCCTCCCGAATGGGCCTCGAACCAGTCATGAAGATCAGAACGACCCCAATCCTCGCTGCGGTGCTCGCCACGGTGGCTGCTTCCGCTGACGGTTTGATTCGATCCGAGGTCGAGGAGACGGGGCGACGAGTACTCATTCGTCTCTCGCCTGACACGGTGGTCCACGTCGACTCGGAAGGTGGTCGATGGCTCGTTCCCGAGCCTTCCCGCCGTCGAATCACGATGGTCGACATGTTCACGGCCCGCATCCTCCACGACGAATTCGAGGTCGCGGGTCTGCAATCACTCGAGCCGTTGCTCTCCTCGCCGGCCGCTCGGGCGGATCTCGCCCGGGAGATCGGCCTCGATCGCTGGGTCGTCGCGACCTTCCCTTCCTCGGCGCTGGCGTCGGACGCGGCCGAGCGGTTGACCGGAATCGGTGGCCCGATCGAAGCGATCGAACTCGATGGCCTCGGTGGCGTTGCGGCGAGCCCGCCGGACGACTCCTGGTTCACCCAGCAGTACGGGTTGAGAAACACCGGTCAGAACATCGCGGGCGTCGACGGAATCGCGGGCGCGGACGTCAATGTGCTTCCCGCCTGGGACTGGACGACCGGTTCCGATCAGACGGTCGTCGCGGTGCTCGACGCCGGGATGAGTGGACACGAGGAATTCGAGGATCGATTGATGCCGGGCTGGAACGTCCCGGATGGCACCGATTCCTCCGACGACGAGTGCTCCAGCCACGGAACCCACGTGACGGGAATCATCGCGGCGGAAGGGGACAACGGGCAGGGAATCGCCGGAATCGACTGGCGTTGTTCGATCATGCCCGTGGTGGTGGTGGATGGCTGCACGGGGTTCGAATCATGGGTGGCGGAAGGAATCGTCTGGGCCGTCGATCACGGCGCGGACATCATCAACATGAGCCTCCAGTACGGAGCGGGCACCCAGGCCCTCGCGGATGCCGTGGCCTATGCCGATGCGGCTGGCGTGATCCAGATCGCCGCCGCGGGCAATACCGGCGGCATCGATGACGTCCAGGCTCCGGCTCGCTTTCCCGAGACCATCGCGGTCGCGGCGACCGACAATCGCGACCAACGCTGGTCGAGTTCGAGCGGCGGTCCGGAGATCGATCTCGCCGCTCCCGGGTGGAGGATCTACTCCAGCGCCGCAACCTCGAACTACGTGAGCAAGAGCGGCACGAGCATGGCGAGTCCCTTCGTCTGCGGCACCGTCTCGCTGATGAAGGCCGTGGATCCGGACCTCGATCCGGAAACCGCCCGCCAGATCCTGAGAGCGACCGCCGAAGACGTCGAGTCGGCCGGCCGTGACGACCTCACCGGCTTCGGTCGCCTCGACGTGAATGCGGCGATCCTGGCGCTCGATCCGACCCCACCCGCGGCCGGAGACCTCGATCGTGACGGACGGGTCGATGGCCAGGACTTCGGCCTCGTGCTCTCGGGCTGGGGACCCTGCCCCGACGATTGCGAGGATGTCTGTCCCGCCGACCTCAACGGTGACTGCACGGTCGACGGTTCGGACCTCGGAATGCTGCTCCTCGACTGGACCGGCTGAAAACGGTCCCGACGCGCCTCGGCATCGAGGAGGCCTCGATCTACGATGAGGGCATGACCGAAACCGCCGACGTCGTTCTCCAGCAACTCCTGCAGCACCGCTCCATCCGGAAATTCCGCCCGGACCCGGTTCCCGACGACGTCCTTCTTCGGGGGATCCGGGCGGGACAGCAGGCGGCGACCAGTTCGAACATCCAGGCCTACGGCGTGATCAGAATTCGGGAGCGGGCGCGGTTGCGTCGGTTGGTCGAACTGACGGGAGGCCAGAAGAAGGTCGCGGAATGTGGAGCGTTCCTGACCATCTGCGGAGACACCCGTCGCCATCGACTGGTCGCCCGGCGGGCGGAAAAGCCCCACGCGTCGAATCTCGAAACGTTCATGCTCGCGACCATCGATGCGAGCCTCTTCGCCCAGAATCTGGTGATCGCCCTGGAGGCCATGGGCTGGGGCACGTGCTACATCGGCGGACTCCGCAACGACCTTCCAGGGGTTCTGGAGCTCCTGGGCACACCGGATGGCGTCTGGCCGCTCTTCGGGCTCTGCATCGGTCGCCCGGATCAGGATCCCGAGATTCGACCCCGGCTGGATCCGTCGGCGATTCTCTTCGAGGAGTCCTATCCCGACGATTCCGAGGTGTTCGATCGAATCGACGAGTACGACGTTCGGATGGGAGATTGGTACCAGCGGCAGGGAATCGACCATTCCGGCTGGTCCGCTCGAATCGAGGACCAGTTCCGGGAGCGACGCCGGGAGGAAACCGCCGGTTGCTATCGGGAGGCTGGCGCCGACTTCGACTGACCGGGGGGGATAGGATGAGCGATCCCCCCAATGGAGGCCGTCCGTCGATGCTCGTTCCCGTCACCATCTCCCGCCTGCTCATCCGAGAGATGGCCGATTCGCAGTTCGTCACCTTGCAGGAGGTCGACGGGGTTCGTAGTTTTCCGATCGCCATCGGACTGACCGAGGCCTTCGCCATCGAACGCCGCATGGGCGGAGACGTACCTCCCCGTCCGCAGACTCACGATCTCCTCGCCTCGGTGATCGCGACCCTTGGTGCGACGCTTCAGAGGATCGAGATCCACGAACTCGACAGCGGCACCTTCCATGCCCGACTCGTTCTGGACCACCAGGGTGACGTGGTTCTCATCGACTCCCGACCATCCGACGCCCTCGCGCTGGGCGTCGCGGAAGGAACCCCCGTGATGGTGGAGGAGAAGGTGATCGAGATGGCCAGCGAGAGTTCCAATCTCTCGACCGAAGGGGACTACGACCCGGACATTCAAGTGGACCAGAGTTTCGACGAGGAACTCGATGACGATGAGGCGGGCTTCGAGTGAGTTCCAACGAGCAGCAGGAGAAAGACGGCGAAGGCAAGACCTCCAAGCCGTCGCAGGAGCGCCTTCATGTCGCCCCGATCGGCGGCCCCGGGGTCCTGGGTGATCCCATGCCTCGAGGTCGGGTGCTCGAATTCGATCCGCTCCCGGGACGGATCAAACTGCGAGACGAGGACTTCATCGTCGACGAGATGCCGCTGTACGAGCCCAAGGGGACCGGCGAGCATCTCTATCTGCGAATCCAGAAGAAGGGTCTGGCCCACACCGAACTCATGGACATCGTGAAGTCGCACTTCCGCGTCTCCGAAGAAGCGGTCGGGGCGGCGGGGATGAAGGACCGGGTGGCGATGACCAGCCAGACGATCTCCGTCCACCTGCCGGGCAGATCGGAGCAGGTCGCCTCCGCATCCGAGGCCACCGGAGCGATCGAGGACCAGCGGATCCAGGTGGTCTGGGCGGACTGGCACGAGAACAAGCTCCGACGCGGTCACCTCGAGGGGAATCGATTCTCGATCCGTATTCGCGATCTCGATCCTCTGCAGGCTCCGATCGTCTGGCGTGGATTGCAGGAACTCGAAAAACGGGGCGTTCCGAATCACTACGGAACCCAGCGTTTCGGATACCGCCGAAACACCCACCGACTCGGCTCGATGGTGCTTCGAAAAGCCTGGGACGAACTGGTCGCAGAGCTTCTCGGAGCGAAGGGTTCATGGTCTCCGGCCCATCAGCAACGCCAGCGCGAGGCCTTCGATCGAGGTGAACTGAAGTCCGCCTTCTCCGGCTGGGGCCGGCGGGATGTCGCCGAACGACGAGTCCTTCAGGCCCTCATCGCCGGAAAGTCACCGGAAAAGGCGATTCGATCCGTTTCCCGCCACATGCGATCCTTCTGGGTGAGCGCCCTGCAGTCGTCCATCTTCAATCACCTGTTGGAGGAGCGGCTGGAATCCGGCACCTTCGACCAGCTGGTCCCGGGAGACGTCGCTTTCCGCCACGAGACCAGGAAGTCCTTCCTCGCCGATGCCGCCGCCTTCGAGGCCGCGGATCTGCCGGCGGAACTCGCGGCGTTCGAACTGTCTGCTTCCGGTCCCATCGTCGGTCCCGGGATGCCCCAGGCCTCCGGTGATGTGCTGACCCGGGAGAAGGCGGCGTTCGAGGCCTCCGGAGTCGATGACGAGTTGTTCGCCCAGAGCGAGTTCGACTTCCGTGGGACCCGTCGGCCCTACCGGGTCCGGATCTCCAACCTCGAACTCGATTCCGGCTTCGACGACCACGGGCCCTACATTCGAGCCGCCTTCGATCTTCCTCGCGGGTCGTACGCCACCGTCGTGCTCCGCGAGATCATCGGTGACGACGGGGTCGAAGCCCATCGCCGTGATCGCCGTGATCGAGGCGCGTTCTCCTGAACACCGACGCCAAAGCGAACCCCACGGTCCGGACGAGACCATTCTTCGTGGAGTTCCAGCCGGTTGCCTCGGCTTCGTCTGCTTTCCGGACGCAGTCCCGGTAGACTTCAAGGCGTTCGGGAGCGAGCTCACATGCTTCGAAGATCAGCATCAAGACCCGTGGCCGCCCTCGTATGGCTTGCGCTGTTGCTCGGGACGACCCCGGCCGTCGCCCAGGAATCCGAGAGCGCCATACCCACGCCCGAGGAGGCCGCCGCTTCCACCACCGAGGATGCCCGGGGTGAGGGCATGCCGGCGATCCCGCTCGATGAGACTTCGACCGTCGCCGAGATGGATGCTCGGCTGATCATCTGCGATGACGATGCACCCCCGGTCTCCGGGGCCGGCGTCACGTCCATCTTCGAGCCCGACTCCCCACCGGCCCGCGAGATCCGAGAGCTTGGATTCCTCGTGCTCGGCATCTGCGCGGCCATCTTTCTGGTGGTCCAGGGCCTGCTGGTGATCGCGATCGTGCGGGGGGTGCGAGCTCGGAAGCTCGCCGATGCCGCTGGAGAGACCGGCGAACCGGTTCAGTTGCACGGCAGTGTCCCGATCGAGGTCGCCTGGACCGTGATTCCGGTGATCATCGTGTTCGTCCTGACCCTGGTCACCATTCGGACGATCCGAGACATCGATCTGACCTCGCCTCCCGAGGGGGCGATGGAAGTCGTGGTGGTGGGACACCAGTGGTGGTGGGAATTCCGGTATCCGGATCCGGGTGGTGATCCCTCCCGGGAAGTCGTGGTCGCCAATGAGCTGCACGTCCCCGCTGGACGCCCCATCTGGCTCCGTCTGGAGTCCGCCGACGTGATCCACAGCTTCTGGGTTCCGAGGCTCGCCGGGAAGACCGACCTCATTCCCGGCCGGACCAACAACACCTGGTTCGAGGCCGAAAGGGCGGGACTGTATCTCGGCCAGTGCGCGGAGTACTGCGGAACGCAGCATGCCCACATGCTGCTTCGCGTCTACGCGGACGAACCCGAGGACTTCGATCGTTGGCTCGAATCACAGCGTGCCTCCGCGGTGAATGACACGTCCGTCGAGCGAGGCCGTCGGGTGTTCACGGAATACGCCTGCCTGAACTGTCACACCATCGCCGGCACCAGCGACGGGATGTTCGGCCCGAACCTGACCCACCTCGCCAGTCGAAACACGCTCGGTTCGGGTTTCATACCGTTCAACCGACAGAACCTCAAGGCCTGGATCAACGATCCGCAGGCACTCAAGCCGGGATGCAACATGCCCGCCCTCAAACTCGACGATCGTGAACTCGACGACGTCGTGGACTACCTGATGACCCTTCGTTGACGGAAACCGCATGACCACCGCGCCAGAAAATTCCGCCGACCCCCCCTCCCGCCCGGTCACCGAACCGCGCCGGGGATTCTGGGAGTCCGTGATGGAATGGTCCTGTTCGGTGGACCACAAGAAGCTCGGCCTGATGTACATCGGCTGCGGCCTGGTCTTCTTCCTGGTCGGGGGCCTCGAAGCCGCGTTCATGCGGCTCCAGCTGGCCCGGGCCCAGAGTGAGATCATCGATCCCGAGACGTTCAACCAGCTCTTCACGATGCATGGCACCACCATGGTGTTCCTGGTCGGGATGCCGGTGCTTCTGGGCTTCGGGAACTACCTCATCCCGCTGATGATCGGGGCGCGGGACATGGCCTTTCCACGCCTGAACGCGTTCGGCTTCTGGCTGTTCATCTTCGGGGGACTCCTCCTCTACTTCAGCTACCTCGGCGCGGACGGCCTCTACGGCGCGGGGGTGGCCCCCGACGTCGGTTGGTTCGCCTACGCTCCGCTCACCAGCCGGACCTTCAGTCGCGGTAATCCGACCGACTACTGGATTCTCGGAATCATGGTCAGCGGCTTCGGCAGCATGACCACCGCGATCAACCTGGTCGCCACCATTCTCTGCATGCGATGTCCCGGCATGACGCTGATGAGGATGCCCATGCTCGCCTGGATGATGCTGGTGGTCGGTTTCCTGGTGCTGGTCGCGATCCCCGTGCTCACCGCGGCCCAGGCGATGCTGCTCTTCGATCGCCAGTTGGGGGCCCACTTCTTCGATCCCGAGGTCGGGGGATCGGCGGTGCTCTGGCAGCACCTGTTCTGGTTCTTCGGGCATCCGGAGGTCTACATCCTCATCCTGCCCGCATTCGGATTCGTCAGCGAGATCATGCCGGTGTTCAGTCGCAAGGTGATCTTCGGCTATCCGTTGATGGTCGCGGCGACGGTCGGAATCGGGTTCATATCACTCGGCGTCTGGGCCCACCACATGTTCGTGGTGGGACTCGGGCCGGTGCTCGACTCGTTCTTCACCGCCGCGACCTTCCTGATCTCGGTCCCCACTGGAATCAAGATCTTCAACTGGCTGGGCACGATGTGGGGCGGACGACTTCGTTTCGACACGCCGATGCTCTTCGTGACCGGCTTCGTCGCGATGTTCATCATCGGCGGACTCACCGGGATCATGCTCGCCACCGTACCGCTCGACTGGCAGCTTTCCGACAGCTACTTCGTGGTGGGGCACTTCCACTACGTCCTCTTCGGCGGCACCATCTTCGGAATCTTCGGGGCGATCTTCTACTGGTTCCCCAAGGCGACCGGACGCATGCTCAACGAACGCCTCGGCAAGTGGACCTTCTGGCTCCTGATCATCGGGTTCACGCTGACCTTCATGCCGATGCACGTGAGCGGCGCCCTGGGGATGCCCCGTCGCATCTACAGCTACGAGGCGGATCGAGGGTGGGAGATCTGGAACCTGATCAGTTCGATCGGGGTGCCGTTCCAGGGACTCGGCGTTCTGATCTTCCTCTGGAACGTCGTTCGCTCTCTCCGCAAGGGTGAGATCGCGGGCGATGATCCGTGGGACGCCTGGACGTTGGAATGGGGAACCTCCAGTCCGCCGCCCGAGTGGAACTTCAACCGTATTCCGACCGTCACCAGCGCCCGGCCGCTCTGGGATCGGAAGCATCCGGAGGATGCCGATGCGCACTACGGCTGATCACTCTTCCCGAACCATCGGCGGCGGGGGGGGGCTTTCATGACCTCCCTTCCCGTGGAACATCGACGCCCGTCGACCGCGCCATCTCGTGGCCGGGTCGGCATGGCGTTGCTCATCTTCATGGAGAGCGTGTTCTTCAGTGGCTTCATCGTCACCTACCTCTTCTACATCGGCCGCAGTGCCTTCGGTCCCCAGCCGGGTGAAGTCCTCGACCTCGGGCCGGTGCTGCTGAACTCCGCCTGCCTTCTGAGTTCAAGCGTCTCGGTGTGGCTCGCGGTCCGGGCCCTCCGACGCGGATCCGTCGGGCTCTTCCGGGTGTGGATGGGCGTCACCGTCCTGCTCGGGCTGGAGTTCCTGGTCGGAACCGGACTCGAATGGCGAGGACTGATCGTGGAACACGGGCTGACGATGCGAACCAACGTCTTCGGTTCGAATTTCTACGCCCTCGTCGGGTTCCATGCGTTCCACGTCTGCGTGGGGCTGCTTCTGCTGGGTGGATCGCTCGTGCTCTCCCTGATGGGGAGGATCGATCCCGCTCGGGATGCCGAACGAGTCGACGTGGTCACCTGGTACTGGCACTTCGTCGACATGGTCTGGATCCTGGTCTTCACCGTGGTCTACATCGTCGGGCGTTCATCGACGGAGATCATCCCATGAGCGGTCCCCGTGACGAACAACGACCGGACGTCCCGTATCTGCGGGAGATTCCGCAGTCGACCCCCTGGCCTCTGATCACCGCCTTCGGGGTGACCTTCACGTTCGCCGGGATCGTGACCAGTCCGATCGTCAGCGTGGTGGGGGGCATCGCGGGCATCGTGGGACTGGTCGGATGGTTCTACGACGTCCTCCCCAGGGAGCGGACCGAGGTGATCCCGGTGGCGAACGCGGATCTTCCGCTCGACGCCCCCGATCTCCCGGAACCCCCGGCGGTGACGCCCCGGAGAATCGTTCCCGAAGAGATCCATCCGTATCGATCCGGGATCTTCGGCGGACTGGTCGGTGCCGTGGCGATGGCGGTGGTGGCGATCGCCTGGGGCCTGACCGACGGCAAGGGACCGTGGCTTCCGGTGAATCTGCTCGCCGGCGTGCTGCTTCCTTCGGTCGGCGAAGCGGATCCGTCCATTCTCGGTTCCTTCCATGCGGCTTGGTTCATCACCGCGACGCTTCTCCACCTGGTGCTCAGCGTGATGGTCGGGACGATCTTCGTGGTCGCCCTGCCGATGATGCCGCGGCGTCCTCTTCTGGCTGGTGGCCTCATTGCGCCGATCATCTGGACCGGCGTGGTCTGGGCCACCCTGCGGATCGTGAACCCGACGCTCGAGATCTACATCTCCTGGCCCTGGTTCGTGGCAAGTCAGGTGGCCTTCGGGCTCGCGTGTGCGATGGTGATCGCCCGCTTCAATCTCGTCCGACTCCAGGTCGGTCGACCGATCGCGGATCGGTTGGAACTCGAACGTGGTCGGGAGAAGGACTCATGAAGAGCTTCGCGATCACCAGCTGGAGCATCCTTCTCGGAAGTCTCGTGGCGACGGGCTGCGACATCTACGACGAACTGCCGGGCCGACCGCCGCCGAATCCGGCCCCGGTCGCCGCGGCCGACACCCCCGACGGTTTTCACCGCATCTGGAACGATCGGTGCGCCGGTTGCCACGGTGCGGACGGCGTGCTGGGCGCGGGTCGTCCGATGAACGACCCGGCCTACCTCGCGGCGGTTCCAAAGTCGGAAATGATCAGGGTGATCAGGGACGGGGTGCCGGGCACTCGAATGCCGGCGTTCGGCGGCTCCGCGGTCGATCCGATTCCACCGGACGATCTCGCCGGTTTCGTGGACGGCATGATGGCGGTGTGGGGTCCCGGGCCCGCGGGATTGAAGAATCCGGCTTCCGCCGGAATCGCGTGGAAGCACCAGGAGAAGGGGGGCGATGTCGATCGAGGGGCCACCCTGTTCGATGCCAATTGTCGTTCCTGTCATCCGTCGAGCCTTCCACCGGATGGAGCACCGGCGGACCGTCTGGTGGTCGGAAGCGTGGAAGATCCGTTCTACCTTCGACTGGTCAGCGATCAGCATCTACGATCGAGCATCGTCTTCGGACGGGCGGATCTCGGAATGCCCGGAGCTGCGGGGCCATTCCGCGGACCGGATGGAAAGGCCGTCGACACGGCCCTCGATGGGGACGAGGTCACGGACCTCGTCGCCTTCCTGGCCTCCCTTCGCGAGGGATGGCCGACGATTGATGAACGTGAGGACGGTGCCCGATGAGTTCCGAATCCACCGACAAGCCCGAGGTCCCGGCCGACGACCGGACGACTTCGCTTCCCCAGATCGGGGCGGCCGAGGAATCCTCTTCGCCTTGTGAAGGTTGCGATGGCGGGTCCGGCGGAGGTCGTCGCGGCTTCCTCTTCGCCGCGGGCTCGACCCTGTTGGCGGTGGGCGGCGGCCTGGCCGCGATTCCGATCGTCACCGTGGTCATCGATCCCGCCGAGGCGCCGGATCCCAATCGATGGACCCGGGTCGGCGATCTCGATGGCTTCGAGCCGGACACCACGGTGCTGGTGAAGTTCATCATGCCCTGGGATTCTCCGACCGACGGAGAGACCAACCGCAACGCCTGCTACGTCCGGTGCATCGAAGAGAAGAAGTTCCAGGTCTTCGCGATCAACTGCGCCCATCTCGGTTGTCCGGTGGAATGGTTCGCACAGTCGCGACTCTTCATGTGTCCCTGCCACGGCGGGGTCTACTACGAAGATGGCTCCCGAGCCTCGGGCCCGCCGCCGCGTGGTCTGTTCGAATACGAGTGGCGGATCAAGGACGACGGACTCGAGATTCTCGCCGGCCGCCTGGCCGGTCTGCAGGAGGGTCCGTGACATGGGGTTCCGGAGCGCTCTCAATCGTGGAGTCGACGTCGTCGATGACCGAACCGGTCTGGTGACCGTGACCAAGGGTGCGATGTACCACCGAGTCCCTCGGGACGCCAAGTGGTGGTACGTCTTCGGCAGCGCGACGCTGATGTTCTTCATCATCCAGCTGGTGACCGGGATCCTGCTTGCGACGATCTACGTCCCCAGTGCGGCCGAGGCGTATTCGAGCCTGGTCTACATCGACGAGAAGGTCCCCGGTGGATGGATGCTCCGCGCCCTGCACGGCTGGAGTTCGAACGCGATGTGCGTGATGATGCTCATCCACATGGCGCAGGTGTTCCTGCACGGAACGTACAAGTATCCGCGTGAACTGACCTGGGTGGCGGGGGTGATGCTCTGCCTGACCACGCTGGCCCTCGCCTTCACCGGCCAGGTGATGCGCTGGGACTCCGATGCGTACTGGGGACTGGGAATCGGTGCCGCGATCGTCGACCGGGTGCCACTGATGGGCAATTGGTTGCGAGCCCTGGTCCTGGGTGGCCCCGACATCTCCGGCGCCACGCTGAGTCGATTCTTCTCCCTCCACGTCTTCATCCTGCCGGGAACGTTGATCGGCCTGATCGGCATCCACCTCCTGCTGGTGCTGAAGAACGGCATCAGCGAGATGCCCAAGCCGGGCCAGTTGGTGGATCCCGAGACCTACCGCGAGGAGTATCACAAGCGGGTGGAGAAGACCGGGGTGCCGTTCTTTCCCGATGCGGCTCGACGCGACATGGTCTTCTGCGGTGCGATGCTGATCCTGCTGGTCGGAATCGCGGCCTGGTCGGGTCCGTTCGGTCCGGGACCGGTGCCGGATCCCACGATCATCGAGGTCAGTCCTCGTCCGGACACGCTCTTCCTCTGGATCTTCGCGGTACTTGCGCTGCTTCCGCCGTCGACCGAGACCTTTCTGCTTCTCGCGGGTCCGCCGGTGATCGTGGCGGCCCTCGCCGCCCTGCCGTTTCTTTCGTCCCGTGGCGAACGTGCGCCGAGTCGGCGACCCCTGTCGGTGGTGGTCCTGGTGGCGACCGTGACCGCGATCGGCGTGCTGACCTGGCTGGGTGAATACTCCCCCTGGAGTCCGCACATGAAGGCCTGGACGTCGGATCCGACTCCGGTCGAATACGTGCGGGACCGGACGCCGTTGGAACTCCAGGGTGCGCTCCAGTTCCAATTCGCCCAGTGCCGGAACTGTCACTCGATCGGCGGCCTCGGTGGTGAACGAGGGCCGGCGCTGGATGATGTCGGAACCCACCTGAGCTGGGATCAGCTCGTTCGCCAGATCCAACAGGGTGGCGGCAACATGCCGGCGTATGGGAAGAATCTGAACAGCGCCGAGACCCAGGCCCTGGTCGCGTTCCTGGTCACCCTGACCGAGGACTCCCGACCCGCTTCCATCCCCGGCGCCCTCGAAGCCCAGCCGGCTCGGGACGCGTCGCCGACGGTCGAGGGGCTCGCGACCAGTTCGAGGTGAGTTCGGAATCGCTCCAGCCCTGGCTCCAGGCCATCGCTGGGGCGCCGTTCACGATCGTTTTCGCGACGGTCTCCATCACCCTCTACCTCGTGGGACGACGTCGGCTCCGCGCACGGTCGCACCGCCTGCGGGCGTCTCTTCCGACGGCGAGAGCCGTCGCCTACATCCTCGCCTGGACATTGTTGCTCCTCGCGATCGCATCACCGCTCGATGTGGCGGCGGAGCGACTGCTTTCGCGTCACATGGTGCAGCATCTGCTGCTGGCGATGGTGATTCCGCCGCTCATCTGGATCGGGGCGCCGGCGTTGCCGATGATGGCAGGTCTGCCCCGATCGATTCGAATCGGTCTGCTCGCGCCACTTCTAGCCAGCCGTCCGGTGCGGGCCGTGCTCGCGGTGCTCGGTCATCCGGTGACCGGTTGGATCGCGATGGCGGTCACCACGCTGGGGTGGCACGTGCCCGCCGCCTATGAACTTGCGATCTCGGATCCGTTCTGGCATCGACTCGAACACGCCACGATGCTCGGGGCGGGCATCCTGTTCTGGCGACCGGTGATCGCGACCCGGCCGTTCCGTCCCCGGTGGCCACGACTTGCGATGGTGCCGTACCTCGTGACCGCGGACCTGGTGAACACGGTGGTGGCGGCGACCCTGGCCTTCGGACCGGCTCCGCTCTACCCGTGGTACGGACCGATCGCTGCCGCGTTGGGGGTCGATGCCACCCTCGATCAGCAACTGGCGGCGGGGATCATGTGGATACCGGGGAACCTGGTCTACCTCGTGCCGGCGATGGTTCTCGCGGCTCGCAACATCCGATTCTCCAGCGGCATGGGGACGGTGGTGAGGCCCGTGGACACCACCGGTCCGCGAACGGTCTCACTCACCGTCCTTCCCAATCGCGTGGACCCACGACTGGAGGGCGGGGACCTCCTGCGGGTTCCGGTGCTGGGGCGACTGCTTCGATCCGCGGGATTTCGTCTCACGGCTCGACTGGGAGCGTTCGGAATCCTGGTCGCGATCGTGGTCGATGGACTGGTGGGTTCCGATCGGGCGCCGTTGAATCTCGCCGGAACCCTGCCCTGGACCCATTGGCGTGGGGTGGTGATCGTGGCGGCGATCGTGGTCGGCAACGTCGCGTGTTTCGGTTGTCCCCTCATCGCCCCTCGTTCCCTGCTGCGGCGATGGATCCGTCCCACGCGCCGCTGGCCGGCCGTCCTGCGGTCCAAGTGGCTTGCCGCCGGGCTGGTGATCGCCTGGCTCGTGGCCTACGAAGCGTTCGATCCCTGGGACGCACCGGCGCTCACGGCCTGGATCCTGATCGGATTCGTGGTGATGGCCACGGTGATCGACCTGGTGTTCGACGGTGCCTCGTTCTGCCGGTACGTCTGTCCGCTGGGACAGTTCCAGATGGTCGCGTCGACGATGTCGACCCGCACCGTCGCCGCTCGTGATCCGAAGACCTGCGAATCATGTTCCACCCGGGACTGCCTGACTGGTGGCCCGCGGGGACCGGGCTGCGGTCTGGGTCTGCTGGTTCCCGCGAAACGGGGCAACCTCGACTGCACCTTCTGCCTGGACTGCGTGACCGCGTGTCCGCACGACAACGTCGGGATCCTCGCGTCCACGCCCGGGCTGGATCTCGTCGACACCCGCCCGAGAAGCGGACTGCGAAGCCTGGTCGAGCGGCCGGACGTCGCGACCATGCTGCTGGCGATCACCGTCGGTGGTCTGGTCAACGCGGCGGGGATGACGGCCCCGGTGGTCGCCACCTTCGACGACTGGCAGGCGGTGACCGGCCTGGGACGTCCATGGATCGAAGGCATCGCGACCCTTCTGGCGATCGGATCGGGGCTTTTGATCGTGCTTGCCGTGGCGGCGATGCCGATTGCGCGAGTCGGGGTCGTCGGGCCCGATCGCATCCGTTCGCGGTTCGGTCGCATCGCCGTGGCCACGTTGCCGATCGGCGTCGCGATCTGGCTCGTGCATCTGGGATTCCACCTGGTGACCGGATGGCCGACCGCGGAGGCGGCCTTCATCCGGGTGGCGTACGACCTCGGAACCGTCGCGTCGGGTCCGGCGGAGATCCTCAGCTGTTGCGTGCCACCGCCCGCATGGCTCCTCCCGGTCGAACTGGTGGTCCTCTCCCTCGGTTTCGCCGGATCCTTGGGAGTCGGGTGGTGGATCGACCGGGACCAGGCGGCCCGATTCCGGGGGGCGACTGGCTTCGGACCGGTCACGCGGCGATGGTCGTGGACGGCGTTGATTCCCCTGGCGATGTGGCTGGTATCGGCGTGGATGGTCTTCCAACCGATGGAGATGCGGGGTACGTCGGGGTTCGCCTCGTGAATGGCCGGAGACGAAGGCGTGGCCGATCGCTCGGTGGCGTGCTGCTTCTGGGCCTCTGGCTTCTGTCGATCGTGGATCCGGTCCAGGGCGATGGGGGTCGGATCGCCTGGTCCGGGGAACGAGATGGTCGAAGGGCCGCGGTCATCGTGTCGCCGGTGGCGCCTCGGGTCGGCGTTCTGCGCATCGACTGGGTCGGCGCCGCGAACGAAGCCGGGACGGTCGAGGCGGTCCATGAGCTGGAAATCCGGCAGGATGCGGGTTTCGTGAAGGTGGGGGACGAGTGGCATGCCTCCCTCGAACTCTTCGTGGAGGGACGCTGGACACTGGCGATCGATCCCGACGGCGCGGGGCCGCTCACGGGGGTGACCGTCCCGGTGGAGATCGGACCGCCGATTCCCGCCTGGCGAACCCAATGGCCATGGCTCCTCGCCTGGATTCCCATGCTCGGAGTCGGGCTCTACGCGTCCTTTCGACGTCGATTGCCACGTTCGGCGGTGACTTCGGCGACACTGTCGGGATGACTGAGTACTTCGAAGACGCGGCCACCGAGCTCAAGGAGGACATGGTTCTCCTCGACCTGTTTCTCGCGGCCCTGGCGATCGTGGCCTTCGGTCTGTCGGCGCTCCAGTTGACGGGGATTCTCGCGGACAACGAAGAGATGCCGAGGCTGCTCGACTACATCGACGTCGGCATCTGCTTCTTCTTCTTCTTCGACTTTCTACGGTCGTTGATCATCGCCCCGAATCGCTGGCATTACCTCCGGACCTGGGGATGGTTCGACCTGCTGAGTTCGATCCCGGTGATTCTGATCCCGCACGCCGTCCTCGGTCACGCGCCGGTGGCGTTGCGGATGGTGAGGATCTTGCGAGTGCTTCGCGCGGTCCGATCCATCCGAATCCTGGTTCGGGCGATCCGGGATGACCAATCCCTGGCCCTGCTGGCAGGACTTCTGATGGGGGGGATACTGCTCTTCGTCGGGAGTTGCATCGGGGTTCTCTGGGCGGAGACCAGGCCGACGCTTCCCGCGGATGTCCTCGACCGGGTCACCCTGAAGACCGCGGGGGACACCTTGTGGTGGGCGGTGGTCACCAGTTCGACCGTGGGTTACGGCGACACGGCGCCGGTCACTTCGATGGGCCGGGTGTTCGCGTTCGGACTCATGATCGTGGGGATCGGCGCGTTCGCGACGCTCACCAGCACCCTCGGAGTCCTGATCGGCCGGCTCCGGCACCACGGGCGGGAGCCGATGGAGGAGCTGTCCAGCCGGCTGGATCGACTCGAGAACACGATCGAACGACTGGAACGCCATCTCGATCGCGGTGATGGCGATGGAGAGTCCAGGTCGGAATCCGATCGACGTTCCTAGATCAATTCGCGTTCGTCGAGCGCGGCCCGCAACTGGGAGGCGGTGTCGCCTCGGTGGTCGATCCGCACCGCATCCCAGCCCCGTTCGAGCGCGGCATCGATGTTGGGCGAGAGATCGTCGAAGAACACGATCTCGGCCGGGTCGCGGCCGGTGGCGTCCTCGAACGCCGCGTAGATCGATTGATTCGGTTTCACGAGGCCCATCAGATGGGACGCGAATCGCCGGTGCAGCCGTCGGACGCTTTCGTGGGTGGTCAGTACGTTCCAGTGATCGGCGCTGGTGTTCGAGAGACAGGCGGTCTCATGCCCTGCGGCGTGGATCTCGTCGATGACTTCGAGGGTTCCCTCGTAGGGCTCCAGAAGCCATGCGGCGTCGATCCGGGCGACCTCTTCGGGGGTCCAGATCCCGCGAAACGTCTCGCTCAGCGCCCGAGAGAACGCCGGCCCGTCGATTTCGCCCCGCTGGAGTCGGTTGACCAGGCCCATTCGGTCATTGAGATGTTCTTCGTTCGCCTCGAAAGGGCGGACCGGCACCCCGGCGGCAACGCACCCCTCGTCCCAGGAACGACAGATCCGGACCAGCACGCCACCGAGATCGAAGCAGATGAGCATCGCCGCAGGCTAGCAGCCCCGGCGTCGTCACCGTACCGATCGGTTTCGATTCTCAGCCTGCCTGGCGCTTCTCGGCCCGTCGCCGGCGGAAGAACGAACGAAGGAGTTCGGCGCATCGCTCCTCCTCGACCCCGCCGATCATCTCCACCCGATGGTTGAGACGTCCGTCGGCGGGAATGTCGAAGAGCGAGCAGCAGGCACCGGCCTTGGCGTCGTAGGCTCCGAAGACCAGCTTTTCGAGCCGTGCATTGACCAGGGCGCCGGCGCACATCGGGCAGGGCTCCAGAGTCACCGCCATCGAACAGCCTTCGAGTCGCCAGGAATTCAATCGTTCCCCGGCGAGACGAAGGGCGACGAGTTCCGCGTGTCCGGTCGGATCTCCGGTGGCTTCACGGTTGTTCGCGGCCTCTGCCACGATCTGATCGCCGCGATAGACCACGGCTCCGACCGGCACCTCGTTCGCACCGGCGGCGGAGCGTGCGAGCTCGATCGCCCGTTCCATCATCTGAAGATCGATGGATTCGACTTCGGGATGTTTCTCGTGTGCGATGCGAAGACGATTCATTCGGCGATTCCTTCGACGGCGAAGGCGTTGAGGGGTTCCGGCGGACGATGTGGTCCGGACCGTTCGGCCCGGTCGTCGGCTGGATCTCATGATCACGATTCCTCCGGGTCCGACTCTTCATCGGACTTCGATCGCTCATCCTCGTCCTCGATCGGGGAATCAAGGTCCGGGGTGGGTTCGGTCTGGGAGGTCTGTGACGGTTGATTCACCGATTTCGCGTCCCGGGAGCCGTTCTGATCGTCGGTTTCGACCTCCGAACCGCGTCCGCCCGATCCGCCCAGCAGGCTTCCATCCGCGACTCGATCCGCCGGCGCGATCGCCAGCAGGACGATTCCGAACTCGTAGAGAAGGTAGAGGGGGATGAACAGCAGGACCATGCTCACGATGTCCGCCGGGGTCAGGATGGCACCGAGGACGGCGCACACCAGGAGCGCGTAGCGTCGGTTCCGTTGAAGGAATCCTCGGTCCGCGATACCGACCCAGCCCAGGAGAAGGATCACCAGGGGCATCTGGAACGCGACGGCGATCGCGATGGCGAGGGTGAGCACGAAACCGATGTACTCGCCGAGTCGGAATTCCTGACTGATGGTCCCTGCTCGACCGAGCGGGACGGAGAGAAGTTCGTACGTGTCGCCGTCCAGCGCGGTTGGAACCACCACGAAGAGCGACCGAGTGGCGGGATCGATCCAGGACTGGCCGGGGGCGGGGTCGACGGGAGGCTCCGCGAGCACCGGGAACACCGGGATCCCCTCGGCATCGCTGGAGGCGATCCGGGTTTCGACGTCGGGTATGCCGAAGGCGTTCTCCGGTCCGGGGATCCCGAAGCTGATGAGCACCTGCAGCATCAGCGGAAGCATCACGAAGTAGAGGAACGCGAGGCCGGAGAGCATGAGGATGGTGCTGCCGGGCACGAGGAAGTGAACGAAGCGTTTCTCCTGTCGGTAGAGACCCGGCTCGATGAACTTCCAACCCTGCCAGACGATCCAGGGCGCCGTGAGGACCAGGGCACCGATGATGCTCAACTTGAGATCGGTGGTGAGCACTTCCGCGGGACCGAGGGCCTGCATGCGGGCGGGAAGACCGTTGGCCTCCATCGCCGCGAGGGCCGGCGCCATCAGGATGTCCCTGATGTGCGGGGCGATCGTGAAGAGGAGGATCGCCGCGGGCAGCGGAACCACGACCGCGAGGATCACCCGACGTCGAAGTTCTTCGAGGTGATCCCCGAAGCTCATCACGCCCTGGGCGAAATCGGGATCGTGGTCGTTGGAAGCCATGAATCGATGATTGTACGACGACGCCGGCCCGAAGCCGGGTCCGGTATCGATCAGTCAGGGATCTGAATTCCGAAGAAACGAGCCGCGTTCTGGTCCAGAAGCCGCTCGAACGCCTCCGGATCCCGGCCTCGGCGGTCTGCGAGAAAGTCCGCCACGCATCCCACGAAACGCGGTTCGTTGGGGCGGACGGTTCGATGTGGCTCGGGCGTGAGGAAGGGGGCGTCGGTCTCGACCATGATCCGATCGTCCGGCACGAGGTCGCTGGCGGCGGCGACGTCCCGGGCGTTCGCGAAGGTCACGATGCCGGTGAAGGAGATCCAGCCGCCGAAGTCCAGCACCTTTCTCGCGTCCGATTCGTCACCCGTGAAGCAGTGGAAGACGAATCGGTGGTTCGGC
>NYWY01000068.1 GCA_002685335.1 Planctomycetaceae bacterium
GAGCCGATCCGCGGTATCCGGATTCTGGCTGACTGCCTGCCTGTCGCCTGGAACCGTCCGGGTGCCAAGCGACTCCAGTCCGCGGCCCTCAGGGCGATGCTGTTGATCGAGCCGCTCCTTCGGCGAATCGTGAGCCCCGAACACGCCAAGTTTCTGTGGTTGATCGCAATCCGACCATGATCGGCCTCGGTGCCATCCGGATTCGATCGAGACGCTCCTCCCATGTTCGCGACCTGCTCGGCCTCGCCGGCCTCCGAGGACCGTGGAACGCCGATCCACGCGGAGGCCGGCTCCTCACGGTCGACGAGACCGGAGGGCCAATCACGGTGCTCCGGATCACGCCTCCCGATCTCCGCAATGATCCCCCTCAAGAGCCGAGCCAGAAAATTGGTCGCCGGTTGTCGACCGCCGTCATCCATCGAGATCTCGCATCGGGCCCACCTCTGGTCTTCCCGCTTCACACGCCGGAACAGTCCGATGTCGGACTTCCACGCGGTACCGAAGCGACCCGCGTCCTCGTCGCCCGAGAGGGCGGCGTCCTGGCCCGCGCCCATCGCAACCAAACCGTTCCGACCCTCGTCTTCGGATTCAGGCTCAGCGACCTCGCCACCGAGATCTTCGATCACCACCGATTTCATGGCGCCGGCCACCTCGCGATGGTGATTGAGTGGTATCTCGACCGGTTCGCCGGAGTGCCTTGGGCCCGGGTGTCCCCCTGGCCCGACGGTCGACCGCCATTTCTTCTGAGCTTCGACGTCGAGGCCGGCACGCCGCGACGATCCGTCGGTCGTCGATTCCTCCGCATCGGTGGTGTCGAGCTGAATCGACTCCGGCTGCCAAGACCGCTCCGGGGCCGCCGCCTCGTGACCGGCACCAACATGCTCCGCGACGTCGACGGCGTACACCAGAGCCGTCGAGCCACGCTCGATCTCCGGCGATCGAAGGTGGGATGCGCAGCCAGTTCCCACGAGGTGGTGCAGTGGCAGCTCCGTCGCTGGCCCGGTGCGATGCCACCGGTTCAGCCCTCGCACGACCCGGACTTCCGGTCGTTCGCGAGCAAGATCTGCGGCCCTCACACCAACTTCTACTGCGGGGGCGTCCCCACTGATCGATTCGAAGACGAAGAGATCGGCTTCCACGGGACCGACCACACCCACTTCCACCAGATGAACGCATCGCGACTCGAACGCGAGCTCACGGAAGGACGCCTTGACACGGACGGTGCCCCCTGCATCGACGTGATCCGTGCACCGGGTCTCTGCTGGAGTCCTGCGTACTTCGCCGCTCTCGGCCCGGCGGGATGGCGCGTGGATAGTTCGTTCCGCGAGGTCAATGATCGGCAGCCGATCGTTCCCATCCGGACGTCGGCAGGCTGGTGGGAACTGCCGGTACACGGGAACATCATGCACCGGGAGACCACACTTCCGTCCGAAGAACTCCTTGCCGATCGGATGATCAACCTCTACAGCCACGACCACGACGTCGACACCGAGGAACATCGAGACGTTCTCGAACGAAGGATCGCGGCGATCAGAGCCACGGGCCGGATCCCGACGACCATCGGTGAGCTGGGAACCTGGCTCGAGTCGGCCCGATCGAACGAGCTCGCATCGGTGCGGTGGCGCGATGGCGAAGCGACGGTCGAGGGGAGTCTGATACCGGGTACCGTCGTCGAGAATCGAGGGGTCAAGAAACGCCCAAGCAAATCAATTAACAAAGAGTAGGATCACATCGCGATGCATCAACCGACCAAAGTCACTTACGGAGTCGATCCGTGGCCATCCGCCGTTCGCGCGAGGCTGCTCCTGGTGCTGCTCGTCGCGGCGGTGATCCTTACCGTGATCAGCGGGTGCTCGGACCGATCCGGCTCGACCGAATCCACGACGGGAACACCGGCGAGCCGCCTTCTCACGGCCACGGAGTCGGCCGGGCTCCCGCCCCTCCCGCCCTCTCGCGCCGAGGTCTACGACTATTACCGACTGGGGTTCTTCGAGGACGGGTATCCGGGCCGCCGGACCGCGGACGGGCTCGTACCCCATCCGATCTACGGCACCTACGTGATCTTGGACTATCTAAACCTCTTCAAAAAGACCAACGATCCAACCTTTCTCAAGGCCGCCAGCCACGTCGCGGACGCAGCGATGGCACGCATGGACACCAAGGACGAGATGCTCAGGTTCTATTACGAACCGGAGTGGGGACTGGGATCATCGGGCGAGCGTTTCGTATCGGGCCTGACCCAGGCCCACTACCTCGATGTACTCTCCCGCTTCCAAGAGGTCTCGGGAGACCCGCGTTACGCAGAGGCGTGCACGAAGATTCTTCGAAGCCTCGCGACCCCCGTCGAGGAGGGCGGCGTACTCGCGCTGACACCGAATGGCCCCGTGATCGAGGAGGCGCCACATACACCTCGGGATCTTGTACTGAACGGTTGGCTTAGTGCACTCCGTAGCCTGAGGCGTTATATCAACCGAACCGATTCCGAAGACGCCAAGACACTCCTCGCATCGAATCTCGAGACCCTGGCCTCGCTGCTCCCACTCTACGACGCGCCTGATGTCTTGAATTCTCGATACCGGATCCGCGGTTACGGCTACATCCGAATCACCCTCGGAGATCACGAGGGTGTACATCTTGAACGTCCGGTGCTCGAAATCCCAGGCGACGCCAACTACCCACTATCGGATGACCTCGAGACGAGATGGCATATGGGATTCGTGAGGGGGATCGAACGCGAGGGTGACCGATTCACCGCCACGTCCAATCGCATTCAGATGAACGTCGTGATGTCACTTCTGAGCATGCCCGAGCCCAACGTTCTGAGAATCCCGATTGATTCTCCGAGAAAGACGACGCTCGTGGCCGAAATCGCCGACGGACCTTTTGACCCCCTCCTCTCCGGCCGTCGAACGACCCGGTGGAATCGAATTGCCGAGATTGCGGTCGAACCAGGCCTCAATCAGGTCGAGATCGAACTCGGTTTCGATGAGATCTCCCCGTTCGTCTACCCGACCAACTTCCTCAAGAAGATCGGCGGCCGAAACTACAACAGTTACCACTTCTTGCACATCAAGCTTCTCGAATCTTTATGCGCTGAGCACGGGATCGAGACGTTCTGCGATTTTTCCGAGCGATGGCGAGGGTATGTCGAGAAGTGGCCAGCGCATCCCGCGTACCGAGATGCGGACATCGAGTTGCATCGCTACGAACAATCCCTGCATCACGCCGCGATGCCATGAAGGCGGCGAGTCCGGCATCCCAATCGACGGTCGATGCACGCGGCCTCAGAAAAGGCCGAGAGTACCCACAGGGTGGATAGGATTTCAGCAACTTGCTTCCACCGAATACACGAAGACACCTGATTCGGCGATGGTTACCCGTCTCGTTAGCGACCCTCGTCATCGCGATAATCGTCGCGACGCTGGTCCTCACCACGACGGGAACACCGGAGAGCCGCCTCCTCGCGGCCACGGAGTCCGTCGGTCTCCCTCCCTTGCCACCTCATCGAGCCGAGGTCTACGACTACTACCGCCTCGGCTTCTTCGAGGACGGATACCCGGGCCGGCGGACCAAGTATTGGGGACTCGTTCCCCATCCGATCTACGGGCCGTATGTGATCAGCAACTACCTGTCTCTCTTCAAAAAAACCAAGGAAACGAGGTTCCTTGAAGCCGCCTGTCGAGTCGCGGATGCCGCGTTGGCGAGAATGGACGACCAGGGGGGGATGCTCCGTTTTTTCTACGAACCGGAGTGGGGCCTCGGAAAGTCCGGAGAGCGGCGATACGTCTCCGGTCTGACCCAATCCCGCTATCTTGACCAGCTCTCCCAGCTTCACGAGATCTCGGGCGAAACTCGCTACGCGGAAGCGTGCACGAGGGTCTTGCGAAGTCTCGCGACCCCCGTCGAGGAAGGAGGGGTGCTCGCCTCCACACCGCACGGACCCGTGATCGAAGAGGCCCCGCATACGCCTCGAGATCTCGTTTTGAACGGCTGGCTGACGGCAATCCGAAACCTGAGACGCTATCTCGACCGCACCGATTCCGAAGAGGCGAAAAGGCTCCTCGCATCGAATCTAGAGACCCTGGCCTCGCTGCTCCCACACTACGACGCGCCTGATGTCTTGAATTCTCGATACCGGATCCGCGGTGACGGAACCGTCCGACTCACGCTCGGAAATCACCGGGGCGTCCATCTCGAACGTCCGACCTTGGACATACCGGGCGACGACGTGTACCCATTGTCGGATGAGGCCGAAACTCGATGGCACATGGGATTCAAAGGGGGGGTCGAACGCGAAGGCAACCGATTCGCCGCCACGTCCGATCGCATCCGGATGAACCTGGTGCTATCGCTCCTGAGCATGCCCGAGCCGAACGTACTGAGATTTTCAGTCGAAACTCCCCGAGCCACGACCCTCGTCGTCGAACTCGCCGACGGACCGTACCTCCCCCTCGGGTACAAACTTCAAGAAACCGGCTGGAAACAAGTCGAGGAAGTCACACTCGAACCCGGTACCAACCTGGTCGAGATCGAACTCGGTTTCGATGAAATCTCCCCGTTCGTCTACCCGACCAACTTCCTCAAGAAGATCGGGGGACGACATTACAACGTCTATCACTACATTCACATAGACGCTCTCGCGTCACTGTGCGACGAATACGAGATCGAGGCGATCTGCGAATTCGCCGAGCGATGGCGAGAGTACGTGAAGAAATGGCCGGAA
Organism: Planctomycetaceae bacterium; assembly: GCA_002685335.1. The sequence continues at coordinate 4,724 of NYWY01000068.1, forward strand.
CTTCCCGCGTATCGGGATGAAGACATCGAGTTGGATCGCTACAAAGCACCCGTTGACTGACGCCGCGAAGCGATGAACGTGGCCAGCCCCAGCAAGACGTGCATCGTCGCTCGCGGCCAACGGGTGCTCTTCTCGTCGCCGAGCCGGTCGAGAACCGCCTCCGCGAGCGATCCCGACGCACGGCGGAGCGCGACGTCGAGCTGGGGGTCCGTGGATCGGCGTGATGCGAGCCTGAGCGACTCGCCCAGCGACCAGGCCCGCGCCGGGCTCGGGTGCGTGACCAGGTGCCTGCCCTCACCACACGGATGCACGAGGAACCCGGGCCGGCCTCGAAGATCGCGAGCGGCCGGCTCGTCCACGATGTCGAGCTTGTCGACCCATCCGGCCGGCGCCGAGAATCCGGCCAGCGACTCGAGGATCCAATCGAGAACGAGGTCCTCGTCTAGACCATCCTCGATTCCCGCGATCGTGTAGCCCTGATGAAGAAGATCGAGCCTCATGGAATCCGAGTCGTAGCACCAGCCGAGACCCGGAACGCGGGACGCGGTTATGAGACTCCTGACGACATCCCGCCGAGGATCCCCTTCCTCGAGGTGCGACGTCCACGCGGCGAGCACGTTCCAGGGAGTTTGACGCATCCGAGGCGAGAACGTAGGCACCCGCACGGAACCGATCTCCACTTCGAACTCCCGCTGAGGTCGCTGCAGCCAGGCGAGACCGCGGTCGCGCAGCGCCGCGCCGGCCGGACCGATCTGGGAGCTGGCCGCCTTCAATCCCTCGACCACGATGCAGGTGGTGATGACGAAGGGCTCGTCGGCACCGACTTCCTTCCATCCGAAGCCGAGACCCCAACCGATGCGATCTGAATCAAGGGCGACCGCGGTTGCGGCCAGTCGACCAACGCTCTCCTCGGACCAGATTCGAAGTTCGGCCTCGTCGAAACCCCCGATCTCCAGCATCGTCGCCACCGTGGACAGGAATCGCCCCTCGGCCATGGGATGGACGCGATGGTCGTCGCAGTACTCGTCGGGGCCACGGCCCTCGGCCTCTGCGAACCGTCGGGTCTCCTGATCAAGCGCTCGACGCGCACGGAGGGCGAGAGATTCCTGCGGTTTTTCCGGCGTTGCATTCGGACAAGGCTTCGACATGATCGGAAGACTAGCGGAATAGACCGGGCCGGAGAATTACCGTTACCGTGCCAATGGGAGCGTGTCATGTCGATCCACTCACGATTACCGAGACTCATCCTCTGGTTCTTTCGCCGGATGCTCTCGGTGGCCGGAATCAAGATCTTCGCCGCCACCGTTCTCGGTGGGATCGGGACGGCCACGACGCTCGGCTCGATCTGGATGATCGTCGCGTTGGTCGTGGATCTCCAGCGTCACGGAGGTTCCGGAGAAGGAATCGATATCTCCCTCCGGGGCCAGACCCTCGTCGAGGGCATTGATTTCTCGACCGCGATCATTGCCATCGGCGTTGTCGCGCTCCTGGCGTCCATCCTCCAGTACATCGGAGAACTACTCGGGCTCTCCGCGGCGGCGACGACCGTACGACGCATCCGCGCCAAGGCCGCTCGGGCGTGCAGCGGCAGTGCCAGCGACCCCGTACTGGGGGAGTCGCAAGCGAAGTCGGTCGTCTCCTTCATACAGATCATGTCCCGGGAGTGCGGGATGGCGGCGGTCCAACTCGTCCGCGTTCCGCTCGCGGTCTTCACCGCGATCGCCTGCATCGCGCTCCTGAGCTATCTTTCACCCGCCGGCCTCGCAGTCATCGGCATCGCGGCCCCCTTCTACCTCCTCGCGATCGGTCTTCTCAACCGCCGTTCCCATCGAGATCATCTTGAGCACGCGCTCACGGCGGACGCCGTTCGCAGCGAACTTCAGACCGCGATGGGCGACGCCGATCACCGTCATACGATGATCGACGTCGTACTTGATCAGGATTCGCTCACCCGCCTCGCGAAGAGCGACCGGATTCTGTTCGGTCGGATCGACCTCGTCCGCAAGGTGACGCTCGTGAATGCGATCACGACCACCATCGCCATCATGGCGATGGTGGTTTCCATGCAGGCGGACCTCCTTGGTCTCGACGGCGACTGGGGACGACTTCTGGTGGTGCTTTTCCTGCTCAGATATCTGGCGGCAGCCATCCGCCAGGCCTCGATCGCCTTCAATGTCACGAGCCGGTTCACGGAGTCGATCGACGCCGCACGCCGCCTTGAGGGCCCCCCGCCGATACCC
>NYWY01000069.1 GCA_002685335.1 Planctomycetaceae bacterium
CGGTACTGGGCGTTCGAGTCGCGACCGTTCTTGGACGATCCCTGGCCCTTCTTATGTGCCATGACTGGCTCCGATCGATGCAGCGTCCGAGACGGACGCGGGGGGTTCGACTGAAAGCGACGGACGGCCGTCACCGGGAATCGAGGAGTATACCTCGACCTTGGTGGGGTTCAAGCACCCCGGACGGAGTTCAGCGGTAGATCCAGCATCCGGCGGACTTGCCACCGATCTGGAACTCGTTTTCGCACTCGGGGCCACGCCGATTGGCCCGGGGATTCAGGGCCAGCGGGGCCGAACCCCGAGCCTCGGGATCACCCGGGACCAGATACTCCCGTCGGAGCGTCCGATACAGCGAGACATCCTTGCCGGATCCGTGGTGCTTCACCACCTTGCGATCACTGGACAGCCCCTGGAAGAACAGCGTGACCTCGGTCACGTCCTGATCCTCGGCGGGCCACATCGCGATCCCGGTCCGGGCATTCTCCCGGCCGACCCGGAGGTCTCCGATGATCCGGTTCTGATCTTCGAGAAGCGGGTCGCCGAGCAGTCGGCGGACCTGCTCGACCGCTCTGGTGGGAACCCCGCGACCGGAGCGGAGAACTTCGCCGGAATCGAGAAAGAGTTCGATTCTGGGGGCGAAGATCAGATCATTGTTGGTCAGGTTCGTCACCGTGTAGGTGAAGTACCAGTAGCGACGGCCATCCGTCGGATCGACGTAGAGCCGGAGATCGCCGGGCTTGAGCTCGATCTGCCAATCGGGGCCGGGAGCCCCGATCGCGGCAGGCATCGGGCAAGCAATCGGGGCAGCCGCCGGAGCAGGTGCCGGAGCAGCGAATGACGCGACGGAGAGCGTCATGACGGAAAGCAGGGCCGCGGCGGCCGCACCTATGATTCGAATCTTGAGCATCGTTGCGGGACCTCCCAGTATCGGAACGCCGAGTGTAGCAGGATCCACCCTCGATCATGTCCGCCGGAACCCCCCCGGGGTTCCCGCCTCGGGTAGGTTTCTTCCGATGAGCCAGACGCCCCATCCCGCGTCCGCCCCCGCCGGGCGGCGATTCGACCGAATCGGCCGTGAGCGACTCGAAGATGCCGTTCGGGTTCTCGTTCGCGGGGACCGGGCGGCCGCGACCCGATTCCTGGAATTCGCCGAGAGCTCGAAACTCTCCCTCGACCATGTCTGGGTGATGCTGGATGGCGAGGATCGGATCCACGCCACCGTTCTCGCGGCCCCCTCCACCGGCCGTACCGCCATGCTTTTCGCCAGTCGAGCCAAGGTTCCGGCCCTCGTACCGGCGATCGGAGGACTCGTGGATTCCGCGGTCCGAGGTCTGCGAGAAACCGACGTGGCGCTCGCGCAAGCACTGGTCGACCCCGGTGACGGCAGCGAGGAGCGGCTCTTCATCGCCGGAGGCTTCCAGAAGCTCGCCGAACTCGACTACCTCGAGCGGCCGGTGCCGAGATTCGGCTCCATCGTGCCGCCCACGTTCCCCGACGGTCTCACCATCACTCCCTGGGACCCGAGCGATCGCCCGATGCTGGTCGCCCTGCTGGAACGAACCTACGAACACACCCTCGACTGTCCCGGTCTGGCGGGGCTCCGTCGAACCGAAGACATTCTCGCGGGACACCTGGCCTCGGGAACGCCGATTCCGGAGTGGTGGCACATCCTTCGGATCGACGGCAGCCCCGAAGGTGCGCTGTTGTTCAACCGCGGGGCCGATGGTCGGACGCTGGAGCTCGTCTACCTCGGGCTGACCACCGCGGCCCGCGGAAAGGGATTCGGTCGCACCCTCTTGACACACGGACTTTCTTTGCTCGACGGTGATGCGGCGCGGACCATCGTGCTCGCGGTGGACCGCGCAAACCACCCCGCCACGGGGCTCTATCGCCGCGCGGGCTTCCGATTCTCCGTGCGAAGAAACGCACTGGTCCGATCGGTTTCCGACGGCGCGAACTAGTCGTCTCCACTTTTCCACAAATCGATGCCAACCGGCGGCGGACGCGGTGGATTACTTTTTTTCAGGGTGCGCGATCCCGCATGAATCAAGGGATTGGCGTCCAAAGCCGTCGGTGATCGCGACGGTAAACGACAGGGACCGAACGGGACGTCGGTATCTTGTAGGTCGCCGCTCAAGGATGAGCGACCTCCCGTGGAACCGGCTCCGATCAGATCGACTTCCGGTCGATTCGAACCCCGGTCTCGGGACGTTGGACGACCCGGATGACATTCGGGACGAGAGTAGTTCTGCCCTCTCGCCCGACCGGCCATCCGGTCCGCCCCTTCGGACCCCCCCTTTCCGGGGGAAGAACCGGAACGGATTCCAGTCAAAACCCGAGACCGATGGCGACACCGCGACCGCGGCGGCGCGATCGAACTCGCGGAAGGATTCGTCGAGCCACTCGCGGCTTCGACGAGCTCGTTGGATCGTCGACTGATCGTTCGCACCAAGGGAAACGTGCCGATGAAAACCTGCCACAACGAATCCGTGAAGCCCAGCCAGGGTCGAAACCTCGAAAGTGCGAGCGAAGAGATCGGAGCCGGAAGCCTTCCGGAGCGGATCGGACGGGAAGTGGCACGACGAGTCGGCCCGCGCCGCTGGGACATGTGGTTCGACAGCACCACGAGCTTCGTGGTCGAGGACGGCTCCCTCCGGATCGACGCCGACAGCCGATTCGTCGCGGACTGGATCGAGCGACACTTCCGCGAAGCGATCCAGAACGCCGCCCGGGCCGAACTCGGCGAGAGCGCGCAGGTCCGACTCGAGGTCCGAAATCGCGTGGACACCCGTGAAGCCGGCATCACCGAGCCCGCCCCCGAAACCCGCAAGGGTGAACAGGCCGAAGACCTGAACGTGCGAACGCCGGCTCCCCGGCGGGACACCGCTCGTCGAGCCACCAGCCGTCGACGCGACCGCCGCGAGACGGGGCCCAGCCTCGCCACCTTCGAGACCGGCGAGTCCAATCGTCTGGCCCTGGACGCATCCCGTCGCGTGGCCGAGGATCTTGAAGGTGCGGCGTCGATCCTGTTCATCCACGGAGACTGCGGAATCGGAAAGACCCACCTCCTCCGAGGACTCTGCGCCCGCCGGCAGGAAGTCGATCGACGAGCGAAGGTTCGCTACCTGACCGGCGAACAATTCACCAACGAATACATCCATGCCGTCCGCCACCGAGAGCTCGACGCCTTCCGAAAAGGACTCCGCCGACTCGACCTGCTCGCCATCGACGACGTCCAGTTCCTCTCCAACAAGAGTTCGACCCAGAGCGAATTCCTCCACACCCTCGATCAGCTGGCCATGCGTGGAGCCACCATCGTGGTCGCCAGCGACGCCCACCCTCGAACCGTGAATCGATTCAGCGGCCCGCTGACCAGTCGCTTCCTCTCGGGGATGGTCGTGCAGGTCGAGCGTCCCGATCGGGAACTCCGGGTTCGACTGACCCAGCGACTGTCGGCCGAACGGGGCATGCGGCTCAGCGAGCCCGCGACCGACACCCTCGCCTCTCGATGCGTCGGCTCGGTTCGGGAACTGCTGGGAGGCCTCGCCCGGCTGGATGCCCTCGCCCGGATCGATGGAATCGAAGGCGAGCGGGAAATCGGTGCGATCGCGGTCCAGCGAGCCCTGGGGGACGAGTCCACGTCGAGTGGAGGTCGACCGATCCGGCTTGCCAGCATCATCGAAGTGGTCTGCGAGGCGGTCGGCGTGGATCGGGACGAGCTGCTCTCCACCGGACGCCATCGTCGCGTCGTTCTCGCCCGAGGTCTGTGTGCCTACCTCGCCCGCGAGATGACCAACGCCTGCTTCCCGGAAATCGCGACCGCCCTCGGGCGCACCACGCATTCCACCGTCCACACGGCGGATCGGCGGATTCGCCGCCAGCTGGAGGCCGACGAGATGGTGCCGTCCTCCGCCGGCGAACCGATCGGACTCCGCGACCTCGTGGACGACATCCGACGCTCCCTTCGACGCGGTTGATCCGCGTGGGGCCGTACACTTCGGGAATGACGAAGACCGCACGTGTTTCGATCCGGGCCGCACGCCCGGAACTCCGATTCGATCGGATCAACCTGAATCTGGTCGGGATGATCTTCGCCTGGCTGGTGACTTCGACCGCCTGGACCCAGGACACCAACCCCTACGGCCGGATCGATCCGGCCGACGTCAGCATCTCGGTGCTCCAACGATCCGTCGGAGGCCTGGGCAATCCCGGCTCGCTCGAGCAATTGATCGAGTCCGAGGCCCCGGGCGTGGATCTCCTGCTGGAAGGCCTTCTTGATCACCAGAATCCGACGATGCGGGTGGTCGCCGGTCGAGCCTTGATCGCTCGCGGCGCCGATCCGGTCCGGATCATGAAGCGAGTCGGTGACGACCCGACTCGGAGCGCCCTGGTGGTCTCCCTCTTCGGAGACGATCTGATCGATTCGAACGTGGCCAAGGCACTGCTCGAAGCCGATCTTCGGATCTCACCCGCGGCCCAGGCCATCCTCCAGGCTTCGATTCCGGCTCCGGACGTCCTCGCCGACGCGATCAGCGACGACACCCTCGCCGAGGTCGCCGGTGGCATCGCCGCGGTGAGCCTCGAACAGGAACGACCTGGCTCGGTCGCGGCCTGGCTGAAAGAACTCGACGACCGCCCCAACCGGTCCACGCTCCAGAAGGACCGAATCCTCTTCGAAGTCCTCGCCATCGCCAGCAAACTCGAACTCGTCGAAAGCCTGGCGGTCATCAGCGGGGCGTGTGAAAAACGTCCCAGCGACGATGCCCTCCGAGCCTCCGCCATCCTGAGCCAGATGGAGCAGGACCCCGAACGAGGACTTCCCGCCTGGAGTCGACTCGCGGAAGCGACCCCGACCGCTCAGCTGATTCCCACCGCCCTCCTGCTGGTCATCGCCGAAGTCCCCGCTCCTTCCGCCGTCGGCGATCGACTTTCCTCCGACAATCCACTTCCCGCAGCCGTGCGCACCATGGTGCTCGCTCGACCGGAGGACCGCCTTGATGCCGCCCGGGAAGTCGTCTCCCTTGGTCATCTCCCGACGATTCGCTGGATTCTCAACCGTGACGTGGAATCCATCCCGGTCGAGCTGGCAAGCGAGATCGTGGCCCGAGCCGTGGCCGCCCCGAGCGGCACCATGACGGACGCGGGCATCGTGGCGGCGACCCGACTGGGAACCGCTGACCCCGAGGCCCTCTCCGAACGGATCAGGGCGGCGGTCGACGCCAAGGACATCTTCCAGGCCTCCATGCTGCTCCAGGGGTTGATTCGCAGCCGCACCCCCGCGGCGGCGGCCGTCGCCACCGAGTTCATCCAATCGCCCCAGAGAAACCTTCGGTCACTGGCTCTGCTTGCCGTGGCCAATGGAGGTGAACTCGAAGGCACATCGGTCCGAAGACTGGGACGAGCCGCCGCGGGTGGCGGTGGACTCCCCGAAGCACTCCGGCCCCTGGCTGCCTGGCACTATCTCCGACTCCAGGATCGACTCGACGAGTCGATTCCGGCAGTCCTCGACTTCTGATCCACCCCGGCGATTCGCATGGACACCATCCCCCTCAACCGCCCCGACATCCGAACCCACGAAGTCTCCGCCGTGGAAGCCGCCCTCGATGGGATGCTCCGCGGAGATCGGTCTGCGGTCACGACCCTCGAGGAAACCGCCTCCAGAGCGGTGCACCGTCCCTACGCAGTGGCCGCCTGCTCCGCCGGTGTCGCCCTCGAAGCGGCCATGCTGGCCCTCGGCCTCCGTCCGGGTGACGAGGTGATCTGCTCCGCCTACGCACCGGCGCGGATCGTGGCAGGCATCATCCGAGCCGGCGCGACGCCCCGATTCGTGGATGCTCAACCACGAACCGGCAGCATCGATCCCGATCAACTGGAATCCGTGATGGGTGACCGGACCCGGGCGATCGCGGTCGCCCCCAGCTGGTTCGACCCTCGAGTGCTGGAGATCCTCGCCGCCCTTTCCCGAAAATACGAGATCCCCCTGGTCGAGGATGCGGTGGAGAGCCTCGGCACCACGATCGATGCGGATGCGGCCGGCAGTTTCGGCCGCCTCTCGGTCATCGGGCTCGGGCCCGAGAGCCCGGCCTGTGCCGCTGGAGGCGGGGTGATCGTGACCAACGACGAACGCCTGGCCGACGCGGCGCGGACGATTCTGCTCGAAGGTCGTGCGTCCACCGACGATCCGGACGACACCGGCCGGGGAGGGTTCGATCACGTGAGAATCGGCATCGACGGTCGTCTCGATCCGATTCGAGCCGCGGTCGCGATCGGCGTGCTCGAACGCCTCGAGGACACCATCGAGGCTCGTCGTGCCCTCGCCGAGCGGTACGTGTCCTGCCTCGGCGGAGAACCGGAGCTGCAGATTCCGGCCTCGGCGGCGTCCGCCCGTCCGAGCTGGCCGGCGTTCCCGGTTCGTCTCGACGAGCGATTCGTGAGCGAGGACCGGGATTCGATCATCGCCGGCCTTCGGAGGCACGACATCATTGCGACCGCGGGTTGGACGCTGTGCCCCGCCCTGCCGATCGTCGGCATGCACGGCCACGGTGAACACGAGGACACCTGGCCGATCGCCGCCCGCCTGGCATCCCGGAACATCCACCTGCCGTGCCATCCCGGCATGACCGACCGCGACGTGGACCTGGTCTGCCAGACGCTGCTGCTGATGATGACCCAGAACACCTTCAGCCGCGGCGGACAGTGATCCGATGGCCGGGGCGGCCAACATCGCGGCCCCCCCCAGCTCGAATGACGTCATCCATCCTTCCGACGGAAGATCGACCTGATCCGACGAATCGAGCGTCTGCCCGTCGAGTAGAGCCGCGGCCATCGCAGCTCGAGGACGTATCCGAGCATCCACGCCAGCTTCCATTCGGGCACCGGATCTCGCTTGAACACGAGGACCGGTGACCCGTCGATCACACAGGTCTTGCGAACGCTCGACCTCAGGAAGTCGTCGGCGAGCAAGGCCGCTCGACAGGCCTCGGCCTCTTCGGATCGGCACCAGTACGTCTTGTTGAATCCGATCGCGAAGATCCGGAGCCCCGCCTCGGAAAGCGCCGAACTTCCGAAGACGGCCATGCTCACCTCCGGCCACGCCGCTCGAAAGACGTCATCGACCGCGAGCACGCCCGCGGGTTCGAGCACGTCGATCGCCAGCCGGAGATCGTTGGTGACGGCGGCGAAATGATGCCCGCCATCGATGTGGAAGAGGCGAGCCCGGCCGACGCTGGCGACGATGTCCTCGGGCGTCACCTCGAAGGACGATCGGAGGTCGATGACCACACGATCCTCCGGGATTCCGAAGGCGGCGAGATTCGCCTTCAATCTCCCGAGATCACCACGACCCGAGCCATCACGATTCTCCTCCTGACGGCCGAAGAGATCGATGACGTAGGCGGTGGTGGTCTCGCTCTGCGCCGTGAGCATCGACAACAGCGACTTTCCCTGGTGGGTGCCGATCTCGACGATCGCCCCCGGCGTCGATGCGTCTTCCTGCATGCGAAGAATCGTGCCGAGAATCTCGTGGTCGACCCTTGAGAGCCAACCAGGAATCCGTCCGATCCGTCGGTCATGGTTCATGTCGTCGGCCCGTCGAAGAGAAGCATGCTCACTCCCATTCGATGGTGGCGGGCGGCTTCGAGCTGATGTCGTAGACGACCCGGTTCACCCCGGAAACCTCGTTGATGATCCGATTGGAGATCGACGCGAGCACTTCGTAGGGAAGTCGGGCCCAATCCGCGGTCATGAAGTCCTGCGTCTCGACCGCCCTGACCGCCACCACGTTCTCGTAGGTCCGCCCATCTCCCATGACCCCGACGGATCGAACCGGAAGCAGCACGGCGAAGACCTGGTTGGTCGATCGATACAGTTCGTTGGCGACGATCTCCTCCAACAGGATCTCATCGCATTCCCGGAGCAGGTCGAGCTTGTCGCCGGTGATGTCGCCGAGGACGCGGACCGCGAGCCCGGGGCCGGGGAACGGATGTCTCCAGACGATCGACGGTGGCAGCCCGAGCACCTCGCCGAGGGTCCTGACCTCATCCTTGAAGAGGTCTCGAAGAGGTTCGATCAGTTCGAACCCGAGTTCTTCGGGGAGTCCGCCGACGTTGTGGTGGAGTTTGATGTTCGCCGCGGTCCCCGCGAGGGAACGACCGCTTTCGATCACATCCGGGTAGAGCGTGCCCTGAGCGAGGAATCTCGCGCCGCCGTAGGGGGAGGATTCCGATTCGACCTCGCGGGCGGCCTGGCGGAACACGTCGATGAAACGATGGCCGATCAGACGTCGCTTCTCCTGGGGATCGTCCACCCCGGCGAGATCGGAAAGGAATTCCTTCTCCGCATCCACGACCCGGAGATCGATGTCGAAATGATCCCGGAACGTCGATTCGACCAGGGTGCGTTCCTTCTTCCGCAGGAGTCCGTTGTCCACGAAGATGCAGGTCAACTGATCACCGATCGCCCGCTGGAGCAGGGCCGCGACCACGCTGCTGTCCACGCCACCCGAAAGGCCGCAGATCACCCGGTCGTTTCCCACCTGCTCGCGGACCCGCTCGCATTCGGCGTCGAGAAACTCGCTCATCCGCCAGTTGCCGGTGCAACCGCAGATTCCGAACAGGAAGTTGCGGAGGATGTCCACGCCGTGCGGCGTATGCGTGACTTCGGGATGGAACTGGACGCCCCAGACCGGACGTTCACGATGCCGGACCGCGGCGAAGGGACAGGTCTCCGTCGCGGCGACCGCTTCGAATCCCTCGGACAAGCCGGTGACCTGGTCGCCGTGACTCATCCAGACCGATGTTCGTTCGGGAATTCCGGCCAACAATCCCTGATCGTTGAGGATCTCCAACTGGGCCCGACCGTACTCCCGATGAGACGCATCCTGAACCTTGCCTCCGAGCATCTCGCAGACCAGCTGCATGCCGTAGCAGATGCCGAGGACCGGAACGCCGAGTTCGAGGATCGCCGGATCGCACCGAGGGGCGTCCGACGTGCCGACGCTGGACGGGCCACCGGACAGGATGATCCCCCTGGGGTTCAGGCGCTTGATGGTCTCGAGATCGGTGTCCGGCGCCACCAGGAGGCTGAACGCGCCCAACTCGCGAACTCGCCGGGCGATCAGCTGCGTGTACTGGCTTCCGAAGTCAAGAATCGGAATGGTCTCGGTCGCCGGAACGTGGCCCACGGTTCCCGAGGATGGTCCTGATGTGTTGTCGGTGGTCATTCTGAAGGCCTTCAGCGTCTCAAGGGGGTCGCTTTCGGGGAAACCGCGAAGGGTACCACTCACCCCCCCGCCTCGGAACCGAATCCGAAGGGATCATCTTGTTGGGTGTATCCTGTCGCCATGCGGAGATCCTCCTCCATCTTTGGGGTCATTTCGGCCGTCATGGCGGGGTGGATTTCCGCGTGCGCCCCACCGATTCCGTCGGGTGGATTCGACTCTCCCGATCCCGCCAGCCGTATTTATGCCGCGGTCGGCGTGGCCGAGCAGTTCGAAAAAGATGGCGTCCGACCCGACGTGGCGACGCTCGAAAATCTGATTCGCCTGCTGAACTCCTCGGACCCGGCGGCCCGCCTCGTGGCCGGTGACACCCTCCGCCTGGTGACCGGTGTGAATCTCGGTTTTCAGGCCTCGGCTCCACTGTCCGAACGCATGGTCGCGACCCAACGATGGGTTCGCTGGGTCAAGGCCCTCGCCTCGCCCTCGAATCCGGAGGAGACGACATGAGTGGAACCACCCCCGCCGTGATCCGCATGCAGATCCTCAGTCGACCGGAACTGCTCGCACCAGTCCGATCGATGGTGCTCTCCCTCTCGGAACGATTCGGTTTCGACGAGGTCGAAAGCGGCCACCTCGCTCTGGCGGTCGACGAAGCACTCGCCAACGTGATCAGGCATGGATACGACTCCAGTCCGGACGGTCGCATCTGGATCTCCTTTCATCAGATCAACGACCCCCGCCCCTGCTTCCGCATCGAGATCGAGGACGAGGGAACCCAGGTCGATCCCGAATCGATCCTCCCACGCCGGCTCGAGGACGTCCGTCCGGGAGGCCTCGGCGTGCACATCATGCGGGAGGTCACCGACACCTGCGATTTCGAGCCCCGCAAACCAGGCGGGATGCGGGTCATCCTCCAGAAATCACCGGGCGAAGGTCACCGCGACCCGAGACCCGAATCATCAAGCTCCTCAGACGAAGCCGGGCCGGAACCGGAACGTTCTCAATGAAGTGGACCTGATTCAATGGCCAGAGAATTCCAGATCGATGTCGATCAGAGCAATGATGCCGGTGTGGTGGTCGTCAAACCACTCGGAGAGGTCGATCTCGCCTCGAGTCCCCAGCTCCGCGCCCGATTGACCGAACTGATCGCCGGGCATCCGACCCGCATGATCATCGACCTCTCTCAGGTCTCCTACATGGACTCGTCCGGCGTGGCGACCCTGGTGGAAGCCATGCAGCAGTGCCGTCGCCATTCCGCGACCCTCGCACTCGCGGAACTCCAGACCCGGGTTCGAAGCGTCTTCGAGATCGCTCGACTCGATACCGTCTTCGACATCCAGGACGACCTCGAGTCGGCATTGAAGGGCTAATCATGTCGGATACCGTGGCTCGACGCAGACCATTCGTCGCCCTGACCGAGGCGCTGGGAGGCCTCGTCGCCGGAACCCTCGAATTCGTCGGCGGCCTCGTCTGGCTCCTGATCGATCTCCTTCGCTGGATCGTCCGCTCCCTGTTTTCGAGCCGGATCCGCTTCGGTCGATCCGCGTTCGTGTCCCAGATGGTCCGGGTCGGCGTCCAGTCGGTCAGCATCGTCCTGCTGGTCTCCTCGAGCATCGGTCTCATCCTCGCATTGCAGACGGCCCCCAGCCTCCAGCAGTTCGGCCAGGTCGACAAGGTGGCCAATCTGGTCGGAGTCGCGGTCTTCCGCGAACTCGGGCCTTTGATCGCCGCGATCGTGCTGACTGGATTCGCGGGCGCCTCGATCGCCGCCGAACTGGGCACCATGGTGGTCGGAGAGGAGATCGAAGCACTCGAATCGATGGGGTTGAACCCGGTGCGATTCCTCGTGGTCCCCCGAGTGCTCGCCAGTGCGATCAGTCTGGTGCTGCTCTCGGTGATCGCGGATCTCTCGGCGGTCATCGCCGGTGGCGTGATCGGAGTCACCCAGTTCGGAATCCCCTACGAGGTCTACAAGGACAACACGATCTCCCAGTTGTCCGACATCGATTTCCTCACCGGATTGTTCAAAGCGGGCGTCTTCGGGACCATCCTCGGCCTGATCGCCTGTCGAAACGGCCTGATGGTCTCCGGCGGCGCGGCGGGCGTGGGCAAGGCCACCACCGACACCGTGGTCCAGACCGTGGTCACCGTCATCTTCGCCGACCTGTTCTTCACCGCGGTCTTCTACGCCGTCGGTTGGTCCTGAAACTCAGGCGCCCACCGCGAGACGCTCGGCGGTTCGAGCCGGCAGTCCCGCATTGATCGCTCGATCCTGGGCCGAGGCGATGTCGTAGGCGACCCGTTCCCAGGCCACGGTCCCGTCCGCGAGATCGAGCACCGAGAAGGACGCTCGAGGATCCCCGTCACGTGGTTGTCCGACCGAGCCTGGATTGATGATCCAGCGCTGCGAGGCATCGACTTCGATCGTCCGCAGGCCCTTCCGGGGCACGGCCACCACCGGCGCACCGTCTGCGGCGTCATCGGACCCGGCCAGCCGGAACGCGGTCGGAAGGTGGGTGTGGCCCACCAGACACACCGGAACGTCGACCCCGCGAAAGGCATCGTTCGCATCCCGGGCATGCAGGAGATATCGAGCCCCACCGGGAATCGGCGAGTCGTGGACGCACATGACCGCCGAACCGATGTAACCCATGCCGGGAAGCTGGCCGATCGCTTCCAGAAGATCCGGTCGGTCTCGGCGGAGTCGTCTTCGAGTCCAACCGATCGCCTCTCGAGCGACCTCGCGAAATCCATTGGCGAGAGAGGGATCGAGCACCGCCTCTTCGTGGTTTCCGATGACCATGAACGCACGGCGTTCGAACAAGAGATCCAGACAAGCCTCCGGATCCGGGCCGTACCCGACCACATCCCCGAGGCAGACCAGTCGGTCCACGCCCAGACCATCGAGACTCCGAAGCACCGCTTCCAGAGCCAGTCGATTTCCGTGAATGTCGGAGATGATTCCCAGTCGCATGTCGCATGCTCCGGAGTCCCTTCGGACACCCCATCACGACGCCTCCATCGTGATTCGGGGTCCCTCACTCCAATGGCATCGGCCGGGAAAGGCATCGGAGTCAATGGAATCCGGATTCAGAATCATGCTTCCCCCTTCAAGAGGCCTAAAAGCCCATTCTGGCGTTCCAGTAATTCGATCGCCTGCCCGGGGTCATCCACCAGATTCGCCCACCCTTCCCGGATCGCTCGATGACACCCCGCATTCTGGAGGGTGTCCGACCGACCTGGCACCGCCATGACCTCTCGCCCGTAATCCTCGGCGGCGAGCCGGGCGGGGATGAGGGCTCCGCTGCGTCCGCCCGCCTCGATGACCAGAACACCGACGCATAAACCGGCGACCAATCGATTCCGTAGCGGGAAGTTCCCCGGCCGCGGAGGCGCTTGAACGGGGAGTTCCGAAACCACCGCCCCACCCTGCTCCGCGATCTGGATGAAGAGCGAGTCATGCTCGGGTGGATAGACATTGCCGAGGCCGGAACCGAGTATCGCCACCGTGGGCCCACCGGTCCTCAGGCAGGCTCGATGCGCTGCCGCATCGATGCCTCGAGCCCCGCCGGAACACACCATCCATCCGGACTCCGCGAAGACGGTCGCGAATCGTGCCGCAAGATCCTGACCGATGGCGGAACTTCGCCGAGCCCCCACCACCGCCACCCCCGGCCGAGCGACCAACGCCGACGGATCGCCCACGACGCCAACCCGCAGGGGGGGGTCGATCATGCCCTCCCAGGTCCTCGGGTAATGCCGATCACCCGGCGTCACGAAGACTCCACCAAGCCCCCGAAGCCGACGCGATTCACCGCGGATGTCTCGACGATCGACGCTCGCCCGCGCGATTCGAACCCGTTCCTGAGACCACTCGAGCGTTCCTGCCAACGCCTCGTCGGTCGCGTCGACCGCGGCCGATGACGAACCGAAGCCCCGAAGCAGTCGTCCTCCACCACGAGGGCCCACCCCCGGCATGGCCTGAATGAAACCTGCAGATTCGATCTCGCGGCGATCACGATCATTGTTCATCAACACGCCCGCCCGATCGGCACCCTTCGTTCACTCGAAGAGCCTACGACAGCCGGACCGACGGATTGAAAAGAGAGGCGGAAGGTCGCGACCGATGCCGGCTCCCCGTCTCCAGGAGCCATCAGGAATCGTCAGGGGTCACGAACCTCGTCGTCGTCCGACTCCCAGAGATTGCCCTCTTCGGGGACCGGCTCGTACCGAAGATCCGCCGTCTCGGATGGGTTCCGGATTTCCGTCGCCTCCGGTTCCGCGTTGCCGACCGGCTCGTGGTCTTCGGCTTCCGAGTCCGAGTCCACATCTTCAGTCTCTTCTTCGTCTTCATCTTCGTCTTCGTCTTCTTCGTCTTCATACTCCGCTTCCTCGTCACCCTCTTCTTCGTCTTCGTCCTCGTCCTCGTCCTCGTCCTCCTCTTCGTCGTACTCGTCTTCTTCGCCACCCTCGTCTTCGTCCTCGCCTTCTTCGTACTCGTCTTCCTCTTCGCCCTCACCTTCCTCGTCACCCTCTTCTTCGTACTCGTCTTCC
>NYWY01000070.1 GCA_002685335.1 Planctomycetaceae bacterium
AGTTCATTCGAGTAGGCCTGGTCCAGGCTTCCCCAGCTGCCACCACTCGGTCCCTCGATGCGAAGCGCCATGAAGTAGCCCTCTGGCACGCCGACTTTGCCGGTCTCCCCATCGCTGTAGGTGACGCTCCACTTGAAGCCCCAACGACCGGCGCCCGCGGTGGCGCTCGGGTTGCCGGACTGATCAGCGCCTGCCTGCGTGTAGAAGGTATCGGCACCGTCGTTGGTGACGGGACCATTGGCACTGCTGTAATAGAACTGGGTACTGAGCCCCATGTTGAGATACCCGTCGACCGTGGAATGATTCTGGTAGACGAAATCGGTGTTCGAATTACCGGAGCCGGCGTCGAAATCAATCTCCGACCCGTAGCCGTCGGTGAGGGTTCCGAACTCGTTGGCCACGCCTGCGAAGGCGGATCCGGCCGAAACAGCGACCACCATCGCTCCAATGGAAACAACTCTCATTCGAATTCTCCTGTAGATGAGCGGCTCCGGGAAGGGCTCGCTTCGTTGTGCGGACTCTTTCGTGAGGCCACGGGGAACAAGATGAACCTGACTACATACGGGCCCGCCGGAACTCGCGGAAACGGGTTCTCGATCGGGCTATCGGTAAGATTATCACGACGGAAAAATTTTTCAACGTTGTCGGGGACGTTTTTGGGGTGTTCGGGCACCAGTCGATTCAGAGAAAGAGGGCCCTCGTACCTGCAGGAACGAGGGCCCTCGATGCTTTGACGATGATGGCGATGGCAGGCCCGCGGTGGAGCGGTCGAAGAAGGCGTGCCAACTGCCGATCAGAATTCCTTCTCGCGGTGCTGCATCTGGGCCTTCAGTCGGGCGAGAATCGAGGAGTGCATCTGACTGACACGGCTCTCCGAGAGATCCAAGGTGAGCCCGATTTCCTTCATGGTCATCTCTTCGTAGTAGTAGAGAATCACGATCAGACGCTCGGCCCTGGAAAGACCTTTGGTGAGCAGTGACTGGAGATCCTGTCGCTGGACGGCGGTCAGGGGGTTCTCCTGACGGGTGTCCTTGACGACGTCGATCTCTCGAACATCCTTGTTGCCATCGGTCTCGAACCACTTCCGATTGAGGCTGACCTGGGTCACCGGTCGGGAATCGCGCTTGAGTTTGCGATAGTCGTCGGAAGAAAGCTGGAGACGGTCTGCGATGTCATCATCGCTCGCGGCCTGCCCGGTCTCCATTTCGATCTGCTTGCGAGTCGTCTCGAACTTCGCGGTCCGAGATCGGACCAGACGCGGTACCCAGTCCATCGCACGGAGTTCATCGAAGATCGCGCCGCGAATCCTCTGCGTGCAATAGGTCTCGAACTTCACGTTGCGACCCGGGTCGTAGGCGTTGATCGCATCCATGAGCCCGAAGGAACCCGCGGACATCAGATCGTTGGTGTCGACCTCCGAGGGAAGCCGCATCGCCATTCGCTCGGCGGTGAATCGCACCAGATCGAAGTATTTCTCGACCAGGAAATTCCGAACGTCGAGGGTTGCTTCTTCGCGGTACATGGACCAGATCTCTTCGATCGGAATATCCGAAAGAGCCTTGTCCTTGGCCTTCGTTCGAGACCCCTTGGTCCCGCTTCGACTGGCCGACCGCTCCCGTCGCGGGGCCTTGGCCGGCGCGTCGGACGAGGACTTGGCCTTCGACGATTTCTTCGCCGGTGCCTCAGCAACCAGTTCCTCGACTGTTTCTTCTTCAATTTCCAACACGGCGACTGCAGTCGCTGGCGCCTTGGCGCTTTTCTTGGTCGTCATCGGTCCGCTCCTTGACCTAGTGACCCGGATGCCGATCGACGAAGCGATCGGCTCTGAGGAACGACATCACCGCGACGTCGTTCGTTGTGTTTCACGCTTCGAAACAAGTCGAATCGTGAATCGAATGGATGGGCCGTGACCCTTCCGAGCGGCCGTCGATCCTTGACGGCCGAAATCGAACCATACCATGATGTTTTCGGACGCGTAAATCCCATGGGACGTGTACGACGTGTCCACCGATTACCAACATCACCCCGGGTGACGGTGATCTGGGCTGCGGTCGGCATTGGAAAAAGTCCGGAGAGGTCAGGCCGCGGTCGATGCCGCATCGGCGCCGACCACCCCACCTTCCGATTCCAGATCGGGTTCGTCGATGATTTCAACATCATCATCGGATTCTCCCGTTCTGACGCCGACCTGCGACATTTGCGCGGTCTCGGCGTCGACTTGTTCCCGGAACAACCTCTCCAGAACGAGACCGGCGGCGAGCCCGATCGGCCAGGCCACCAACATCACCACCAGCGAACGCGCAAGAACCGCGCCCGCGGGATTCCCCACGAAAACGCCGACCAGAAGCGAAACCACGAACGCGATCACTCCAAAGGAGCAGGCGGCGGGGATCGCGATCGAGATTCGCGGGGCGTGTGGAGGCATGTGAGTTCTTCATCGGCCAGTCTCGTCCGCGGACGAGAGCGTTGGCCAGGGAGGCTTCAGCCGCGTCCAAAGGTGTGTAGGAGTCCAGAAAGAAAACCTCGCCGAGGCTTTTCTCTCTCAGTTCCAGTGGTTTCTTCCACCAGACCAGTGGCAATTCTGCGGATGGCGCGGGATGCGCGGGCATCGGGAGACTGAAGAACCAGGGGTCGTCGCCGCTTCACGGCATCCACGACCGAAAAATCGAACGGGATGATGCCCGCAAGCGGCATGGGCCGGCCGAGATGCCGCCGCGACACCGCATCCATCCGCTTGTGGACGGCTTCGCCTTCCTCACCGCTCCCCGCCATGTTGACCACCAGCGACAGTTCGAGGTCCCTCCGAGCGGCGAGCATCGCCTTTCCGGCCGCATAGGCATCGGTCATCGCGGTCGGCTCGGGCGTGCAGGTGAGCAACACCGAATCCGCGGCGGTGGCGAAGGCGATTGCGTCGGCAGCGATTCCCGCTCCGACATCGATGATGATGATGTCGACCACTTTTTCGAGGGCTGACAACTGGCTCACCAGCGATGCCCGCTGAACCGCGTTCAACGCCGCCAGTTCGGCCACCCCGCTGGCGCCGGGCACCAGACGAACGCCCCCGCGACCGCGCGGCCCATGGCCGCCTCGAACTCCCGGCAGCGGCACCATGATCTCCGCGAGTCTTCGACGACCGTGAACCACGTCCTCGAGCGTCGATCGCACGGAAAGCCCGCAAAGGACGTCCGCATTGGCACACCCAAGATCGGCATCGAAGAGCGCGACTCGGTGTCCCGCCCTCGCCAACTCGATCGAGATGTTCAGCGAGATGTTCGACTTCCCGACGCCGCCCTTGCCACTCGCGACCGCGACCGCCCGGGCGAGCCGGACGTTGTCGGTCCGGGGCGCCGGCCGGGAGGTCGACGGTGCGAAACTCACTCGACCACGCCGCTCCGAGGAGACGGCATCAGCGGGCGCTGGTCCGACGCTGGCGCGGCGACCGGGTTCCGGTGCAGGACGATCCGTCACAAGATTCCGTAGAAATGATGCCTGGTCCTTCACGACTTGACCGCTCCTCCGAGAACCAGATCCGCAAGACGGGTGCCGGTCGCTCGTTCGACGTCGCGCGGCACCTCCTGTCCGGTGGTGACCCAACTGATCCGCCGCCCGATGCGCCGGACCACGGAGACCAGCATGCCGAAAGCGACCGCCTCGTCGAGCTTGGTCAGCACCACTCGATCGGGCCCGAGCCCGGCGAACGCCTCGGCCTCTCGCATCAGCACCCGTTCCGCCGCGGTTCCCGAGAGCACCAGATGGGTCTCGTGCGGCCGGGCCGCATCCATGATCGCTCGCAGTTCCGCCAGCGAATCCGTGTCGTTCTGACTTCTCCCGGGCGTGTCGATGAGAATCGCATCGAGTCCCTGACATCGCGCCAGCGCCTCCCGCATCGAATCGGTGTCGCCGGCCACCTCGAGCGGCACTTCCAGAATGTCCGCATAGGTGCGAAGCTGGTCGACCGCGGAGATCCGATAGGTGTCCGCCGTGACCATCCCGACCTTCAACCCGTCCCGAAGGGTGAGGGTGGCCGCGATCTTCGCAAGGGTGGTCGTCTTGCCGACCCCCGTGGGCCCCACGAACGCGATCGTCCGTGGCCGACCATCACGAGGCACCACCGTCTCGATGGACTCCTCCGTCGGGACGAGGTCCGCGATCTCCGCGAGCATCGCTCGACGCACCTGCCGCGGATCACGTCGCTCGACGTCATCGAGTGACGATTCGAGGGATGCGATCACCCGACCGGCCAGGTCGCGGGAGAACTCTTGCGCGATCAGTTCAGCGTACGCATCGGTGAGCGGATCGGGTCCGTCACCGGATTCCGACCCCGGATCGAATCCACGGGTTTCTGGGTCCCCTTCAAGCACGCGGCGTACCGTCGCACCGATCGCTTCCAATTCCTGCTCGGGCCGGCGATCCGGGTTCGGCGGGATCTCGGTGGCCGGGGCCAAATCTGGGGCCGATTCTGGGGCCGATTCTGGGGCCAATTCTGAAGCTGGAATTTCGATCTTGGGTTGGACGGGCGTCGGGGTTGGCATCGAAGCCACAGGGAGGCCGGTCTCCTCGGCCGGTCGGGTCCCGACCGGATCGAGGGAGATCACCCTCGGGGCTTCCGATGGAACCGCTTCGCGAGGCGCGGTCTCGCGCGAAGCCGATTCCTCCGCCACCAGAACCCCGCCGGGACCGATGATGAAACTGGTCGGCTCCGCCGTCACGGCGCTCAACGGTGACTCCGTGATCGGAGGATCGACGGTCGGAGGCTCGGCGATCTTCGCGGGAACCGGATCGACGGCCTGCTCCGCGGAGCGGTTTCCGATGACATCATCAGGGTTCACCACCCCCGCTGCTTCCCGCGCGGCTTGCTGGCGTTCGAGCCGGATCTCCATCGCCTTGGCCAGCGCCCGGGTTCGATCCCGATCGACTTCCAACGAGGTACTCCGGGGCGGGGGATCCTCCGACGGGCGGTCGTCGGCGAGTGGAGCATCGGGTCGTGCGGCCCCGCCCGATGCATAGGCCTGTCGAGCCCGATTCGCGGCGAGGGCCGGACCGGCGACCAGGGAGGAAGAAACCGCTTTTTCGGCATCTTCCGCGGGGTTTTCGACCGCGTTCACCGGGGTTTCCACCGAATTACCCCGGGTCACCACCGGCAGGATGGTGGTGCCGGGCTCCAATTCGGACGCGATGACTTCGACGATCTCCTGACCGCCGATGCCGAGGAATCCTCCACGTCGGAAGGTCCGGGTGTGCAGAATCGCAGCGTCGATGCCCAGATCGGATCGAACCGCATCGAGGGCTTCGTCGAGGGTGAATGCTCTGAAGGTCTTGAGTCGCACGGAAACGCCCTCCTGGCGAAATCTCCGAGAGATGGAATGGACCGAATCCTCCGGCCCCGCGACGGTATCCGACCCACCGGCCCAGCCGGAGTCGGCGACGCGCCGTCAACACTCGAAAAGCACCGACCGGGAGGATCTCTTTCAGAGGTCCTCCCGCATTCACGCCGGTGGCTTCGTCCACCGGATCGTGAAATCCTCACGGCGTCCTCCCACCAGCGGATCAGGTGGCCGAAACCGGCTGGGAAGCGGGCTCCAGTCCCCGGCTCTGCCCGGCGGGAGAGGCCTTCGGTAGCTGTACGAGTCCGACGGATTCCACGTCGAAACCATCCACCAGTTCGTTGTAGCCGAGAACCACCACCCCCGCAAGATGCGAATGCAGGATCTGACGAAGTGGCGCTCGAACCGTCGGCGAGGTCACCACGATCATGGGCCGTCCGGCATCACCCAGCGGACGGGCCGCTTCCGCGACCGCCCGACTGATGTCGCCCGCGAGCCGGGGCGGAACCGACACCGTGGTGCCTGCCGCCCCACGGTCGACGTGCCCGTTGATTCGATCCTCCACTTCGGGATCCATGGTGACCACGTACAACCGAGGTCGTCCGGTCTCGTCGAGTTCGGCGTGCAGGGTGCAGATCGAACGTCGAAGCGAATTGCGAACGTATTCAACCAGCACATCGGTGTCCCGCGTGTGCCCGATCCAGTCGCCGAGGGTCTCGATGATGGTCTCGAGATCGCGAATCGAGACCCCTTCCCGCAGCAGCGACTGGAGGACCTTCTGAAGCTCTCCGGGCTTGACCAGCGTCGGCACGATCTCTTCCACCAGTCGAGGAGCCTTCTGCTTCAACTGTTCGATGAGGTTTCCGACTTCCTCGCGGGTCAGCAGTTCGTCGGCATGACGCCGGACGACCTCCCCCAGATGGGTGCCCAGCACCGACGTGGGATCGACCACCGTGTAGTTCAAGGCCTCCGCTCGATGTCGCAGCGCCGGATCGATCCAGATCGCCTCCAGCCCGAAGGCCGGTTCGGTTCGACGGATCCCGTCGATTTCGCCGGTCGCCAGACCGGAATCCATCGCCATCAACAGATCCGGCTGGACCTCGCCCTCATCCACCACCGCCCCTCGAATCTTGATCCGGTAGTGATCGGGCTGCATCTGCATGTTGTCCCGAATCCGCACCGGCGGCATCACCATGCCGAGTTCCACCGCGAGCTGCTGGCGGATCCCGGAGATCCGCTCCAGGAGATCACCGCCGTTCGCGCCGTCGACCAGCCGCACCAGCGAGTACCCCAGTTCGAGTTCCAGCACGTCGACTCCGATGAGTTCCTCCACCGGCTTGGGCTGGGTCCGTTCCGTCTCGGCTTCCTGCCGGGCCTCCGTCTCCCGTTTGCCCGCCTGGAACAAGGTGTTTCGACGCATGCTCCAACCGATTCCCGCGATGACGAGGCCGGCGCCCAACAACGGAACGGTGGGCAGCGGGGTGAGCGCGAGCAGACCGAGGAATCCGCTGATCAGAAACAGCGCCGTCGGCTGGGACGCGAGCTGGGCCGGAATCTCCATTCCGATGTTCTCGCCGCTTCCCGCACGCGAGACGATGAGCCCCGCGGCGATCGCCACGATGAAGGCGGGAATCTGGGAGACCAGACCGTCCCCGATCGAAAGCATTCCGAACACCTGCATCGCCTCGGCGGCGGTGTAGTCGTGCATCAGCATCGCGATCGCGAAGCCACCCAGGATGTTCACCGAGGTGATGATGATCCCGGCGATCGCATCACCGCGCACGAACTTCGACGCACCATCCATCGCCCCGTAGAAATCGGCTTCCTGCGTCACTTCCTGACGTCGGGCCCGGGCCTGCTCCTCGCTGAGCAATCCGGCCGAGAGGTCGGCATCGATCGCCATCTGCTTGCCGGGCATCGCGTCGAGGGTGAACCTCGCCGCGACTTCGGACATGCGGGTGGCCCCCTTGGTGATCACGAGGAACTGGACCACGATCAGGATGATGAAGATGATCCCACCGATCACCGGATTGCTTCCCGCGACGAAGTTCGCGAAGGCCTCGATCACCTCTCCCGCGGCGGTCGACGCCTCCCCCGGCCCCAGTTCACCCGCGGAGAGGATCAGTCGGGTGGAGGCGACGTTGAGCACCAGTCGGAAGAGCGTGGTCGCGAGCAGCAGCGCCGGGAAGACGCTGAATTCCAACGGCCGGTTCATGTAGATCGTGGTGAGCAGGACGATCGCGGCCAGCGCGATGTTCCCGCTGATCAGGATGTCCATCGCGAACGGAGGCAGCGGCACCACCAACACCCCGATGAGGGCGAGAAACCCGACCGGCACGATCAGGTGACGGTGGGAGGCGATGCGGTGGAGGATGGCGGGCAGTTCGCCCTTGGCACTCATGTGGAGATCCGGTTGGTTCGGGTCGACGTCGGCTTCACGCCGCACGTCCATTCATCCGGTAGACGTAAGCCAGCACTTCCGCGACCGCGGCGTAGGCATCGGGGGGGATCGGATCCCCCACCCGGACGCTGCGGTGGAGCATGCGGGCGAGAGGTTTCCGCTCGACGATCGGGACCGAGTGCTGGGCGGCGATCCGCCGGATTCGAAGGGCGAGATGATCGACGCCGATCGCCACCACCTCCGGAGCCCGCATGGTCCCCTCTTCGTAACGGATCGCGATCGAGATGTGCTCGGGATTGGTCACCACCACGTCGGCGGTTGGAACCGACTGGGCGATCCGCTGCATCGACATCTGTCGGGCGAGCTGCATCCGCTTGGCCTTGACCTTGGGATCGCCCTCCATCTGCTTGTGTTCCTGCCGGACTTCGTCCTTGGTCATCTTGTGATCCCGACGATGCTTCCACTTCTGGAAGATGTAGTCGAAGATCGCGAGGATCAGGAGCGCCAGCACGATCACCGCCGCGAGTTCGAGCATCAGACGGCCGATGACCGCGAAACCCGCAAGCACTCCGTACTCCGGCAGCACCACCAGGACATCGTGCATCCGCCAGGAGATGACGCCCGCGACCCCGAGCGCGATCGTGGTCTTTCCAAGATCCATCCCCCCCTTGACCAGGGTCTGGATGCCGATGATCCGCTTGAATCCGCTGATCGGGTTGAGCTTCTCGAGGGAGGGTTCGATCGGCTTCGACGCGACCAGGAAGCCGACCTGCCAGAGGTGCGAAAGATAGGCCGCGACCCAGGCCGCGACCACCAGCGGGCCGAGCACTCGAAGACCGACCAGGGCCGACGCGGAGATCACCGACGCGGTTCCGGAAGTCATCGGCGTGGATGCATCCTCGATCCCGAACCTGACCAGGCGACCGAGCTGCCAGAGCGAGGATTCGGCGAAGAACCAGAGGATCAGCGTCACGCTGGCCAGCTGGAGCGCGGAGGCGAGATCCGTGCTCCGCGCGATCTTCCCTTCCTCCCGCGCCTTCTGAAGCTTGCGGGGGGTGGCTTCCTCGGTCTTTTCGCCCAGGTCTTCGGCCATCTCAGGCACCCCCCCCGGCGATCCGGTCCGGGGTCGTCGCCCAGGCGTGGATGATGTCCAGGACCTCGATGATGAAGTTCTCGTTGACCACCGCGATCACTTCGATCGACGCGATCACCACCACGAATCCGACCATGATCCGAACCGGGAAGCCGAGACTCAACACATTGAGCTGAGGCACCGTCTTGGAGACGAATCCCATCGCGACGGTCTCCAGGAACACCACTCCGAGTAACGGAACCGCGACCCGGAGCCCGAGTTCGGTCGCCGCGAGCATGACGCCGATCACCAGTTCGAGACCCCCGCCCTCCCCCACGAAGACTCCGGCATCGACGTATTCGAAACTCCGGAGAACCGAGAGGAAGATCGCGTCGAGTCCGCCCATGACCAGGAACATCCCGATCGCGAGGAAGATCATCAACTGTTCGAGCACGTCGCTCTCGGTGCCCGCCGCGGGGTTGTAGAAACGCGCGAAGCCGAGTCCCATCTGCTGGCCCATGATCATGCCACCGGTCTGCATGGCGAAGATCGGAAGTGACGCGAGGAACCCGATCAGGCCGCCGATCGCGATCTCCGCGGCCCCCATCGGCACCATCGCCCAGGGGTCGAGGATCGACACCGCGGGAAAGACGACCCCCCCGGCATCGAGCACGACCCACGCCCCGATTCCGGTGACCATCACCAGCAGGCCCTTCACCCGTCCCGGAATCGTGGTCATCGAAAGCAGCGGCGCGTAGAGGAAGAGACCTCCAAGGCGCATCACGACGAGCATCGCCGGACCCATGCTGCGTTCGATGATCGCGATCGCTTCCATCGGGGACGAACTCCTCAACCTGCGAACATCAACACGGCGAAGTCGATCAGTTGGGTGGAGATCCAACCAAGGAGCCCGACCGCGACCAGAATCATCGCGGCGATCTTGGGCACGAAGGACAAGGTCTGTTCCTGCACCTGGGTCACCGCCTGCGCGATGGAGACCACGAGGCCGACCACGATGCCGGCGATCAGGATCGGGGCCGAGACCCACAACGCGATCAGCAGGCTCTGTCGAACGAGATCGAGTCCTTCGGACTCCATGCGGAACTCCCTTGCCGATGACGGATCGGATCAGCCGACCGCGGCGGACTGGACCCCGCCCATGAGATTGCTCGCCACCAGCAGCCAACCGTCGGCCACCACGAAGAGCAGGAGTTTGAAAGGCAGTGACACGAACACCGGAGGCAGCATCATCATTCCCATCGAGATGAGAAGGCTCGAGACCACCATGTCGATCACCAGGAACGGCAGATAGATGCGAAAAGCGATGAGGAAGGCGGTCTTGAGTTCGCTCAGCACGAACGCCGGGACCAACTGATGAAGCTTGACGTCGTCGAGCACCAGTTCGCCGTCGAGATCGGGATCCCAACCGGAGAACTCGGCCATCATCACCAGCGAAGCCTCGTTGCCGTCGACCAGGATCTGGTTGATCATGTACTGCCGAAGAGGCTTCTTCATCCCGTCCCACGCGGCCATCGAATCACGTTCCGCGACTGGAGTGTCCAGATACGGCTGCAGTCCGTCGTCCCACATCGCCTCGAGGGTCGGGGCCATCGCCACGAACGTCAGAAAGAGACTGAGCCCGACGATCACCTGGCTCGGCGGCATGCCCTGGGTGCCGATCGCCTGCCGCAGCAGTCCGAGCACCACCACGAAGCGGGTGAAGGACGTGCAGAGGATCAGGATCGAGGGCGCGACGGTCAGCAGCGTCAGCAGCAGGATGATGGTGATCGGCGCCGATGTCCCGGCGACGCCGCCCGGCAACGCGGTCGCCGCCGATTCGACGAACGCGACCGGATTGGTCATCGCGGCGGCATCGGATCCGGCGGTCGCCCCTCCGGCGGTCACCTGTGCGAGATGGAACATCGGAATCGGCATCAGGCGCTTCGAGCTCCACTCCGGGGACGCCGACGGGTGAGGTCGACGGTCTCCATCGTCTCGTCGACCGGCACGCCTCCCGGTCCGCCGAATCCTTCGGGACGTCCCTGGCGGTCGTAGCGGCCGAGATTTCGAACCAGATCGGCATGGAACGCATCCCCGCCGGATCGTTCCGCGGCCCCCAGCCGAGTGCGAAGTTCGGCGATTTCGGCGGCCTCGCTGAACTCCGACACCGTGGTCACCGCACCACCACGCCCGCCATGCTGGTGGACGAGGATGATCTTCGGGCCGCATTCGATCAGGACCAGCGACGCCGCTCTCCCGAAGGGATACCGAGCGAGCACCGTCAACACGCCAGCGGGTCGTGGGCTGCCGGGGAGCACCCCGCGCCCCGCGAAACGCCGGGCAAGCAAAGCCGCACCGCACAGCACCGCCAGCAATCCGACCACCCGGGCTTCCGGCCCGCTCCACCACGCCTCACCGCCGGCCGCGGAGTTGCGTTCCCCCCCGGAATCACCGGTGGCCCCGGATTCGGACGCGCCTTCACGCAGACGAAGCCGGTCATCCAGAGTGAGCGGCCGGGGGACGGGCCCGGGCGCCACCGGGCTGGAATCAGCCGCGGTTTCCGGATCCACCGGATCCGAGGACGCCGTGACCGGCGCCGTCTCGACTTCGGACTCGCTCCGACGCGACGCGGATTCGACCCTCGCCGCGAGGCGATCGGCCGCTTCCAGCAGCGCCGAGCGGGCTGGCTCCTCGTCGAGGGACACCCCCCCCACGCCGCTGCTTGGCGAAAGGGAATCGTCACCGGACACGCCGGCGTGGGAGAAGAGGAACGACGCGACGAGCGCGACGCAGAACGTCTTGTATTGCTGATCCATGGTCGCCTTCCCTGGCTTCCGATCGATCCTGGAAACACGGCCGGATCCTCCGGCCGTCACGCGATCCCCGCTCAGCCGGTGCCGGCCTCGGGCAGACGTCCCACGATCTCACTGACCCGGACGCAGAAATTTTCATTGAGGACCAGCACTTCGCCTCGAGCGACGTGCCGACCGTTCACGTAGATGTCGACGGGATCGCCGGCAGCCTTGTCCAGCTCCACCACGGACTCGGGGGAGAGACGAAGAACGTCATCCACGAGCATTCGGGTCCGGCCCAACTCGATTCGGACGTCCAGATCGACGTCACCGAGCATGCCGATACCGGTGGGATCTCCCGGTCCGGCACTGGACCCGAAGTCGGGAAGCTCGACGGCCCGGGCTTCGGCCACGGCCTCCGCTTCCCCGGCAAGACGGTCCACCTGGACCGTCGCATCCCGGATCGCATCCGTGGTCGGGTCGGAATTCGGGGACGAGGAATCACCCTTCGAGGTCCCGTCAGGGGCCACGGAGGGCGTGGGGTTCTGATTCTGAGGGACCGAGGAAGGCTCGGAATCGGTCATGGGTTCGGCTCCGCCGGGATTCGCCGCCCCCTGATCGAGGAGGCGACATCGTGAACGCCAGCGTCCTGCCGGCGCGGTACCAAGGGGTCATCGGACCCCTTGGCATCGGACCTGCAGAGAATGCCGATCAACGCGTTCTCATTCGCGTTGATCCTGCGCTTTCTCGTTTCAGCGATGAACGCGTCGACCAATGCCCATCACCACGATCACATCGTGGACGATCGCCCGTTCGGAGTCGATGCCGCCGAATCCGGCTGATTCGGCGCCTGATCCATGGGCGTTGTCAGATGCGGAATCATGCCCGGCGGATGGCATCACCGAGGGTCGTCGATCGAAGAGATTCTCCTGATCGAAGGACCGCTGGATTCTGGCCTCCATGGCGGCGAGATTCGGGGACTCCAATTCACGACGAGCCGCAAGCTTCCATATTTCAGAGAGTTGCGCGTGAATCGTTCCCGCCGACCGAGAGGCCTCGGCCTCGATCCAGAGTCGATCTCGAGCGTCCACCTTCAAGAAGATCCGAGTTGGATATCGGAGCGCAATGCCGGTCACTTCGTTGCCGAGAGAGCCGTCGAAGATCACGACCTCTTCCAGGGTGACCTCCGGGACGGGTGCGTCCATCGCATGCGACATCCCCACCGCCTCGGTCTGAGCCGGGCTGGAGAACATCATGTAGCCGCCGCCGATGGCAGCCGCTTCGACCACGAGCAGTACGACGGTCAGCAATCCGACCCGGGCGCGACTTTTGCGCGAGCCCTCGCCACCCTCGTTGCTCTTCATCTTGTCCGAATCATCAACAGCCATCGGAATCACTCCCTCCGAATTCTTTGCGTCCCCTCGAGCGGCCGACCCGTTCGGGGGTCGGCATCGAAGAAGTGGTGAACGAAGTGAACATCGGCTTGGAAGACTCCATCCGTCAACCCGGGGCCGGTTTGGGCTCCGGATCCGTGTCATCTGGGCGGGTCGTTCCATCCCCCACGGTTCTCGGCCCCCGGGAGGAGGGTCAGCCTGCCTGGAATCCGGATGGCGTCAGGACCGGGAGGACCCCGGGCTCGATCTCGAACGTGATCGATCGCACCGGTGCCGGCTGATCCGGCGGATCCCCATCCACCTGCCACCGACGGGCCGGATCGAACTCCAGATCAATCTTCTTCCCCGTGGCGTAGATCAGTCGTGAATCTCGAAGGTGAAGGCCGAGACGGGCTCGCAACAGCCATCCCGGAAGCTGCCAGCGACCCTCGCAGGGAAGAATCACCAGATCAAGCAGACCATCATCGGCCCGCGCCCGACGAGCGAGATCGATTCGCCCGGCGTACTGCCTGCTGTTGGCCACCATCGCCAGGCCGCGGATCCCGTCGGCGACCGATCGACCATCCACCTCGACCTTCATCCGCGGCGGATCGAACGCACGGAACTGACGCAGGCTCGGTCGCAGATAGGAGAGATTGCTGACCGCACCGGTCCGAACCCCGGACAGGTCATGGACCACTTCCGCATCGAATCCGAACGAGGCCATGAGAACCACGACCTCATCGGGACGCCCCGTCACCCTCGCCCGGGCAAGATCGATCCGATGAACCCTTCCCTCGACCAGGGTCGCGGCCACGGCCGCGGGATCCGCGGTCATTCCATGGTCACGGGCGAACAGGTTCTCGTTACCCGCCGGGCAGTGGACGATCGGCACGCCTGCTCGGGAGGCCTCCGGGGCGGCAAGCCGGATCGCCCCATCCCCGCCAACCACGACGAGGGCGTTCCGGCCCTCGAGGGGGCCTCGCAGCCAGGGTGCCGCCGCTCCGGGTCTGGTGGGAAGAAGATCGATTTCGACTCCTCGAGCGATCGCTTCCGCCTGCACCCGTTCGGCGATCAACCGGGCTCGGCCCGCTCCGGAGATTGGATTGAAGATCACCAGGACGGACATGGCCGGATGATACGACCGGCCGTGAAAAATGTCCTTCCCCGATGATCATGCAGGCAGGACGCCAGACGTCGTAGAATGCGGCGATGTCGCGTCCCGACCAGATGAACCAACGCCTGCCGCTCGCGTTTCTCGCAATCGTGGCCGTGCTCTTCGGTGGCGGTTCCGCGATGGCTCAGGAAGAATTCACCCTCGGTCCCGACGACGCCTGGCAACGCGAAACTCCCGCACCCGGCACCCCGGCGGCCCGAATCTTCCTCGCGCGCAAGGCCCTCGCACTCGGCGAACCGGAGCGGGCCCGAGCCCTGGCGACCGCGTTCCTCGATCGATTCCCGTCCGCGACGGGCCGAGCCGAGATGCTCCTGGTTCGAGGAGACGCGTTGGTCGAGATGGGCGACGAATACAAGGCCTTGTTCGACTACGAAGCGATCACTCGTCAGCATCCGGGCAGCATGGTCTTCGTACAGGCCCTCGAACGCGAATTCGACATCGCGAAGGCTTATGCCAACGGGCTCCGCCGAAAGTTCTTCGGCACCATTCGAATTCTGAACACGGCGGAGGATGCTCAGGAACTCCTGATCCGCATCCAGGAGCGCCTCCCCGGCAGCCGCCTGGCGGAGGAAGCCGGCATCACGCTCGCGGACTTCTATTTCCGCCGGAGCGAAATGCGACTCGCCGCCGATGCCTACGACCTCTTCCTCCAGAACTATCCCCGATCCGCCCGAGTTCCCGAAGCCCGGGAACGGCTGATCCAGTCGTACATGGCCTCGTACCGTGGCCCGCGGCATGATGACGCGGGCCTTCGAGATGCTCGACGACGCCTCCTGGCAATGAAGCAGATCCGTCCGGCGGCCGCCCAACGACTCGGGGCGGACGCCCTCCTCGTCCGCATCAATGAATCCGAGGCCCGGAAGCTGCTGGTCACCGCGAAGTGGTACCTGTCGATCGATGACCCGATCTCCGCCGAGCTCTACATTCGGCGAGTGGTGGAACGGCACCCGGAGACGGTGGCCGCCCTCGACGCCCTGCGGCTCGCCCCCCGCATCCTTTCCCGGATGCCGGCCGCGATCGCGGCCGAGGCCCCGGACTACCAACTCCTCGCCGAAGCGATGCTTGGAGCCTCCGCCCCGCTGGAAACCGGGGTCGAAGCCACCTCCAAATCCCTCCTGCCACGCGAACGGACGTTGGAAACGGAAAGATCGGTCGAGGCCGATCCCACGCTGGAGACCGGACAATGAGCCCCATCAACCCGCGATCCGACTCCCGATCCTGTTTCCGAGGCCGGGCACTTCCAGGGCTCCTGCTTGCTCTGACCAGCGTCTCCTCCCTCGTCGGCTGTGCCTCGGAGCCCAGCGAGGGCTGGTCGATGACCTGGACCCACCCCGAGCAATACCGGAGCATTTCGATCCCGATCTTCGTCAACCAGACCTATTTTCGAGGTCTGGAGCGAGAACTCGGACGGGCCCTGGTGACGGAAGTCGAGGCCTCGACGCCATATAAGGTGACCGGGCCCGGAACCGCGGATACCCTTCTCCGGGGTTCGATCCGCGATGCGGAGCTGATTCCGCTGTCCCAGAGTCCGCTCACCGGACTTCCGGCCGAAATGCTCTTCAAAGTCGAAATCGACTTCGAGTGGATCGACCTCGCCACCGGAGAGCCGGTCGTCAGCCGAAACGGATTCACCGCCTCGGCCTTGTTCACTCCTTCTCGGCCGGCGATGGAAACCATCGATCTCGCCAGATTCGGCGTCGTA
Organism: Planctomycetaceae bacterium; assembly: GCA_002685335.1. Next base: position 15,842 of record NYWY01000070.1, read on the forward strand.
CAACAACTGGCGACCGATCTGGTCGATGTCCTGCGAGATGACTGGTGACCTCGGAATCGGGTGAGCCATTCCGTGCGAATAGGTCGTGAACAGAAGTACCTTTGAGAGCCCAACGCATGAAGCCTGATTCGGCCATCCTCATTCAATCCTCCAAAGACTCCGGCGGCGACGGCAAGCAGCCCGGCCGGGGCGACGGAGGCTCTTCCGGACCCCAGCCCACCCGGCCGCCCCGGCCATTCATGTCGCTGCTGGTCCTTTTCGCCGTCATCGCCCTGATCTGGGTGGTGATCACCGGCAATGGTCAGAGATCCGAGGTGATCTCCCTCGACCAGTTCCGCAACCTCTACGAGAGCCGACTCATCGAGCCGGACTCCGTGCTGGTGAGCGAAAGCAAGATCTCCGCGATGCAGAAGCCCGACCAGGACGTCAGCGGCGGTGCCGACTCGGCGACTCGGGCCCCCAAGCCCAAGCCGGTCGAGATCGTGATCGCGGCCGACGGCGGGGTCGACTGGACCCTGCAGCAACTCGAGCTGGACGGCATTCCGTTCCGGATGGAACGGGACGACAACACCTTCCTGATCATCCTCACGAGCTTCGGCCCGATCCTCCTGGTCATCCTGCTGCTCTGGTTCTTCGTGTTCCGCTCGATGCGGAACGCGGGAGGAGGCCCCGGCGGGATGCTCGGCAACTTCGGCAAGAGCAAGCACCGCGTTCAGACCAAGGACACGGTCAACGTCACCTTCGCAGACGTCGCCGGCGTTCAGGAGGCGAAGGAAGAGGTCCAGGAGCTCGTCACGTTCCTCAAGGACCCCAAGCGGTTCCAGCGGCTCGGCGGTCGGATCCCGCGAGGCGTCCTGCTCGAAGGCCTTCCCGGCTGCGGCAAGACCCTGCTCGCGAAGGCGATCGCAGGCGAGGCGGATGTCCCGTTCTTCACGATCTCCGGTTCGGACTTCGTCGAGATGTTCGTCGGCGTCGGTGCCAGCCGCGTCCGCGACCTCTTCAAGCAGGCGAAGGAGAACTCCCCGTGCATCATCTTCCTCGATGAGATCGACGCGGTCGGTCGGCGACGAGGCGGCGGATTCACCACCGGCGGGCATGACGAGCGGGAACAGACGCTCAATGCGATCCTCGTCGAGATGGACGGCTTCGATGCCACCGACCAGGTGATCGTCATCGCGGCGACCAACCGGGCCGACGTGCTCGACCCGGCGCTGACCCGGCCCGGACGCTTCGACCGGACCGTCAGCGTGCCGCTTCCCGACCTCGAAGGCCGGGCCCAGATCCTCGCCGTGCACGCTCGAAAGGTGAAGACGGGCCCCGACGTCGATCTCGCGCGACTTGGCCGAGGCACCCCGATGTTCAGTGGCGCCGATCTGGCGGCCATGATCAACGAGGCCGCGATCATCGCCACCATGGCCGACAAGGACTTCGTCGAGATGAGCGATCTCGAGGAGGCTCGCGACAAGGTCCGCTGGGGCCGAGCCCGACGGAGCCACAAGGTCGAGGAGGAGGATCGGGTCGCCACCGCGTACCACGAGGCCGGACACGCCATCGTGCAGTGTCTGCTTCCCGATGCGGACCCCCTGCACAAGGTGACCATCATTCCGCGGGGTGCCGCCGGAGGTGCGACCTTCAGCCTTCCGGAAAAGGATCGACACGGCTACGGCCGGAAGTACATCGAAGCCACGCTCCGAGTGCTCTGTGGCGGTCGCATCGCGGAAGAGAAGAAGACGAGCGACACCTCGAGCGGCGCGAGCATGGACATCAAGATGGCCACGCAGTACGCCCGAGCGATGGTCCTGGAATGGGGTATGAGCGATCGGGTCGGATTCGTCAACCATGCGGGGAGCGATCAGCGTGAGATGATGCTTCCCGAGAAGGACTATTCCGAACAGACGGCGAGAATCATCGACGAGGAGATCCGCAAGATCGTGGATGCCGCGTACGACGACTGCACTCGCCTGATCG
>NYWY01000071.1 GCA_002685335.1 Planctomycetaceae bacterium
GAAGTCGTTGAAGATCTCCTGGAACTTCGGAATCACGAAGTACATGATGCCGGTCACGATCAGGACCGCGATCGAGATCACCACCACGGGGTAGATCAACGCACCCTTGATGCGTCGCTTCAACCGCTCGCCCTTCTCCATGAAGTCCGCGAGCCGCTGGAGGATGATGTCTAGCACACCACCGACCTCGCCCGCGGCCACCATCTTGGAATAGAGGCGGTCGAAGCCCTTGGGATGCTTGGCCATCGCGTCCGACAGAGCCGATCCCGACTCGACGTCTTCACAGACGTCGTTGAGGATGTTCTTCAACTTGCCCGGTCGCTGCTGTTGCTCGAGGATCTGGAGGGATCTCAGGAGCGGAAGGCCCGCGTCCTGCAGGGTCGAGAGCTGACGGGTGAACGTCGTCATGGTCTTGGTGTTGACCTTGCCGATGCTCAGCGAGAAGCCACGGCCCTTCTTCTTGGCCGCCTTCGGCGACTTCCCTTCCTTGTTGGCCTTGGCCTGCTTGGCGGCCCGGCCCTTCACCTTGAGCTCCTCCACGGAGGTCGGGAAATATCCCTGGCCCTTCAGCTGCCCTTGGGCGTCGTCTCGGCTGGAGGCCTCGATCGTGCCCTTCTGCTGCTTCCCGGCGGCGTTGACTGCTTCGTATTCGAAGGTCGGCATGACGTGTTCCTGGTCTTCCTGGCGGGTCTCCCACGCGGGCGACTCGGCGTGTGATTCAATCCTCGGTGATGGTCTCGCGGACCACTTCGTCGATCGTGGTCTGTCCCTCGTAGATGGACAGCAGCCCGGACTCGCGAAGAGTCCGCATTCCTCGGCGTCGGGCTTCGTTCCGGAGCACCGCGGTCGAGGCCTGGGTCATGACCATCTCACGAAGCGTGTCGTCCATGGTCATGATCTCGAAGAGAGCCATCCGGCCTCGGTAGCCCGTCTTCTTGCACTCGTTGCAACCGCGACCGCGATAGAAGGTCCGGCCTTCGACGTCGGAGGGCTGGAGTGACAACTCCATCAACTCCTCCTCGGTGGGCAGATACTCCTCCTTGCAGCGACCGCAGATCCGTCGCACCAGTCGCTGGGCGATGATGGCTTCGACCGTCGCGGTCAGCAGGAAGTTCTCCACGCCGAGGTCGACCAGTCGAAGGATGGAACTCGGCGCGTCATTGGTGTGCAGGGTCGAGAACACGAGGTGACCGGTCAGCGAGGCCTGAATGGCGATCTGCGCGGTCTCGAGGTCTCGAATCTCACCCACCAGGATCACGTCGGGGTCCTGTCGCAGGAACGACCGGAGCAGGCCGGCGAAGGTCAGCCCCTGGTCGGTGTTCACCTGGCACTGGATCAGCCCGTCGATGTCGTATTCGACCGGATCCTCCGCGGTCAGGATCTTCCGCTCGGGCTCGTTGAGTTCGTTCAACGCCGCATAGAGGGTGGTCGTCTTGCCCGATCCGGTCGGACCGGTCACCACCACGATGCCGTTGGGCTTGGTGATCAGGGAGCGGACGCGTTCCAGCTCCTCGTCTCGCAGGCCGACGCGATCGAGACTCAGCTGCACGTTCGAGCGGTCGAGCACCCGCATCACGACCGACTCGCCGAACATCGTCGGCAACACCGCGACTCGGAGATCGATCTGGGTGTCATGACCCGGAAGGGTCATTTCGATGCGACCGTCCTGCGGGAGACGACGTTCCGCGATGTCGAGCTTGGCCATGACCTTCACGCGACTCACGATCGGCAGGGCAAGCCGCTTGTCGGGCGGTGCGATCTCGTAGAGGACGCCGTCGATGCGGTAGCGCATCCGGAATTCCTCTTCGAACGGTTCGAAGTGGATGTCGGAGGCCTTGTCCCGGATCGCGATCAGAAGGGTCTCCTGCACCAGCTGCACGATCGCGTTGTCGCCCGCGGCCTCGTTCAGGGTGTCGAGGTCGATGCCTTCCCCGAGCCCGTCGAGGGCCGCCAGCGAGGAGGAATCGTTGGCCTCGGCGTAGATCTCCCCGAAACCGCTCCCCTTCGCCGCGTACTGCTCCTGGAGGATCTCGTCGATCTCGTCTTCCGGCGCCAGCACCGCCTTGACCCGCTTGAAGTTCAGCATGTTGCGGAGATCGTCGATCGCCGCGAAGTTGTCCGGGGTCTTCACCGCGATCGCGACCGACCGCGTCTCCGGATCGAATTTCACCGGGACGATCTGGTAGGTCGTCGCGGTGGTCGCCGGGATGGCCGCGAAGGTCTCTTCCGAGATCTCTCGGCCCCGAAGGGTGATCTGCTCGATGCCCGCCTGTCCGGCCAGGGCATCCCGGACGTCGACGTCGGTGACGAAGCCGAGTTCGACCAGGAGATCACCGATCTTGCGGCTGGGCTGGTCCTGCTGGAGGGCGAGTGCCTCATGCACCTGCTCGCGAGAGACCTTGCCCATCTTGGTGAGCACTCGGCCGAGCTTGCGGCCTTTGAGTCCACTGGTGCTGCTGCGGGTCCGGGTGGGCTGGCTCATGCCGGCGTGCTCCAGGTCGCCTTCGAATCGGGGCGTCGGGGGGACTGGGGCGGCATCGGCCGCCCGGGATGGAAACCCGCCCTTCGCCGACCGTCCGGGCCCGGCCGATCACCTTCTGGAGGCGTCGAACCACTTCGAGCGGGCGGTCTCTTCGCGAAGGACGCGAACTCCTGCAGCCTATACGACCGCCGGCGAGGCATGTTGCCCCATTCAAGCGTCTCGGAATGGTACGACCACCAGCGGCGCAAGATCGCCTGAAATGGCGATATCCACCGCTTTCGCCCTGACAGAACACGAACCTGACGGTGATCAGTCCGCCGATCGTCCTCAACTGGTGGAAGACTGTTCCGGGGCTTCGTCCAGCTCGCTTCGCCCGACGGCGCCGCCGGAACGGTGCACCTTCTGGGTGAGATCCGCGGCGTCCTTGCCCTTGTCGACCATCTCCTCCGCCGAGATCAGGCCCCGCTGGTAGAGCGACCAGAGGTGGTCGTCGAGAAGCTGCATGCCGAACTTCTTGCCGGTCTGGATCGCGGAATCGATTCGGAAGGTCTTGTTTTCACGGATCAGGTTCGAGATCGCCGGAGTGACCACCAGGAACTCGTAGGCCGCGACCCGGCCGGGTTTGTCGACCCGACGAAGCAGCTGCTGGCTCAGAACCGCGATCAGGGCGACCGAGAGCTGGACCCGCACCTGGGCCTGCTGGTCCACCGGGAAGGCGTCGATGATCCGGTTGATCGTGCCCGAGGCACCGGTGGTGTGCAGGGTCGCGAACACGAGGTGACCCGTCTCCGCGGCCGCGATGGCCGCCTCGATCGTCTCGAGGTCCCGCATCTCACCCACGAGGATCACATCCGGGTCCTGACGAAGAGATCTCCGCAGGGACTCCGAGAAGGTCGGAACGTCGGTTCCCAGCTCCCGCTGGTTGACGATCGACTTCTTGTGATAGTGGTAGTACTCGATCGGGTCCTCGGTCGTGATGATGTGCCGGTCCATGTTCATGTTGATGTAGTCCAACATGGTGGCCAGCGACGTCGTCTTGCCCGAACCGGTCGGTCCGGTCACGATGAACAGCCCTCGGGGACGCCGGATGAGCTCGCGGCAGATCTCGGGGAGCCCGATCTCCTCGAAGGTGAGGAGCTGGTTCGGAATGAGACGCAGGACCATCGCGATGTCGCCCCGCTGGCGGAACACCGACACCCGGAACCGGGCCGCGTCGCCGTAGGCGAATCCGAAGTCGGTGGAACCGACTTCCTGGAGTTCCTGCTGGTTCTTCTCGGGGGTCACCGACTTCATCAGCGCCACCATGTCGTCGGATTCCAGAGTCTTGGTCTGGAGATTCCGAAGCGAACCGTGGAGCCGCACCGTGGGCGGCCGACCGGTGGTGAGGTGAAGGTCGGAGCAGTTCTGCTTCACGACGGTGTCGAGCAGACGATCGATCTGAATGGTGGACATGGCGAAGAACCGTGAAGAGGGACCTGGGCGTGATGAGGTGCCCGGAGGGATCGTGTGGAGTGAGTACGGTCTGGGCGGAGTGGGTCAGCTGCCCTCGATCTCCGTGGGATCGAAGCCTTCGATCTGGGCGAAGCGGGCGATTTCGTCCGGCGTGGTCGCACCGCGGAGGATCTTGACCTTGCCGTCGCCCAGAAGACTTCTCATGCCGCCGCGGATCGCCGCCTGGCGAACCGCGGAGATCGAAGCTCGTTCGAAGGCAAGCTCGCGGATCTCCGATGTCATGGGCATCAGTTCGAAGATCGCCTGCCGCCCGCGGTACCCCTTGCCACCGCACTTCTGGCAGCCGACCGCCTTGTGGATGCTGCCCGCGGCGACCTCTTCGGGGGAGATGTTCACGAGCCGCAGGAGTTTCGCATCGGGATTGTCGTCGGGCTGCTTGCACTCGGGGCAGAGAATCCGGATCAGACGCTGGGCCATGATCGCCTGGATCGAACTGGCGACCAGGAACGGCTTGATGCCCATGTCGACCAGGCGGGTGATGGCGCTGGGGGCGTCGTTGGTGTGCAGGGTGGAGAAGACCAGGTGCCCGGTGAGTGCGGCCTGAATCGCGATGTCACCGACTTCGCGGTCTCGGATCTCTCCCACCAGGATCACGTTGGGGGCCTGCCGCAACATCGCCTTGAGGATCAGCGGGAACGTGAGTCCGATCGACTCCCGGACCTGAACCTGATTGATCCCGTTGAAGTTGTATTCGACCGGATCCTCGGCGGTGATGATCTTCCGGTTCGGCTGGTTGAGGACGTTGAGGGCGGAATAGAGAGTCGTGGTCTTGCCGGAGCCCGTGGGACCGGTGACCAGGAAGATGCCGTTGGGACGACGAATGATCTTGTTGAAGATCTCGAGGTTGTCCTCCTCGAAACCGATGTTCGTGAGACCGATGCGGACCGAATCCGGCCGCAGCACCCGAAGCACGATGCTTTCGCCGTGATACGCGGGACAGCTGGAGACTCGGAAGTCGATCTGATCCCCGTCGATGGGAAGCTTGATACGACCATCCTGGGGAATCCGCTTCTCGGCGATGTTGACCCCCGCCATGAGCTTGAGCCGCGCGAGCATCGCCTGCTGGAGTTTCTTGGGAAATTCCTGCCGGACATGGCACACGCCGTCCACCCGGTACCGGAGCGCGACTCTGTCATCCCTCGGTTCGACGTGAATGTCACTGGCGCGACCTCGGACCGCTTCGATGATGAGTTCGTTGACCAGCTTGACGATCTTCGAGTCACCCGCGTCGATGTCGACCGAAGCGTCGATGGAACTGTCGACCGAACGGTCGACGGACTTGTCGACCGTGACATCGATCGACGCCGCGCCACCGAGACTGGCACCTTCGCCACCCCCGAGGATGTCCGCGATCTGCGCGGGCACGCCGACCACCACATCGAAGTCTTCGGGGATCGCGAATCGAAGTTCGTCGATGACGTCCAGATCCATCGGATCCGGCACCATGACCCGAAGGCGGCCGTTCTCGTTTGGCGTCAGCGGAACGATGCTCCGCTTTCGAACCAGCACGGCATCCACCAGGCTCATGTCGACCTGATTCGCGCCGGCCGCGGTGTTCAGGTCGACGAAATCGAAGCCCTGCTGGGCGGCAAGGGCCTGGGCCACCTGCACATCCGTCGCATGCCCCTTGTCGACCAGGACCTCGCCGAGCTTCTTCCCGGATTCCCGGGCCTCCGACTCGGCGGCGACGACGACGTCATCCGTCACGAGCCCTTGCTCGACGATGATCTCACCCAGCTTCTTTCGAACCTTCCTGGCCACGAAGCGACTCCGATCTTCGAATCCGATTCCGGATCCGGGGGCTGAAGAAACCTGCCGGAGATTCGTCACGCGCGAGACGGGCCTTCCGGCAGACCCTCTCGACCGGCCCTCGTGGCCGGCGCAGACCCTTAGTATGGCGCTCCCGGGCGGTCGCTGCAATCACCCAACCCCGATCGCCCCCTCGAACATGATGACCAACCCGCCTTCCACGCCCGAAACCGCCCCCACTTCCCGGTCCCTCCGGGTCCTGGTGACCGCCGGACCGACCTGGGAGCCCGTGGATGACGTTCGGTACCTCGGAAATCGGTCATCGGGACGCCTGGGGGCCGAACTGGCACGAGCCGCTGGGGATCTGGGTCATCTCGTCACCCTGCTTCGAGGCCCGGGGACCATCGATCCGAGCCCTCATCCGCGGATTTCGGAGATTCGGTTCCAATCCGCCACCGACCTGGACCAGGAACTCCGGAATCGGTGGCCCGCCCACGATCTCCTGGTGATGGCCGCCGCGGTGGCGGACTTCCGGCCCGTCCGGATTCCAGACGCCCCCCGGAAGATCCGCCGTTCGGACGGCACCCACTCCCTCGAACTGGAGCCGGTGCCCGATCTTCTCGCCGGCCTCGCCGAGCTCGAACACCCGGAAGGAACCAGGGTCGGTTTCGCCCTGGAGCCCACGGAGGACCTCTTGAAGGCGGCCCGGGCGAAACTCGTGCGGAAGGATCTCCATGCCATCGTGGCCAACCCCCTCGAGACCATGGATTCCGAGCGAATCCTCGGAACGCTGCTGGTCCGGGACGGCACGGAGGCCAGACCGCCCGCGGGCTCGATGTCCAAGAGCGGGTTCGCGGAATGGCTGATCGCCCGATTGGTCGAACTGCACCGTTCCCGCGTCGACGGAAACCGAGATCGCTGAGCGCACCGCGGACCGCTCGGGTACCTTTTCGCCTTCACCCCTCACCTTGGAACAGGAGTTCGCCATGTCGCTTCAACTTGGAATGATCGGTCTGGGACGCATGGGCGCCGGCATGGTCCGTCGCATGATGCAGGCCGGCGTTCGCTGTGTCGTCTACGACGTGAACCCCGATGCGGTGAAGGCCCTGGTCGCCGACGGCGCGATCGGTGCCACCGACCTCGCGGACTTCGCGTCCAAGCTCGAGGGCCCCAAGACCGCCTGGATGATGCTCCCCGTCGCCCTGGTCGACGGCATGCTCGACGAACTCACCCCCCACTTCGGCGACGGTGACATGATCGTCGACGGCGGCAACTCCTACTACAAGGACGATCTCCGCCGGGCCAAGAGCCTGGCCGAACGGGGCATCCGCTACGTCGATGCCGGCGTGTCGGGGGGCGTCTGGGGACTGGAACGCGGCTACTGCCAGATGGTCGGTGGCCCTCCGGACGCGATCAAGCACCTCGCACCCGCCTTCGAGGCCCTCGCCCCCGGGAAGAACGCGGCGCCCATGACCGAAGCCCGGGGCGGCCACGAGACCACGGCCGATCACGGCTGGCTCCACTGCGGTCCCAACGGTGCCGGTCACTTCGTGAAGATGGTCCACAACGGCATCGAGTACGGCATCATGGCCGCCTACGCCGAAGGACTCAACATTCTCAAGCACGCCGACGCCGGCAAGACCCAGCGCGACGTCGATGCCGAAACCACGCCGCTCCGGGAACCGGACGCCTACATGTACGACCTCGATCTCAAGGAGATCGCGGAAGTGTGGCGCCGCGGGAGCGTGATCGGCTCGTGGTTGCTCGACCTCACCGCCTCGGCCCTGGCCAAGAGCCCCGATCTCGCGGAGTTCGGTGGCCGCGTCTCGGATTCGGGCGAAGGACGATGGACGCTCGAGGCCGCGATCGACGAGTCGATCCCGGCCCCCGTGCTGGCCGCCGCCCTCTTCGCCCGATTCAGTTCGCGGGGCGAATCGGACTTCGCGAACCAGATCATGTCCGCCCAGCGATTCGAATTCGGCGGGCACCACGAAAAGAAGGACTGATCGGGACTCGACTCCCGCTCGGAGCACGAACTCGTTTCAGGCCGCGTCGTTCGACGACGCGGCCTGTTCGTCGTTTTCGGGCCCGCTCAGGATCGCCGACGCCTCGACCGCGATGATCGCCGCACCCGCGACCAGCAGGAACACCGCGAAGAGACGTCTCAATCGACGTTGTGGAAGCCGGGTGCCGATCATGCCACCCAGCACGCCACCAAGACCACCGAAGAGCAGGAACGTGCCCACGACCACGAAATCAATGGACCCGGGGGTTTCCGTCGACTGGCTCATCGCCTGAAGAAAGCCCGCGCCGCTCTTGGCCGCGATGATCAGCAGGCTGGTTCCGACCGCGGTCCTCATCGGAAGCCGCGCCAGCATCACCAGGGCCGGCACGATCAGGAACCCGCCACCGACGCCGACGATGCCGGTGAGCACCCCCACGAACACGCCTTCGAGCACCAGCAACCCGCGGTCACGGTTGGTGTCGCGACGGGGCGCTTGATCCGAGGATCGATCCCCTCCCCGGAACATGATCACCGCGGCGACCAGCATCACCACTGCAAAGATCAGCAACTGCACGGGCCCGGAGATCCAGCGCGAACCCCAGACCCCCATCACGGTTCCCAGGATGCCGGGGACACCGAAGAAGACCACGCTGGTCCAGTCGACGTCCCGCCGGATCACCGGGCGAATCGCGGCCAGGAGTGCGATCCCTCCCACGATCGCGAGGCTCTCGCCGATCGCCACCTTGGGGTCGTGCCCGAGGAGATAGACCAACAGTGGAACGGTGAGAATCGATCCGCCGGAACCCAGCAGGCCGAGACAGAGCCCGATCACCAATCCGCCGATCAACGCGATCACGAGGGGAGAATCCCATCGACGCCCCGCGGCTTTCGAAACACCATCAACCGCACGAGACCGCTCCACACCCCGCCCGCGTCATCGCGGCCCAGCCACCAGCGACATTGACCGCGTCGAAGCCCCGCCTTCGCAGCTCGGAAACCGCCATCGCGCTGCGGATCCCTCCCGCGCAGTGCACGTGGATCCGACTCCCCGCCGGCACCTCCTCGATCCGGGGCACCAGACGAGTGTGGGCGATGTTGACCGCGGTCTGCAGGTGACCGCCGTTCCATTCGACCGCCCGACGCACGTCGAGCACCACGGTCTTCGGATCGGATTCAAGGAGATTCCGGAACGTCTCGGCGTCGACTTCCGGAGCCTGATCCAGAACGCCGCCGGCGGCGGCATGTCCCTCGAGTTCCTCCGGCGTCACCAACCACGCGACGTCATCGAGACCGATCCGGACCAGGTTCCGCACCAGGCGATCGAATTCATCGGCCGGGGCGACGATCCCGATCCGCTCGCCGGGTTCAACGTACGAGCCGACGGTGGCGAGAAAGTTGATGCCCAGGCGGGGCCAGATCGCACCGGGGAGATGACCGGCACGGAACGCGGCCCAGGGTCGGACATCGACCACCCGCACCCCGGCAAGCCGAGCTTCGAGATCCTCCGCGGTCGCGATCGCCGGATTCGGAAGCGAGCCCAGCAGCGGGACCCCGTCACGATTCCAGGCCTTCATCCGGGCGAAGTAGGCCGGAGGTTCGGGCTGGCCCTGGAGAATGAAGTCCACGAACGCCTCCTCATCGACCGAGAGCGAGAGCGCGGGATTGAATCGTTTCTCGTATCCGACCGTCGACTGCGGCACCGCACCGAGCGCCTTGCCGCAGGCGCTTCCGGATCCATGGGCGGGCCACACCTGCAGGTGATCGTCCAGTCCCAGGAACGCCCGCGCGCTTCCGGCCAGGGTCCGGGCGGACGGTTCCATCATGCCCGCCTGTCCCGCCGCCGACTCCAACAGGTCGGGTCGCCCGAGATCTCCGACGAACACGAAGTCGCCGGTGATCATCCCCATCGGCGAATCGGCGCCGCCACCCAGGTCGGTGACCAGGAACGAGACGTGCTCCGGAGTGTGACCCGGACTGTGCACGGTGGTGAATCGAATGTTTCCGACCGTGAATTCGTCGCCGTCCATCAATTCGCGGTGTTCGTACCCGTCGAGCCAGCCCGAGCGCCAGTCCGTTCCTCCCAGACCGGACACGTGGACCGTCGCCCCCACCCGCTCCGCGAGTTCCCGAACCCCGGAGAGAAAGTCCGCGTGAACATGGGTCTCCGCGACGGCGACGATTCTCAATCCCTGCTCCACCGCGAGATCGAGACAACGGTCGACATCGCGGGCGGGATCGATCACGATCGCCTCACCGGTCTTCTGGCATCCGACCAGGTAGGTGGCCTGGGCGAGATCCTCGTCGTAGAGGAGTCTGAAGAGCATGGGGTCTCCTGGGCTGGTGGCCGCGGGTTTCGACACCGCCGGAAGGACGCAGGCCGGCGGATCCGACTCGGCCTGATCGGCCGCTCCGGGATTGGACGAAGGGACGGAACCCTCGCCGCATGTGCGAACCTTATCCTGCCACGATGATCCACCGATCCGCCCCCCTGCCTCTGCTCCTCGGCGTCATCGCCGCGATCACGCCCGGCGCCGTCGGGATTGCGTCCGCGGAGGATCCCGACGCGGCGGTCCGAGGGATCGTCTTCATCCTGGCCGACGATCTCCGAGCCGACTTTCTCGGCTATGCGGGTCGGGAGGGAATCCAGACCCCCGCCATCGACGGTCTGGCCGCCGGCGGCAGCCGATTCGTCCATGCCTACTGCCAGGGCTCGAGGTCGCCGGCGGTCTGCCTTCCGAGCCGATCCCGAATGCTCTCCGGACGCAGCGACTGGAGCATTCCCGACTGGCCCGCCGCCCAACGAGGGAATGATCTGCCCCTCTGGCCCGCCCTGCTTCGGGACCGTGGCTGGCGGACGCACCAGATCGGAAAGTGGCACTGCGGCGACCCGTGGTTCCAACGAAGTTTCGAGAGCGGCGAATCCGTGCTCTTCGGTGGGATGGGAAGCCACTGGACCCTTGCGGTGGAGGATCGTCCACTCGACGGAAAGCCCGTCGAACGAACGCTGCGTCGGTACAGCACCGAGGAATTCGGGACCGCGGCGGTCGACTTCATCCGGACTCATGCGACGACGGAACCGGATCGACCCTTCGTGCTCTCCCTCTGCTTCACCGCGCCGCACGATCCCCGGACCTCGCCCGAGGAATCCAAGGCCGAACGTCGTTCCGCGACGGTCGAACTTCCCGGGAACCTGCTCCCCGTCCATCCGTTCGACAATGGCGAAATGACCATCCGGGACGAGGAACTCCTTCCCTGGCCGCGGACGGAGGCCGACGTGCGGCGAGAGATCGCCCTCTACGAACAGATGGTCGAAGCCATTGATCGACAAGTCGCCGCGGTCATCGCGGCCCTGGACGAGACCGGACTTCGTGACCGGGTTCTGGTGATCTTCGCGGGCGATCACGGACTCGCTTTGGGAAGTCACGGCCTGCTCGGAAAGCAGAACCTCTACGAGCACTCCATGCGGTCGCCGTTGATCTTCAATGGCCCCGGCTTCACGCCCGGCGATCTGCGGCGCGACTTCGCCTACCTTCACGATCTGGCTCCGACGATCCTCGCGGCCGCGGAGGTGGTTCCTCCCGTGACCATGGACGGTCTCGATCTTCATCGACCGACCGGTCGCGGCGGCGTCCTCACCCGATACCGGGATTTCCAGCGGGCCTGGCGAGACGATCGATACAAGGTGATCTGGCATCCTTCGATCGACCGCTGGCAGGTGTTCGATCTCGCGGCCGATCCCCAGGAGACCAACGACCTCTCCCGGGATCCTCGCGAGGCCGGACGAACCGCCGCGATGCGTCGCGGACTTCAAGCCGCACGGGAGCGAGCGGGCGATGATGCGGTCCTCGGATCCGAACCCATCCGGCCCGAGACCTTCGATGCGGACGCCGCGAACGCGGCTCGATCCGCCAGACGACCACACTGGAGACTCCGTTGAACCCTCTTGTGATTCCTCCCGGCCTCGCGATTCTCGCCCGTGGCGACGGTTGGGCCGTGGTGGTCAAGCCCGCCGGTCTTCGTTCGGTGCCGGGACGGGCCGAGGATGCGACGGATTCGGTGCAGACTCGAATCCAGACCGTCTTCCCGAAGGCCGACGGCGCCATCACCCCGCATCGACTCGACGTGGAGACGAGCGGACTCATGGTGGTCGCACTCAACCGCCGGATTCTTCGCGGTCTCGCGCGACAATTCGAGAAGCGGAAGATCGGGAAGGCCTATCAGGGGGTGCTCGCCGGGGAGATCGAAGCCGAGAAAGGCGTGATCGAACTGCCGCTTCGCGTGGACTGGCCGAACCGTCCCCGGCAGATGGTCTGCCATGAACAAGGCAAGGCCTCCCGGACGCTCTGGCGGGTCCTGAACCGCGCCCCCGGCCGCACCCACGTCGAATTCCGTCCGGAGACCGGACGGACCCATCAACTCCGGGTCCATGCGGTGACCCCCGTGGCCGAGGGGGGCCTCGGGGCCCCGATCCTCGGAGACACCCTCTACGGTGATCCGGACTCTGCGCCCCGGCTTCACCTGCATGCGACCCGGCTCTCGTTCTTCGACCCCGTCCTCGGTGTCCCCATGCGATTCAACTCACCCCCACCCTTCGAAATCGGATCGGACCCCGGAGGTTGATACCCTCGACCAGGGACCTGTGGCGGAATTGGCAGACGCAGCGGCCTTAAAAGCCGCCGCCGTGAAAGCGGCGTGAGGGTTCGAGCCCCTCCGGGTCCATTGAATCGCCGTGATTGCACTCTCAGAACATCGCCTGATCCGTATCGTCGTCCTCTGTGCGCTCTACGTCGCGCAAGGGGTGCCGTACGGCTTCCTCACGGTGACCCTCGCCGCCGCCCTGGTCGAAGGTGGCCTCGACGCCGGGGAGATCGGAGGGATCTTCGCCCTCGGGACGTTGCCCTGGGCGTTCAAGTGGGTGTGGGGCCCGTTCGTCGATCGGTTCGGAAATTCACGGTTCGGTCGACGTCGTCCCTGGATCCTCGCCGCCCAGGCCGGGATGGTCGTTTCCCTCATCGGGATGTGGATGATCCCCGAACCGACGGTGGCCCTCCGCCTCCTCGGCGTCATGATCGTGATCCACAACGTCTTCAACAGCCTGCAGGACGTGTGCGTGGACGCGCTGGCCGTCGACCTGCTCCCCCCCGAAGATCGCGGCAAGGCGAGTGGCCTGATGTACGGCGCGAAATACCTCGGGACCGCGATCGGCGGTGGCGGACTCTCCATCCTCGCGTACCGATACGGGCTGCACGCGGCCTTCGCGGGCATGATCGCGATCGTGGCCGCCATCGCCCTTCTTCCGCTGCTGACCGTGGAGCGACCGGGTGAGGCGCGATGGCCCGGCGACCGCGCCGCGAAGGATGGGAATGCCGGTTCGAACGACTCGCCTTCCGAAGCTCCCTCGCCCGCGTCGATCGGCTCCCTGCTTCGTCAACTCGCCCGTGCCTTCGGCAATCGACCAGCGATCATGACCGGCGTGGTGGCGGTGCTGGCCACGGCGGCGAGCGGACTCCTCGCGCCGATCGGCGCGATTCTCTTCGTCCGCGACCTCGGATGGACCCAGGAGGAATACGGAGCCGCCACTGGTGGCATCGCGGTCTTCGCGGGGCTGATCGGCTCCGTCGGCGGCGGCTTTCTCGCCGATCTCGTGGGACCCCGGCGAGTGGTCGCAAGCTGCAGCCTGATCCTGGGCGGCCTGCTGCTCTTCTTCGGACTCGAAGTCATCCCGGACCGATTGGCGTCCGATACCCCGATGGCAATCTCGATCGGTTCGGAGACGACCCCGGAACTCGATGGCTCGGGGATGCCGTCACCCACACCTCAGGCGATACCCCCGGCCTCGACCGGCGAATCAGCCTCCGGGTCCGATGTCGGCGGCCGGGATACGACCTTCGTGGCCTACCTGGTGGTGGAAGCGCTGCTGGTCGGGGCGATCAATGCCGCCTTTTTCGCCGTGTGCTTCGGTGTCTGTCGACCGGAAGTCGCCGCCACCCAGTTCACCGCCTACATGGCGTTGATGAACCTGGGCATGTCCGGGTCCCAGGCCGTCGCAGGCGTGGTCAACACGCACCAAGGCGTCCCCGGGGCCTGGACGATCGGCGCCATCGCCCAGTTCTCCGTCGCTTTCCTGATCCCGCTAACCCTCCTTGCGGCTCGGATAACGCCGGTCGGACGTTCCCCCGGGAACTGAAACGCCGCAACTGCGGCCCGTGCCTCTATACTCTCCTTCCCGGATCGTCGCGGCGTTCAACCGCCGGCGGGCCGGCGGGCGAGCGTGCTCACCCTGATTCAGGTCTTCCTGTTTCGGAAAAAAGAACTACGAAGGACCCCATCGGTCCGGTTCAGTGGTTGCGCGTTGCCCCCCATCTCGGTTGCCCACCCCCCGGTCGGGGGGCCTCGACAAGGGTGACACCACGACCCCGTGGCGACGGAGCCGACGCTCCAGAACCACCGAGCCGCTGGAGGAACGTCCACGATGATCTCTGAAAACCGACAAGCCGCCCTTCGCCCCCTTGATTCGACTGGTGACCGCCAGGCGATCGACTTCGAGACCCCTCAGAAGTTCAAGGCGGTGACCCGAACCAACATCTCCGCATGCCCCGAGTGGGAATCGCTGGACGACGATCTGCGGGAAGGCATCGAAGTGGTCTCCGCGGTGCTCCCATTCCGTACGAACAAGTACGTGATGGAGGAGCTCATCGACTGGAACGCGGTTCCTGACGATCCCATCTTCCGCCTGACCTTTCCGCACCGGAACATGCTCAGCCCCGAGCAGTTCGACACGATCAAGACCCTCATGGGCGGCGACGACAAGGATGCCCTCAAGGCCGCGATCCGGGACATCCAACTGGAACTCAATCCGCACCCCGCGGGTCAGATGACCCACAACGTCCCCACCGTGAACGGCGAACCGGTCCCCGGAATCCAGCACAAGTACGACCAGACCGTCCTCTTCTTCCCCGCGGCCGGGCAGACCTGCCACGCCTACTGCACGTTCTGTTTCCGATGGGCCCAGTTCGTCGGCCTCGACGACATGAAGTTCGCGACCAAGGACGTCGAGCAGCTCATCGGCTACCTCAAGGAACACCCCGAGGTCACCGACGTGCTCTTCACCGGCGGCGATCCGATGGTGATGAAGACCAAGATCTTCTCCCGCTACATCGATCGCATTCTCGAGGACCCCGAACTCGGCCACGTGCAGACGATTCGAATCGGCACCAAGAGCGTGGCCTACTGGCCGCAGCGCTACGTGACCGATGCGGATGCGGAAGATCTGCTGGACTGCTTCCGGCGAATCATCGCCAGTGGCCGGACGCTGGCGATCATGGGCCATTACTCCCACCCGGTGGAACTCTCGACTCCGATCGCCCAGGAGGCGGTACGCCGGATTCGTGACGCCGGCGCCAACATCCGCATGCAGAGTCCGTTGATCCGACACGTCAACGACGACCCCGAGACCTGGGCCGAACTCTGGAACACCGGCGTCCGCCTGGGCTGCATTCCGTACTACTTCTTCGTCGAACGCGACACCGGCGCACGCGGTTACTTCGAAACCCCGCTGCACGAGTGCCATCGGATCTACCAGGAGGCCTACCGACAGGTCAGTGGCATCGCCCGGACCGTCCGAGGTCCGTCGATGTCCGCCTTCCCCGGGAAGGTCCATGTCCTCGGGGTGCAGGAGGTCGGCGGCGAAAAGGCCTTCATCCTCGAGTACCTCCAGAGTCGCCGAGGCGATCTCGTCCGACAGCCGTTCTTCGCGAAGTTCGACCCGGAAGCGACCTGGTTCGACCAGCTCGAACCCCTGAGCGAACGCGATGTGAAGTACTTCCCCGGTTCGTGGCCCGAACTCACGGGCGAGGTCGAAGGCACCGTTCCACTGACCGTCGCCGCGGAGTGAGTTCCGCGGGGCGATCGGACTCCCCGGCGTTGAACCCGGGAAGTCGGGGCGAAGCGATCGATCGATGGTCTCTCGAATTCATGGTCTCCGGCTCGGGACGATGTCCCCGGCGTGAAGACCGTGAATTCGAGCGGCCGAAATGCTCGTCGCGAGTCCGCCGCCGAATCGGAAGGGGTCAATCCGACCCGACCGCTCGGTCGTAGAACCCTCCGAGGTCGTGATCCAGAGCCTCGCGGCTCTCTTCGTGCACGTACATCATGTGGCCCGCGGGGTAGTAGGTCCGTTCGATGCGTTCGCGATCGGCAGGCTCGAGTTCGAGATGATCGAAGACCCAGTCCGCCGCGAAAGGCGGCGTGGCCATGTCGTACCATCCTCCGGCGTGGAACACGAGAAGATCCGGGTTGCGGACCATCGCCGAACGAAGATCCGAGGCCACGTCGACGTACCGGTTCTCCCAGTTGGAATAATCCCAGGGGTGGACCCGGCCGGTGAGGATCTCGTACGGGAGATCACTCTGGAATCCAAGTTCCCGACGCACGTAGTCGTTGAGCGCCGCGGTGTACGGGCCGCGGATCGCGTCCATGCTCGGATCGAAGTCCGGCGACTGCCCCGCCGCCCGAACGTCCCGTCCCTTGAACCTCGAATCGAGTCGGCCGACGGTCTCCCGCGCGGATCGCAGCAGTTCCTTCTGGAACGGCCCACCCCAGATTCGAAGGTCCCAGTCCTCGATGAACCCGGGCTCGAGGCCCGTGAGTTCCGCGAGACCGGCGACCACCGCGGTGCGATCCTCCCGGGACAACGTGGTTCCCGCGGCCAGGGCGGGGAGGTAGCGATCCATCGCGAATCGCTCCGCCGCTTCGACCACCGACTCCAACGTGGGATGACGTTCCCGGTCGACCCGCCCGTGATACCAGCCGGTGGCGGCGTACGTGGGCAGAAACAGGACGTCGGGAAGAATGTTGGCACGGTTGAACCGAAGGGTCCCGAAATCCAGCACGCTGGAGATCAGGACCACCCCGTTGAGGAACATCCCATGTCGAGACTGGAGTTCGTCGGCCAGCCAGGCGGCTCGAGTGGTTCCGTAACTCTCGCCCGCGATGAACTTCGGGGAGCCCCATCGCTGGTTCCGGGTGGTCCAGAGTCGGATGAATTCCGCGACCGATCGCCCATCCCGCTCCAGGCCGTGGAAGTCATGGTGATCCACGCCGTCCTCGGCCCGGCTGTACCCGGTGCTGACGGGATCGATGAACACGAGATCACTTCGATCCAGCAGCGTCGCCTCGTTGTCCACCAGTCCCCAGGGTGGAGGCGTCAAGGCGCCAGCGTCTCCCATCTCGACCCGGCGTGGTCCCCACGCCCCCAGATGCAACCAGACCGAACTCGATCCGGGGCCACCGTTGAAGCAGAAGGTGACCGGCCGGGTCGCGGGAGCATACGGCATCCACTGCTCGGTTTCTTCCGCGTCGGATGACGAGGAATGATGCGGCTCGAGTCGTTCGTAGGAGACGAAGAAGATCCTCGCCTTCACCTCTCCGTCGGGATCGTCGAAGAGCGGCAGGGTGCCGGCGGTGGCGCGATACCGGATCCGTTCCCCATCCTTCTCGATCTCATGCTCGGTCACCGAATCGACATCGGGCAGGAGCACCGGTGTCGTGACGTCCTCCGAAGGATCGGGGGTTTCGTGCACGACGTCGCCGTCGTCGGGAATCGCGAACGCCGTGGATGAAGTGAGGAGGGAGAAGATCGCCATCAGGCCGAGAGCGAGCGCACCGATTCGGAAGGATCGAGTCATGCCACGATCCTACCACTCGCGCCGATCCTGCAGCCGAATCAGGTCGTTCAGAAGCAGGGACCCCAGCCGACGAGCAGGAGTCCCACATCGGGACCCGAGACCTGTCCATCGCCGTTGAGGTCGGCGACGCACCCACCACAGATTCCCCACTCGACCAGCATCACACCGAAATCGGTGCCGTCGGTCTGGCCGTCGCCATTGAGATCGGACGGGCAGTCGGGACCCTCATCCTCGAATTCGACGATGAAGGAACGCCCGAGGGTGGTATCCGGCTGGTCGTTGAACGTGGGTGCCGGTCCGCTGCCGAAGCCCGCCCCCATCGCCGCGATCGTGCCATCGCCACTCGGTTCCCCCAGGAGCCATCCGTCGTAGGTCAGTGGCTCACCACCGAGCCAGGTCCAGAGGCCACCGATGTTCTCCAGCCCGATCATCGGACCGACGTTGATCGCTCCGACGGTCGGCTGGCTCCAGAGCGCGGTGAAGACCATCAGGTTCTGCTGGACCCAGAGTCGTTCCTCGTCCGTCTCGAAGGTCGCCAGGCGACCACCGGCATCCTCCGCCATCTGTCGCGCGGTGTTCCAGTCGACCTCGGGGAACACGATCATCGGTTGATACCGGTGGCCGTTGCCCCCGGCCGCGGTGGTCCACACCACGCCGTCGTCGAATCCAGGATCCGTGTCGAATTCCAGCACCACCTGACCGAAGTCGGCGTCGAAGCAGTCATTCCATTCACCATTGCTGTACAGCTCGCCGAAGTCCTCGGGCGACGGATTGTCATTCGGTTCGCCCGCCCGCCAGTTCGTCCACTTCAGGGGCTCTCCGCTGATCCAGCCCCAGCCGCCGGAAGGCTCGGCGGCCTGCGGGTCCTGGACGAGACCGAACGCGGCTCGGTCGTAGATGCCGGGATCCGAGACCCGGGCGAAGTCGCGGACGAATTCGGATTCTCCGATCGAGGTCGTGGACGCGAGGGCACCGCCGAAACGTGCCGCTTCCGCC
The DNA here is from genome assembly GCA_002685335.1 of Planctomycetaceae bacterium. The sequence goes on from NYWY01000071.1 coordinate 18,431, forward strand.
TGCACCTTTTCGAAGGTCGAGTCCTCGGCGATCGCGATCACGCCGTACCCGTGATCGTTTCCGCCATCGGCGGTCGACCAGACCGGAACGATCCGGGTGGGATACGGAGGAGGCAGTTCGCCGTAGGTGATCGAGAGCGTGCCCCCGCCAGTGGCCGTGCCGTAACCGCCGACCCGGATCACGTAACTCTCACCCGCGACCGTCTGAAAGGTCATCAGCGAAGAGAATTCCGGACAATCCGGCCCATCATCGTTGCATGCGATCAGCGTTCCGCCGCAATCGAGATACGCCGCGAGCCGCGAGTCGTAATCGATGGTGCCGCAGGTCGAGACCGTCACCCCGGTGGCCTCGCCCGGATCGATTCGGAACCAGATGTCGGGCGCGAACTCCACCCCGAATCCTTCATTGCATTCATCCGGCAGCGGCGGACCGTCCAGGGTCGCCCCCACGGTCGAATAGATCGTCGTCCCTTCCCCGATCAGAATCGCGTCGGCACACGCATCGTTCGGCTGGTCACCGTCACCGCCGCCGCCGTCGTCGTCGCACGTGTCGAGGGCGAAGGCGACGCACGCGTCATCCCAGATCCCCTCGCAGCAGAATGGATCGAGGCCACAGACCGCCTGGCAACATTCCAGGTCTTCGCAACCCGGACTCCCATTCGACTCATCGCAGGCACCGGACGCGGGGTCACCGCAGGGATCACCGGCGACGGCGATCATCGCGGGCGTCAGAACAGCGGCGAGAACGAACGATCGAGTCTTACGAAACATGGGGGGGCTCCGGATGATGCGAGGGAACTCCTCGTATCGATTTCCTCCAAGATATGCCGTCAATGCTGAATCTCGGCATCCCAGATCCACGGTTTTGCCGGAAAGACCTGCCGCCGATAACCGTCCAGTCAGAGATCGGACTCGCTCAATGGACGCCTTGAACTCGGATAGTCTTCCGCATCCTCTCAAACACCCGTTTGAGACACGCGTTTGAATCGTGCCCATCGGACGACCGTCATGTCATCACGAGACGACATCCTCGACGCTGCGACCCGACTCTTCGCGGACCAGGGCTACGACGGAACCGGGGTGCGTGAGATCTGTGCCGCCGCCACTGCGAACGTCGCGGCCATCAACTATCACTTCGGCGGCAAGGCGGCGCTCTACCACGAAGTCGTCAAACGAGCCTACGAAGCCTCCCGATCGAATCCGATGCCCTCGCTCGCGGATCACCCCGCCGACGCCGAGGAAGCACTCGCGGCCTGGATCTCCTGGTACGTGGATCGGGGCATCGACGGCCGTGATGATCCAGCCCGGCATCTGCTGCTCAAGGAAGCCGCCAATCCGACGCCCGAACTCGAGGACGTCGTCCACTCCGTGCTTCACCCCGTCTATCAGGGACTCGAACAGATCGTGGGATCGCTTCTTCCGTCGACGGTCGACGCCCGCACCCTGAAGATCCAGTGCCTCTCGATTCTCGGCCAGTGCCTCATCCATCGCGTCTGTCGGGAGATGATCGATCGGCTTCCGGTATCACCGTCACTGGGCCCCGAAGACGCCGACGCGATCAGCACCGTGGTCACCGCCAATTCGCTCGCGGCCCTCGCTTCCGCCCGCCACACCCTCTCCCCGGAAATGACGTCGTGAGCATCCACCGCAGGGCGATCCTGACGCTGACATCACGAGATGCACTCGGAAGATGCGGGTTCACCGCGGCCGCCGTGCTGGTGATCGGTTGCTCCCCGCATGACCTTCGACCGGAGACCACTCCGGAAGTCCGGATACCCGAGACCTTCGCGACCGACTGGGATCCGGAGGTCGCCTCCCCGTCCGACTGGTGGAATTCCTTCGAGGATTCGGGCCTGAGCGAGGCGATCGACACCGCGTTCCAGGGGAATCTCGGACTTCGGCAGGCCTGGGCGAGACTCGCCCAGTCTCAAGCCCAGGCCGGGGTGAGCGGCTCCTTCCTCTACCCGCAGGTCGATCTCAACGCGGGAGCCGGTCGATCCAAGAACGTCTTCGACGTCACCGGCCAGCAGTTCTTCGACAACCGGTATTCGGTCGGCCTCGGGCTCAGCTGGGAACTCGACCTCTGGCGGAAGATCGCGAACCGGGCCGAGGCCGCGACCCTCCTGGCGGTGGCGAGTCGCGACGACGCGGAAACCACCGCCCTTCTCCTCTCGGGAAGCGTGGCCGACGCGTGGTTCTCGATCCAGGCCCAGGCCGCGCTGGTCGGACTGCTCGAGATCCAGATCACGTCAAGCCGAACGCTGCTCGAACTCGTGGAACTCCGATACGGCCGAGGGGTGGGTACCGCCCTTCAGGTCCTCCAGCAACGACTGCAGGTCGAGTCGGTCGAATCGGAGGTGCCCGACATCCTGATTCGACTCGCCACCGCCCGGAACGAACTCGCGGTGCTGATCGGCGTCCCCCCCTCGCTGCTGGTCGAGACCGGACTGGAACCGGGCGATCTTCTGCCGCCTCTTCCTCCGACCCCCCGACTGCCTTCTCCACGTCAACTTCTCGAACGTCGACCCGACCTGAGAGCGTCACTCGCCCGGGTCGCGGCGGCAGATCGTGAAGTCGCGGTCTCCGTCGCGGACATGCTTCCGTCGATCAGACTTTCTCTCTCGGGCGGTTTTCAATCGGGCAAGGGCGCGACGCTCCTGGACGAACCGATCTGGAGCATCGCGGGCAATCTGGTCCAACCCTTCTTCGACGCCGGCCGACGCGGGGCCGAGGTCGATCGGCGAGAAGCGATCCTGCGAGAACGCCTGGAATCCTTCAGCGAACGATTTCTGGTGGCGCTCCGGGAGGTCGAAGATGCACTCGTCCGGGAACGGAACCAGATCGTGCTGCTGGAGCAGGTTCGAAGCCAGGTGCGGACCGCCCGGGCCACGCTGGAGGAGAGCGAACTCCTCTTCGCCAACGGACAGATCGAATATCTCGACGTGATCACCGCCATCCAGTCGCTTCAACGACTCGAACGACAGGAGATCGCGGTCCGGCAGGGACTTCTGTCCAATCGTGCCCGACTCCACCTCGCCCTCGGGGGTGACTGGACCCTGGATCTGAAACCACCGCTGGAACGCCCGCTCGCACCGCCGGCGGATTCCGAAGACCAGACCGATGCCGGTCTCGACGCCGTGACCACCATTTCGGAAGCCGACGCATGAAAACCGATTCCTCCGAAAACCCCATGAACGACGCTCCGAAGACGACCTCCTCACCCCCGGCGGCGATTCGATCGACCATCGCCCTGCTCCGCTTCATGCTCCCCGTGGTCGTGCTTGTGATCGCGGTGCTGGGAGCGATGTACCTCCTGCAGTCGCGCCCCGCGGCGACCCGGACCGAGACCGAGGCCCGCGCGACCCTGGTGGAGACCATCTTCGCATCCCCCGCCGACCAGACCGCGGAGATCACCGCCTACGGGACGGTCGAACCGCACCGAGAACTGCTGCTGCAGCCCCAGGTGGGTGGCCAGGTCGTGCGGATCAACGAGGGCCTTCGATCGGGCGGCCGGGTTCCCGCGGGCGAGATGCTCTTCATGATCGACCCGCGCGACTACCGGATCGCGATGATCCAACGCGAGGCCGACGTCGCCAAGGCGGCGGTGGCGCTCCAGTTGGAAGAGGCCCGAGGTGATGTCGCGCAACGCGAGTGGGAACTGCTTCGAGATTCGATCAAGGCCTCCGATCAGAACGAGGGTCTCGCGCTTCGCGGACCGCAGAAGATCGAAAAGGAAGCCGCACTCGCCGCGGCCCGAGGCCGGCTCGAGAAGGCGGAACTCGATCTGGAGCGAACCACGATCTCCGCCCCCTTCAACGGCATCGTCCTCGCCGACGACATCGAAATCGGCCAGGTGGTGTCACCGCAGACCCGGGCCGCGACCATCGCCGGCACCGACCGCTTCGACGTGATGGTCTCGGTCCCCCTCGACAAGCTCGAGTGGATCCGAGCCGACCCCGCCGACCCCGAAGGGAATTCGACCGCCCGAATCATCCAGGAACTCGGGAACGGACGGACCGTGGTCCGGACCGGTCGGGTCGATCGAATCGTGGGCGAAGTCGAGCGATCCGGGCGACTCGCCAAGGTCCGCGTTCTGGTGGAGGATCCTCTGGGCCTCGAGCCGTCCACCGACGAAGCCCGTCCCGCACTCCCACTGCTCCTGGGAAGCTACGTCCGGGTCGAGATCGACGGGCCCTCGTTCACCGACGCGGTCGAACTTCCGCGTTCGGTCATCCGTGACAACGGAAACATCTGGATCTTCGACCGGGACGGCCGACTGCAGATCCGGTCGTCGACGATCCTCGCCGGTCGCCCCGACACCGTCCTGGTCGAATCCTTCCTCCTCCCGGGAGAGGAGATCGTCTCCAGTCCCCTCCCATCCGCCCTGCCCGGCATGATGCTGGAGCGGATCGGATCCACGGGCCGTCCGGGCTCGAACGCCGAAGTGAACGACGCCGAAGTCGACCGAGGTGACGCGTGAATCGACGGAATCGGAAGGGCGGCGTGGTCGCCTGGATGGCAGGCCATCCGGTCGCGGCGAATCTGCTGATGCTCGCGCTGGTGATCGGTGGCCTCGCCACCGCCCTGCGGGTCAAGCAGGAGGTGTTCCCCGAGTTCACGCTCGACGTGGTCGGCGTGAGCGTCACCTATCCCGGTGCGAGTCCGGAGGAGATCGAAGAAGGCATCGTCATCGTGATCGAGGATTCCGTTCGCGGCCTCGAAGGCGTGAAGAAGGTCACCAGTTCCTCCAGCGAAGGTCGCGGTTCGGTCAGCGTGGAACTTCTTCTCAACGCCGATCGGGACCGGGTGCTCGCCGACGTGAAGAATTCCGTCGACCGGATCACGACCTTTCCCGAGGACGCCGAAAGACCGATCGTGAGCCTGCTGGAAAACCGCAACCTCGTGATGAACCTCGCGGTCGCCGGTCCGGCCTCCGAGCGAGTCCTGCGAGAGACCGCGGAACGACTCCGCGACGATCTCTCCGCGACCGAGGGGATCACGCTGGTCCAGCTGGGCGCCGCCAAGCCCCTCGAGATCTCGATCGAGATTCCGCAATCGACGCTGCGGGCCTACGGAATCACGTTGGAACAGGTTTCCGCGGAGATCCGCCGATCCGCCATCGATCTCCCCGCAGGCAGCCTGAAGACCGATGCGGGCGAGATCCTCTTCCGAACCACCGAACGTCGTGACTACGGCCGGGAATTCGCGGACATCGCGATCATCTCCAACCCAGACGGCTCCACCGTCCGACTCGGAGACGTGGCGGTGATCGTCGACGGCTTCGCCGATCTGGATCTTCAACCCGGCTTCAACGGGGAACCCGCGGCGACGGTGACGGTCTATCGGGTCGGAGACGAGACGCCACTTTCGGTCTCCGCCGCGGTGCTGCAGGCTCTGGACCAGTTCAGACTCTCCCTGCCGACGGGCCTGGTAGCGGAGGTGATCCGGGACGACTCGGTCGTCTATCGCCAGAGAATGGAGCTCCTGATCCGGAACGCGATCCTGGGTCTGGTGCTCGTGCTCCTGATGCTCGGGCTGTTCCTCGAGCCTCGACTCGCGTTCTGGGTGACCCTCGGCATTCCGATTTCGATCCTCGGGTCCTTCCTGTTCCTGAGCGGCACCAACGCCTCGCTCAACATGATCTCCCTCTTCGCGTTCATCGTGACGCTGGGAATCATCGTCGACGATGCGATCGTGGTGGGCGAAAACATCTACGAGAAGCGTGAACTGGGCATGCCCGCGCTCCAGGCCTCCATCGAGGGAGCGAGAGAGATCGCAGGTCCGATCACCTTCGCCATCCTCACCAACGTCGTCGCCTTCGCGCCGATGCTCTTCGTGCCCGGTGCGAGTGGCAAGTTGTTCATGCAGATCCCCGCGGTCGCGATCAGCGTGTTCATCGTGTCACTGATCGAGTCGCTCTTCATCCTGCCCGCGCATCTCGCCCATGCCACGCGGCCGAGTCTCTTCTGGCGGATCCTCGGAGTGCCGAGCACGGTCTTCGAGCGGGGCCTGAAGTGGTTCATCGCCCGGGCGTACGGTCCGACGGTCCTGCTGGCGATCCGCCAGCGGTACACCACCATCGCGATCGGCACCGCCATGCTCATCCTTTCGGTGGCGGTGATCGCGAGCGGCAAGCTCCCCTTCACCTTTCTTCCGAAGATCGATGCGGACTTCGTGAACGTGAATGCCCGACTTCCACTCGGCGTGCCGGTGGAACGAACGATCGCGGTCCAGGAACGTCTTCTCGCCGCCCTGGCCGAGACCATCGACGAATCCGGAGGCCAATCCGTGGTCCGGAGCATCTACGCGGTGCTCGGAAGCCAGGTGGGTGGATTCGGTCCGGTCGCCCGGTCCCAGAGCAGCGGAAGCAATCTCCTCGGCATCCAGTTCGAAATGGTGCCCGAGGCCGACCGCGACATCGACGTCACCGAATTCGGGAGACGCTGGCGAGAGAACGCCGGTGATATCGCGGGAATCGAAACCATCTCCTTCAAGAGCGAGATCGGGCGAGCCACCGGGGCGGCGGTCGACGTGCAGCTCAGCCACCGGAACCCGGAGATTCTCAATGCGGCCAGCCTCGATCTCTCAAAGCGACTCACCTCCTTCGACGGTGTGACGGACATCGACTCGGGCGTCGCCCTCGGGAAACCCCAGTTCAACCTCGAACTCACCCCTGAAGCCCGGAGCATGGGACTCACCGCCCGCGATCTCGCTCGTCAGACCCGCGCCTTCTTCTACGGGTCCGAAGCACTCCGGCAACAGCGTGGGCGGAACGAAGTCCGGGTCATGGTCCGCCTTCCCGCGGAAGAGCGAGAGACGCTCCACACGGTCGAGACCGCGATGCTTCAGACTCCCAACGGAGGGGAGATTCCATTCCGGGAGGCGGCCATCGCCTCCGAAGGCCGCGCCTACACCACGATCAAACGAACCGACGGACGTCGGGTCAATTCGGTCACCGCGGACGTCGACACCGAGGTCGCCAACGGAAACGAGATCGCCGTGGCCCTCGAGACGGATGTCCTCCCCGAGATGATCCGAAGGTATCCGGGCCTCACATGGAGTTTCGAGGGGGAGCAGAGCGACCAGGCCGATTCACTCGCCAGCCTCGGACGTGGATTCGCGGCGGCCCTCTTCGTGATCTACGCCCTGCTGGCGATCCCCTTCCGAAGCTGGCTTCAGCCGCTCGTGGTCATGATCGCGATCCCCTTCGGCATCATCGGCGCGGTCTTCGGCCACCTGGTGATGGGATACGGTTTCAGCATCATCTCGATCTTCGGCATCGTCGCCCTTTCGGGCGTGGTGGTGAACGACTCCCTGGTGCTCGTGGTGACGATCAATGAGATGCGACGGAAGCAACCGGAACTTCGACTCGCGGAGATCGTCACCGCCGCCGGACGCCGCCGTTTCCGACCGATCCTGCTGACCAGCGTCACCACCTTCTTCGGCCTGATGCCGATGGTGCTCGAAACGAGCGTCCAGGCGAAATTCCTCATCCCGATGGCGATCTCGATCGCCTTCGGCGTGATGTTTGCCACGTTCATCATCCTGCTGATCGTCCCCGCCCTCTACCTCGCGATCGAGGACGCCAAACGACTGTCCACCTGGCTCCTCTCCACCGATCGGGACGAA
>NYWY01000072.1 GCA_002685335.1 Planctomycetaceae bacterium
CGACGTCGACCCGGTGGGCGTCGCCGGTCTTGTCGGCGTAGACGATGAAGGAGGAGTCGGGGCCCCAGTGGATCGCGTTCTTGAAGACGCCGAGGTCGTCGGTGAGTCGTCGGGGTTCGTCGCGGCCGTCACTGCGGCGGACGAAGAGTTCGTACTCGCCGGGCGCGTCGGAGAAGTAGGCGATCCACTTGCCGTCCGGGCTCCAGGAGGGAGAGCGTTCGGCGACCCCGGAGGTCCGGGAGAGGTTCCGGGGGCTGCCGTTCTTCGCGGGGAGCGTCCAGAGGTCGCCCCGCGCGGTGGCGGCGACCCGCTTGCCCGACGGGGAGATCGACCAGCCCTGCATGAAGTCGGAGGCGTCCACCATCTGCGGTCGGAGGCTGGCGGTCGCCCCGGGAATCTCGATCTCGACCGGCGTGGTCACCCGGTTCCGGGCGTCGTGCACGTAGAGGTCCGCGCCGTTCTGGAAGACGAAGCGGGCCGGGCCGTCGTCGTCCGGGCCGATCGCGGGCCACTTGATGTCGTAGTCCGCGAAGCGGGTGAGTTGCTCTCGGTCACCCGATTCGACGTCGTACCGCCAGAGGTTCAGTCGATGTTCGTCTCCCGCATCCGAGAGGAAGTAGAGATCGTCACCGTGCCACATGGGCATGGTGTCGGTGCCTTCCCAGTCGGTCACGCGTCGAGATTCGTCGGTCTCGAGGTTCACCAGCCAGATGTCGCTGGCCATACCGCCGCGGTACCGCTTCCAGGTACGGCCGTCCCGCTGGTTCGGGGTGTAGGCGACCCAGGTCCCGGTCTTGTCGATGGCCGCATTGGCGCCGTACGGCATCGGCAGGGCTTCGGGCAGGCCGCCCTCGCCGCCGACCCTGTAGATCCGCTCGGCTCTGGGGACGCCACCCATTCCGCGGGCGCTGTAGAGGAGATCGCCGTCGGCGGTCCAGTCGCTGAGCCGTTCGCCGGTCGGATGATGGGTGATGCGTCGGGGCATGCCGCCCTTGGTGGGAACCACGTAGATGTCGCGGTTGCCGTCGTAGTTCCCGACGAACGCGACCTTGTCCCCGTCGGGCGAGAAGCGAGGGATCGTCTCGAGACCGTCGGGGGACGCGAGAGGAAGGGCGGTGCCACCTTCGATCGGGACCCGCCACAGGTCGTTTCCGTAGGTGAAGACGATCTCTTCGTTGGAGATGTCTGGAAAGCGGTACATCGAGGCTCCGCCGTCCTTCGCGACCGGGAGGGTGGTGGCGGAGGTACCGACGAAGAACGAAAAGGCGATCGAACTGACGATGTTCATGAAGGGGTCCTGGCGATTCAGAGTCAAAGGATCAGGGGTCGTCGTGCGAGCCCACGATCCGCTTCACATGGAGATTCGTGCGGAATATCGCATGGGGCGCAAGAAAAGCCCGGTGGTATTCGCGAGTTGCGAATGCTACCGGGCTTGGTCGATCGGGTTTCCTTCAGGCCATGATTCGGCCATTTTCAGGCGACGATCAGGCGTCAGGCTTCGGCTGGGCGATGATCGGGACCTGACTCTTGTCGCTCTTCGCCACGCCACCAGGGCGTTCGACGGTCACGGCGAAGAGATACGGCTTGCCAACGGTGAGCTTCGCGTCGATCGAGATCACGGCTTCGCCCTCGTCGTTGACGTCGAAGACCCCGCCATCCACCGGGTGGACGTTGTCCGCCAGCGGGGTGGGATTATCCGGGTCGGGTTCGCGTTCCTGGTCCCAGATCCAGAGCTGATACTGCTCGGCTCGCGGATCGTTGGGGGCCAGCCCCTTGATGAGCATGTAGCCCTCCTGGGTGGCCGGATCGAAGGTGACCATGCCGGTCGCGTCCGAGTCGGGCTCGACCAGGCCAGCCTGCCAGTCCCAGTGGACCGCGGTGGGATGCTGATCGATCCAGGCGACCAGTTCGGCCCTCGAGGAGGGAGAGGCGGTTTCGACCGGACGAGCCACGATGATGGCGACGCCGAGGGCGGCGGCGGCCGCGACCCATCCGAGCCAGCCCATCACGGAGCCGGTCTGGGCGGCGTCGGCCGACATTGCCGGTTCGATTCGACCCGCGACCGGAGTCGACTCCTGGTCGATCGTCGCGTGGACGCCGTGGCGGATTCGTTCCATGACGTCCGCCGGCATCGGCTCCACGTCGGTGGTCGCGACCTCGGTCGTCAGCGCTGCGGCGGCTTCGTCCATGCAGTCCTCTCGGACCCATGAGTTCTCTTGAAGGAGATCCTCGAGGCGAGCGGCTTCGGCCTCGTCGAGTCCGAAGGCGGCTCGATCCGCGAGAAGGTCGAAGAGTTCTTCGGGGGGCATGGCGAGCCCGCGGTCATTGTCGTTTGAGTAATCGTTCATCGTTGAACTCCGGACCCATTGGCCGCTTGAGGAAGATCGAAGCCCGTGGCTTCGAGCAACTGGCGGAGACGGATGAGCCCTCGGCGGGCGTGAGTCTTGACGGTTCCCAGGGGCATGCCGGTGGTCGCGGCGATCTGCTCGTGGGAACGGCCGTGGTGAATGGCGAGCCGCAACACCTGCTGTTGCTCGGGACGGAGTTGCTCGAACGCTTCGGACGCAACACCCGCCTGTTCCAACATTTCCGGACGGTCATCCTGGGGAGTGGAATCGGAAGTCGATTCCTGCAGGGCGACTGGTTGAGGACGTCGAGTTCGACGCCGCGTGCGATCGATGAGCCTTCGTCGGGCGATCATCGCCACGAACGTGGCTTCTCCGGCGATCGACGAATCGAAGCGGTGGGCGGTTCGCCACACTTCGACGAAGATCTCTTGCACCGCGTCCTCGGCCTCGGTGGTGTTCGGGCAGGTCCTTCTTGCGAGGGACCAGACGAGCCCACCGAACCGTTTCATCATGTCGTCCACCGCCCCGGGCTCTTGGCGAGCGACTCTTTCGAGAATCGGCGGCTCGTCGCTCTTGGGGACAGTTCGCTTCCGAGGTGCGGCATTCTGAGTCACGGTTCGGTTCACTCCGGCTTGAGGTCCCCCGGCCTTTCGAGGCCGTGCGGGACATCGGAGTGTATCCGCCCGCTCAGGGACGTCGGGCGCTGTTTGCGCCCAACGCCCTGAGTTGTTGGCAACTAAAGCGGTCAAAGGCGACCACCTTCCTGGGTAACCCGAGTCATTCGGGGAGGATGACCGCGTCGACGACGTGAATCACGCCGTTCGATGCGTCGATGTCGGTCTTCACGACCTTGGATCCGCCGACCATCACGGTGGCGGGTGCCTTGCCGACCGCCTTCTTCACGGTGATCGGGGCGGTCAGCCCGGCGGCCGTCTTGGCACTCTTGAGAGTGACCACGGTGTCCGAGTACACGCGACCCGGAATGACGTGGTAGAGCAGGATCGTTCGCAACTTGTCCTTGTTCTCCGGCTTCAGGAGCGATTCCACCGTGCCCGCGGGCAGCTTGGCGAAGGCTTCGTCGGTCGGGGCGAGGACGGTGAAGGGGCCGGGGCCTTCGAGGACTTCGACCAGATCGGCGGCCGCGAGGGCGGCGGCAAGGGTCTTGAAGGCACCCGTACCGTTGGCCACTTCGAGGATCGTCTTGGACTCGGGGAGCATCACGGCGTCGATCACGTGGATCACACCATTGGACGCTTCGATGTCGGTCGCGACGATGGTGGATCCGTCGATCTTGGGCTTGCCATTCTTCATGGCGATGCTGGCTCGCTGGCCGTTGGCCGTACCGAGGGCCTTCTTCTTGAGTACCTCACCACTCTCGAGTCGTCCGGGGACCACGTGGTAGGTGAGAACCGCGACCAGCGTGTCCTTGTTCTCCGGCTTCAGCAGAGTTTCGACCGTTCCCGCGGGGAGCTTGGCGAAGGCTTCGTCGGTGGGGGCGAAGACCGTGATCGGGCCTTCGGAACGAAGGGTCTCGACCAGGCCGGCGGCCTTCGCCGCGGCGAGCAGGGTCGAGAAGTCGCCGGCGGAGGAGGCCACGTCGACGATGTCGCCGGCCTTCGCGGAGACGGCACTCGCAAGGGTTTCGCTCATGGTGCAGGAGGAACTGCAGGAGGGCGGGGAGGCGAGAAGAATGGAAGAGGAGATGATGGTAGTCAGGAGCATGAATGTCTCTGGCGTTGAAGATCTGAAGAGTGGGGGAGAAACACGGTCGTCCGCGTAGAGGCCTCATTACGTCGACGTTGTTGATTTCGGGTCAGGGCGAGCACGGATTCGTCGGTTGATCGGCAAGCCCTCAGAGACGCCCCGATCGTGGTCTCGAAATGTGGCATTCGATGCCGCAGGACTTCAGAGCCGGAACTCAGGGTCATGGATGGTTTGAACGAATTGAAATCGTTCACCGGCGGTACCGGTGTCTGGAGGGGTTTCGATCCGAAGGAAACGTCGCCCGGCCCCCTCGTGGTTGATCACGCGGGGTCGGAGATCCCTGATGGGAACCAGTCGCGAAAAAAAAGAGTTTTCAGGTTCGCCGGAGTCGATTTACCTGCCTGTGACGTGGGTGGAATGGTCACGTCGGGCTCTGCTTTTCGGACCTCGGGTTCGCGGATAGGATCGCCGAACAAGGGAGCATCGCTCTGGGACTTCGCTTCAAGATCCTTCTCACCATCGTTCTACCGCTGGTGCTGTTGCTGTCGATCTTCACCGTGCTCGATCTCCGATCGAGCCGGGACGAAGCGATCGCTGCCGCATCGACGGCGCTGGAAAGTCGGATTCGGAATGCCGCGACCCAGCTCGACGGTCTTCTGCTGCGCATGGCACAGGTCGCTGAGACCTCCGCCCTGGCGATCAGGGACCGTGCCGAGTGGACGGAGGCGGAGTTGCAGGATCTGGGAAACCGACTGGTCGGCTCGAACGACGACCTGTTCGGGTTTGCGGTGGCTTGGGGGCCGGACGCGTCGCGTTTCCAGATCATGTACCGCGACCAGGACACCGGAGCCATCGTGCATCGGAGCGAGCCGGAGTCGATCGGCCCCTTGCCTCTTTATCAATCGCTGAGGGAAGGAAACCAGCCCGTCTGGGCCGGACCCCACGAAGCGGAAAGATTGTCCGGTCTGGATGCGGCGGCACGCTTGTCCCCGGTGATGTCCGACCGGGGCTTCGAAGGGGCGGTGGCGGTGGTGCTGGATCCCAGATCCTTCCGACGACTGGCCTTGCAGATCGGACTCGCCGCGTCTCCCTGGCTGATCATGTCCGAGGACGGGATCGTCATCGCGGCCGGCCGGTTGACCACGGAGCGTCTGGTCGGGGATGGAAGGCTTCGAGGCAAGAACCTCTTTGACGTGCTCGGTGACCAGGGCGTGAAGGCGTCGGAGATCAAATCGATGCGTCGCAACCTGGTCGACAAGGACGTCTTCGTCCAGATCACGGAGGAAAAGGCATCAGGAGAGGCCCCGCAAGTGGCCGCGATCGCGAAACTGACGGCGACCTCCTGGTTTCTGATCACCGGCGAACCAATCAGCGATGTCGTCGGACCGGCCTACGAATCAGTCGCGCAGCGATCGATTTCCGATCTGATCCTGATCGTCCTGGCGGTGGTGGTCGTTCAGATCGGTGCCTGGTTCACGGTGCTCCGTCCCGTTCGACGGATCGTCTCGGTGGTGAATCGCACCGCCGCTGGAGACCGCGACATCAAGGCGGACCTTCCGGGACGAGACGAGATCGCGCTGCTGGGACGAACGATCGATCACGCCATGCCCCGTCTGGATGAACTCGCCGCGACTCGGGCGGCGGTGAGCAACGCTCGATCGATCCAGGAGTCGCTGACTCCCCCCACGCCGTGCTTCGGACGAGGAATCTCGGTCGCGGGCCGGGTCGAGCCCTGCGAGCAGATCGGCGGGGATTACTTCGATCACGATGCCTTCGAGGACGGTCGGACCTTCTTCTCGCTCGGCGACGCGACCGGACACGGCATTCCGGCCGCGATCCTGATCGCCACCGCACGGGCCTACGTGCGGGGTGCGATGCGGGGGGAGAGTTCGGCCGCTCAGGCGATCGCAGAGGCCAATCAACGACTCTTCGAGGATTCTCCCGCCGGTCTCTTCGTGGTCCTGGTCCACGCTCGCTTCGATGGCGATGCGGGAAACCTCGAAATCGTGTCGGCGGGGCATCCCTGCTGGGTCCGTCGAAAGAACGACCGGGGGTTTCGTCTGATCGAGGCCACCGGAATTCCGCTGGGCATCGCTTCCAGTTCCTACCAGGCCCGGACGTTGGAAGGATTGGAAGTCGGTGACCAGGTACTCCTCGCCAGCGATGGTGCGTGGGAGGTTCGGAACGAGGAGGGGGAGATGCTGGGCATCGAAGCACTGCTTGATCGGGCCGCCGACCATGCTCATCTCGAACCGCTCGAGCTGGTGAACGAACTTTTCAATCAGGTGCATGATTTCGCCGGCGAACAGGCCCTGGACGACGATTGCACGATCGTGATCGCTCGGGTCGAAGCCCGATAGCCATCAGATTTCGAGGAGAGAGCCTCCTCCGATACACTTGCGCTCGGCTCATTCTGGACGGAAGGGCCGCGGAGTCACGGATGCACGCGGATGACATGCGACGAATCGATCGCTGGTTGGGGGTGCCCACGTGCGCGATCCTCACGGCGGTTCGTCGTCTTGCCGACGTCATCTCCGGCCGGGCTCCGGAGGAACGTCCGGAATCCATCCTCTTCATCAAACTCGCGGAGCAGGGTTCGACCGTGCTGGCCGCGTCGGCGATTCAGGCGGCCGTGGCCCGGGTGGGCGCGGAGAAGACGTACTTCCTGTGCTTCGAGGAGAACCGATTCATTCTCGATGCGATGGATCTCATCCCGCGGGAGAACGTGATCATCATCCGGGCCAACGGCCTGACGGGGACGATTCTCAGTGCGTTGAAGACCCTGCGGAGACTACGGCGACTGCGGATCGATGTCGCGATCGATCTGGAGTTCTTCGCACGGTCCACGGCCGCGATCGGATATCTCTCCGGCGCTCCCTGTCGGATCGGTCTGCACGCAGGTCCCGACGAGGGTCCCTGGCGCGGCGACCTGCTCACCCATCGACTTCGGTACAGCCCGCACGTGCACACCAGCCGACTCTTTCGGCTGCAGGTCGAGGCGATCGATGCCGATCCCTCGATCCTTCCGGCGATCGAGATGGTCCCCCCGCAGGCCGATGAGCCGACGCCTCCGATCAGGACGGAGATCGAGGAGGTCGACGCGGTTCGAGCGATCCTCGATCAGGCTGCCGGAATCGACACCTCGGCTTCGGATGCGGGACCTCTGGTGCTGCTCAATGCCAATTGCAGCGATCTACTGCCGCTTCGGGCGTGGCCTCGCGACCGCTACATCGAGTTGGCGAAAAAGCTCCTCGCCCGGGATCCGTCCCTTCGAATCGGATTCACCGGAGCTCCGGCCGAGGCCCCGGGAGCGGAGGAGATGGTCGCGACGATCGGGGACCCTCGATGCTTCATCCTCGCGGGTCGGACCTCGCTTCGGCAGTTGATCGTGCTCTACGGGCTGGCGGATCTCCTGGTCACCAACGACTCGGGACCGGCTCATTTCGCCTCGCTGACCACGATCGACGTGATCACGCTCTTCGGTCCCGAGCATCCGAAACTCTTCGCCGCCCGCGGGCCGCGAAATCACGTCCTGCACGCCGGACTCGCCTGCAGCCCCTGCGTGAGCGCCCTGAACAACCGGACGACATCGTGTCAGGACAACCGCTGCATGCAGGCGATCAGCGTGGACGAGGTCTTTGACACCACGCTTCGAGTCCTCGAGGCTCGTGCTCACGGTGATCAGCCGTTGCCGGTGATCGACATCCAGACCAGCCCCATCGACCTTGGCAGAGCGACCCCCGTTCGATGAATGAATCAACCCCGCCCCGTTTCGGCCCGACCGGGATCCTGCTCGCCGCCGTGTTGGGCGGGACGGCGCTCCGTCTGCTGGTCGGAGGGACCCTCGGTCTGGGCATCGACGAGCAGTATGCGCTCGCCGTGGGTCGAGATTTCCAGTGGTCCTTCCTCGACCATCCGCCGCTGGGATTCTGGATGGGTACGCTGGCGTGGAACCTGACCGGCAGCGACTCGCCCTTGGCGATGCGTCTTCCCTTCATCCTGCTGGCGATCGTCACCACGCTCCTGCTGTATCGCTTCACCGCCCGACTTTTCGGGGCGGCGGCCGGATCCTGGGCCGCGGTTCTCTTCAATCTCTCGCCGCTGTTCGCGATCGTCGCGGGATCATGGGTGATGCCCGACGGGCCGTTGCTGGCGGCGGCGATCGGTTCCGCCTGCTGTCTGCTGCCGGTGATCACGGAGACTGCGGATCGTCCGGTGCGGGGTGGTCGTGCGTGGGGGGTGTGGCTCGCCGCGGGAGGACTGCTCGGAGTGGCGCTC
>NYWY01000073.1 GCA_002685335.1 Planctomycetaceae bacterium
CGCTACCACGACCTGGAAGGCGACGACTTCATCGTCATCGGCGGTTTCGAGAGCGGCGTCGACGCGGCCTACCATCTCGCTTCCCGAGGGCGAAACGTTCGACTCCTCGACCGCGGATGCCCCTGGGAACGGAACACCTCCGATCCCAGCGTGGCGCTGTCGACCTATTCGCTGGAACGAATGCGTGAAACGTGTTTCACGACCCACGTCGAACTCCTGCCGGACACTTCCGTGATATCGGTGTCCCGGTCGGACGACCAGTACCGGGTTTCAGCCCCCGGCGGCCGACATTTCACCACGCCCACGGCGCCCATCCTCGCGGGGGGATTCCTCGGAAGCCACCGCCTCGTCATGGATCTGTTCGAGCAGCGGGACGACGGATTCCCCCTGCTCAGCGAACACGATGAATCGACCCGGGTCCCCGGCCTGTTCCTGTGCGGCCCGTCGGTTCGACACGGCGACCACATCTTCTGCTTCATCTTCAAGTTTCGGATGCGATTCGCCGTGGTCGCCAAGGCGATCGCCACGTCCCTCGGCCTTCCGGCGACCCGACTGGAGGAATACCGACACTGGGGCATGTACCTTGACGACCTGTCCTGCTGCGGCGAGGAGTGCATCTGTTGAACCACGACCTCGACGCCCCCGATCCGCCGACGGGCCGACGGAGACGATCCCTCGGAATCGAATGGTACGGCCAGACCGGAGCCAGTCTCTGCTGGATCGCCAGCGTTCTGGCCTACGGAATGAGCAGCCCCGGTGACTACCTCCAGATGTCGGCCGCGTCGGCATGGCTCATCGCGAACATCACCGCGGCCCTGCCCGGCCGGAACGACTGACCGCCGATGGCGTCCCGATCGACTCATCAGACGAAGACGACGGCCGACCAGGCCGCCATCCTCTTCAGCCAGCAGATCTGGTGCTGGGGGCGTGACGTGCTGCGGCCCGAGGGCAACTGGCTGCTCGAGGTCGGATTCGAACGCATCGAGCCGCCCAACACCCGCCCGGACTGCCCCAGCGCGTACCTCCTCGGGCTCCCGAAGAAGCGGTGCGTGCTGCTGCGTGGCTTCGGACTCTTCTACGGAGATCATCGACGCGGCGGCGTCTTCCTGCCGCGATACGACGTGCGCCCCCGCTACACCCCGAACGCGATGCTGGAACGGATCCCCTGGTCGAAGAACGACCTGCCGGAATTCAGCCCGCCCAAGAAGGTCCATCGCGCCAAGTGCGCTTCGCTTACCTTGGACGCCATCGACTGGATCCTGACCTACGAGGGACGCATCCTGGATCTGCTGGGCCTCGATTACCGCAGATCGACACTGAAAGACTGGGACGATGGCGATCGTTCGACCATCCCGGCCGAAGCCATGATGTCCCGATGGCGTGACGTGCGCGCCACCATCATCGACGAATTCAAGCAGGGAACGACATGATCCGATCAACTCGCCGACCCGGACGCGAATCCTCCCCGCATCGGCCCGATCCGAAGACGGGGCCCAGCCGCTCCGGGAGCACCTCCGCCGCCCTCGTCGCCGGGCTCGCGTGGCTGGGGGCCGCGTGCCTTCTCGGTGGATGCGCCACAAGCCAGCCCGACACCACCGCCGCCTGGCGTCCGGCCGAGACACCATCCAGCCTCGATCCGTTCCTGATTCTCCGCGAAGCCACCGACCATGAAGCCCTCTACACGCTCGCCGGCGGCCTCAAACCGATGAGCACCGGCATCTGGCGCGGGTCGTTCGTGGTCGAGGATCCGGACCTGACCGATGTCCGCGAGGCGAGGCGAGCACTCGCCGTTCTGAGGAACGATGCCTGGTACGCCGACGTCCAGGTCTTCGATCGCGAGCATGACGGCGAACGCGCGGCCCACGGATTCGTGGTTCATCGTCGAGCGCTGGCACGAATGATCGAGCGTCACGAGGCGTTCTGGAATCCCTGGGGCATCACCTCCGGCACCCACCCGTCCGAAGTCGTCGCGGTGGTCGATCGGATGCCCCGCGCCGACCGATGGCGAGGCTACGGCTACCTCTTCGGGTATCCGGACGACGCCGTGGACTTCTTCGTCGAATCGGGACTCGCGGCCGAGGACGGCCGGGAGGTCGGACCGGGCAAGGATCGACAGTTCATTCAGATCCCCACCCAGGCCGCCGATTCCGGGCGGTTCACCTACGCGGTTCCCCCCGGCCATGTCCCGACCGCCGCCGACCGGCGACTCGCGGAGGAAGCCGAGCGTATTCTGGCGGAGTACGCGGAACGAAGACCGTTGATGGGGGATGTCCCGACCACCGTCGAGGAACTCCTCCGGCTCAACGCTCGATTCGAGCCGTCGGCGATGGTCGTCGTTCCGCGAAGCGCGGAGATGGTCGCGCCGTGACCCAGGCGGCCGGCGCGGCGATTTCGCCGATGATCCCGACCGCCACCCGGTCCGCATGGACCACGCCTGTTTGCGACCCACCCCGGAAACGATCGACATGCACCATCTCCTTGGACCAGCCTCGCTCTTCGCCGCCGTTCTCGCGACATCCGTGTCCGCGGAGGTCATCACCGTGTGCGCTTCCGGCTGCCAGCACACCTCGATCAACGCCGCGATCCGGGACGCCGAACCCGGTGATGTCATACAGCTCGCGGCGGAGATCTACCGGGAAGGTTCCGTCATCGACCCCACCGGAAAGTCCATCACGATTCGCGGCGTGGTCGACGAAGACGGAGACCCCGCGAGCATTCTGGATGGCGGCAGAACGCACCGCGTCCTCCAGTGCGTGAGCAGCGAGTCCAAAGCGACCATCTTCGAGAATCTCCTGATCCGGGGCGGCCGCGCCACCAATGGCGCCGGCATGCTCAACCGGACGAGCAGTCCGACGCTCATCGGCTGCGTCCTGGCCGAGAACGTCGGAGTCGGACGCGGCGGCGGCATCTACAACCGGCAGGCAAGCAGCCCCACTCTGGTCCGCGTCCGATTCGTCGGCAATCGGGCCTCCAGCGGCGGCGGAATGTACAACTTCGAGGGAAGCAGTCCCTCGCTCGTCGATTGCGTCTTCGACCGCAACGTCGGACCGCTGGTCGGCGGCGGAATGACCAACTGGACGGAATGCAGCCCGACCCTCACGCGATGCCGCTTCATCCGGAACCGTTCCGACGAGAGCCCCGGCGGCGGCGGCGGGGCGATGTACAACATCTATCGGAGCAACCCTCTCCTGACTGACTGCCGATTCGCCGGCAACGTGGCGACCAACGCCGGCGCCATCTACACGATTGGCGGCACCCTGATCATGACCGACTGCCGATTCGAGGACAACGCTGCAGGGACCTGCGGTGGCGTCCAGACCCTCGAGGCCGAGGTCGTGGCGACCAGATGCACCTTCTCGAAAAACTCGTCCCAGGAACCTGGAGCGGCTTTTCTGACGGAGGATGGAAGCCTCGTGCTGACCGACTGCGGGTTCGACGGCAACGTACCCACCGCCATCGCGATGAACATCGAGGCCACGCTTCAGATCACCAATCAGACCATCCTGAACGGCGATCTTGATCGGGACGGCGATTTCGACGAGGCCGACGTCCGCCTGGCCATGGCGAAATTCGGCCTCGAGGCCGTGACCTCCGAACCGGACTCCGTCACCGACCAGGACGGTCCATAGCCTCGGTCCCGGATTTTTCGCTCCTGACCGGACCGGCCCCCCCCTATTCTGTACGAGGTACTCCGGCTCACGAGAGACGCGGGGGACCACCTCGCCGCAAGGACCGAATGAACCCCATGATCATCGCCCGACTCGCCGCATTGCCGCTCGCCCTCCTCTCCTGCCTCGCCTCTTCGAGCGCCGTGGCCCAGGAGACCCTGCTCTGGAGCGAGGAGTTCAACGGGACCGGCGCTCCGGATCCCGAGGTCTGGACACCCGCGATCGGAAACCTCGGCGTCAACAACGAGCTCCAGGTCTACACCGATCAACCGCAGAACCTGAGGGTCGCGGGAGGGAACCTCGTCATCCATGCCCGACGAGAATCCAACGGCCAGTTCACATCCGGTCGGATCCGCACCGAGAACAAGGTCATGTTCCAATACGGGACGGTCGAGGGAAGGATCAAGATCCCCGACCTCGCCGATGGCCTGTGGCCCGCGTTCTGGACGCTCGGCAACGACATCTCGACCGTCGGCTGGCCACGGTGCGGCGAAATCGACATTCTTGAGATGGGAGCCGGCGATGCCATCGCCGCCAATCAGGTGAACCGCCGGGTCTACTCGACGGCCCACTGGGACTTCTTCGGTGATTACGCGAGCTACGGCCAGCAACGAACGGTCGGCGAAAACCTGAACGAAGGCTTCCACGTCTACCGACTCGAGTGGACACCGACCGCCCTCCGGACGTTCATCGACGGCCAGCAGGTCTGGGTGATGGACATCTCCAACCGGGACGCCATGAGCGGCCATGAATTTCACGCCCCCCACTTCCTCGTGATCAACCTGGCGGTCGGAGGCTGGTTCCCGGGGATCACGAATCCGAACGCGATCAGCGCGACGCTTCCCGCCGCCTATCTCGTCGACTACGTCCGGATCTACGACAACGGGCACACCATCCTGAGTGGCCCCGGTGTGGACTCCGAGTGCCCGGGCGACCTCACGGGTGACGACGTGGTCGATGCCGCGGATCTCGGGATCCTCCTCGCCCTCTGGAACACCGACGGCAAGAGCAGACCCGAAGCCGACATCAATGAGGACGGCACCGTGGACGCCTCCGACCTGGGACTCCTCCTTGGGTCCTGGGGCGTCTGTTCCTGACCGCCGCCCGATCCGACCCCACCGGCATCAGCCCGCTTCGACTCCGGTCGAGGCGGGCTTTTCATTCGCCCCGGCGTCCGGATCCCGCGAAAAACCCGCCTGACACCCCGGACAAGAAATAATAGGATGGATCGGCCTTTCCGCCGCCGGCCTGGAGCCCACGATGCCTCGTGCTGTCCTTGCATCCATTCTGTTCATCGCAAGCCTTCTCGGCTTCACCAGCCATCTGCAGGCCGGGACCAGTGATGGTCGCGAGCACGATCGCTTCGTCACCCAGCCGACCGAGGCGGTTCGGGAGTTCCGGGCGTTCAAGGTGAGCTTCGACACCGACGCGGACGGGATCGCGCTCGGCGTCCCCGACTGGGTCGCGTACGAACTTCGCCGGGATGCGTCCGGGGAACGAACGTCCCACCCCCGACCCTCACGATGGTTCACCGACGATGACCTGCATCGGCAGGGAATCGCCCCGGATGATTCCTCCTACCGCAATTCGGGGTACTCACGGGGACACCTGTGCATGAAGTCCCATGCTGGACGGTTGGGCCCCGAAGCGGACCGGGAGACCCACACCGTCCTGAATGCCTGCCCCCAGATGCAACGCATGAACGGCGGGATCTGGCTGGCGATCGAGAACCTGACCGGACGATGGGCGGATGAACACGATGTCATCTGGATCGTCACCGGACCAGTCTTCACCAACAGTCCGAAGACCTGGATCGGCGATCCCGGTGAAATCCCCGTCGCCGTCCCGGACGCCTTCTTCAAGCTCGCCATCCGACACGACGGCGTGACGACCTCGGTCCTGGCCTTCCTCGTCCCGATGTACGGCGACCAGTCCCACTCCAGCAGCAAGGCGGATGTCCGGCCCTACCTCACCAGCGTGGACGTGATCGAGTCGCTGACGGATCTGGACTTCCTCTCCGCCCTGCCGGATTCAGAAGAGGATCGCCTGGAACGTACGGTCGCCACCCGACTCTGGGATGCACCCTCGGCGGCCCTCGTCCGGACCGGTGACGGAGCACGAGCACGAACGCCCGCGGCACCCATCGCTCCGCCCCGACCCGAACCAACCCGACTTGAATCAGGTGATCCAGACGTCGCAACCGAGCGAGACGTGGCCCTTCGGGCGGGACGAGACTCCTCCCCGGCGGATCGCACGACGGCAGACGGACTCATTCGGCGTGGCTGGAACTACGTCATGCCTCGTCCCAAGAGTTCCCGGGCCGCATGGGGGAATCCGGACGCCCGCACCACCTGGTGGAGCGGCCATTGGTTGAACGGCACGACCGGCCGCGCATCCATGACCCAGCCATCCGCGGTCGACGGGTACGAGGGGGACGGCATCACCCCCGGCTGGCGACGCGGCGGCGCTCCGGCGGATCCCTCCGACGTCGAGTGGATGTGCTCGACGTCCGGCGGACCTCCGAACGTGAAACCCTGACGTCCTCAAGAGCGGCCGGGCCTCGACGAAGTCCCGCCGCCGCCCTGCATCCGCGATCCCCGGCGATCGCCGTCCGACTGGAGTGAGCGATCGTGCCGACCGAACCAGACATTGTGACGCACGAGGATCACCCGACCGAGGCTTCCGGGCCGGGTCGCGCCGCGACGATCACCTTTCGAATCACCGCCGGCTGCTGCCTCCTGTTTTCGGTCGCGGATCTCGTCCTTCACAGCTGGGATCTGCACGATCTCTGGACCGGATACCGACCGAAAGGTTCGGAGGTCCTCTTCCCGATTCTCATCGGGGTGTTCGGTGCCTGGCTCCTGAGCCGTACGAACAAGCCCTGCGGGCCGATGACCATTCCCATCCTGCTGACCGCCGCCGTGGTCTGCGGTCTCCTGGGTCTTCAGGCGTTCGCCAGCCGGTCGGTCACGCTCGATGAATCCATCGTGCAGCAGGGCCGCTATCCCGACATCTGCCCCGGCCGCACGATCGCGGAGATGCTGGAAGAGGACCAGCCCGACGTTCGATGGGCGTCCTACCTGAACATCTACGGCCACCGGTCCGTCAGCGCGGCCGCCATCGGTGCCGCCGAGACGCCGGTCTTCGTCCTCATCTGGACCATCGACCGGGACGATCGGTTCTGGGTCCAGTACGCGGAACAGGACGGGATGGTGGTGGATCCCTACGTCCTCCTCCAGTCGCTGTGCGGAATGCCGTCGCCCGGGATCACATCGCCCGAGGCTCCGGCGCCCGAGACTCCGGCGGATCCCGAGCCGTGACCCGAAGTCGCGATCGGCTCGGCGAGGTTCAGAAATGCCGAACGATGATCGGCAGCCCCCCACCGATCATGGCCACGGCCTGGAACGGACGATCGAGTTTCTGCCAGGTCCGTTTCCCGGACCGGTCCGTCTGCGCCGCATGATTGACCGTGGATCACCCCGATCGGCCTTCGACCAGGATGCCCCATCCGGTTCAGCGGCGGCCGTCACAGGGACTTGTTGGTCGCGATGTGGTAGTGCGGGTCCTCGCTGATGTTCACTTCGACCAGTTTTCCCGCCTTGTCCAGCAACTGGCGACAGTCCGCACTGAGGTGACGAAGATGCAGTCGCTTGCCGAGCTTCGTGTAGCGCTCCGCAAGCGCGTTGATCGCCTCGAGACCGGACTGGTCGTACACGCGACTGAAGTAGAAGTCGATGATCACGTCATCCGGATCGTCTCGGGGCGTGAAGAGATCCCGGAACTCGGGCGTGGTTCCGAAGAAGAGCACGCCGTGCAGCTGGTAGACCTTGCTCCCCTGTTCGTTGACGCTCACGTCCGCGACGATGTGCTTGCTCTTCTTCCAGACGAACACCAGAGCGGAAAGTGCGACCCCGATGATCACCGCGGACGCGAGATCGTGCATGAAGACCGTGTAGGCCGCGACCACGATCATGATGAGCACTTCACTGCGAGGGATGCGACGCCAGGTCTGCAGCGTCGTCCACTCGAAGGTGCCGATCACCACCATGAACATCACACCGACCAGGGCCGCCATCGGAACCGCCTCGATGTACGGCGAAAGAAAAAGAATGAAGACCAGCAGGGCGCAGGCCGCGGTGATGCCGGAGAGTCGCCCCCGCCCTCCGGACTTCACGTTGATCAGAGACTGCCCGATCATCGCGCATCCACCCATGCCGCCGAGGAAGCCGCAGGTGACGTTGGCGACTCCTTGTCCCACGCATTCGCGATTCCCCCGACCACGAGTCTCGGTGAGTTCGTCGATCAGGGTCATGGTCATCAATGATTCGATCAGCCCCACCCCGGCGAGGATGAGGGAATACGGAAGGATGATCCACAGCGTCGCCCAGGCCAGCGGCGGCATCTCGAAGTCCAACCACGCGAATCGCGGCAGACCGCCGGCGATACCCACCGTCGCGACATCCACGGAATCGACCGCATCGATCCTCTCCTGCTCGGTGAGCGGCGCGATCGGTCCCTCACCGATCCGTTCCGCTTCCACGTTCGCGGGCAGCACCGACTGGGCGGTCGCGAGCAACGCGGCGTCCTTCTCGTGTTGCGCCGACCGGACCGCCGCGGCCCGAGTGCTGTCGACGAGCATGTCCCGCACCGTCAACACCGGCTGGCCGCCGTCGGTCCGGGCCGTCGTTCCCGCGGCGACCTCCGATCCGCCCTCGTCCGCGGCGTAGGAGTTCATGCCGAACGCCACCAGGGACACCAGGAGGATCGCGGCCAGGGAGGATGGAACGGCTTTCGTGAATCGAGGCAGGAAGGCGATGATCGCCATGGTCATCGCGACCAGCCCGATCATGATCCAGAGTCGGGAGCCCTCGAGCAGCTGCATCGCACCGTCGGGTCCGAGGGTCTTGAAACTTCCGAACTGGGCGAGCAGGATCACCACCGCCAGGCCGTTGACGAATCCGAGCATCACCGGATGTGGAACGATCCGGATGAACTTACCGAATTTCAGCAGACCGATCGTGATCTGGATCACGCCGCAGAGTACGACCGCGGGAAACAGGTACCCGATCCCGTACTGCGCGACCAGGGCCACGACCACCACGCCCATCGCCCCCGTGGCTCCGGAGATCATGCCCGGACGCCCGCCGAGGATCGAAGTGATCAGGCAGATGATGAACGCCGCGTACAGACCGACGAGCGGCGGCACGCCGGCAAGGAATGCGAAGGCCACCGCTTCGGGTACCAGGGCCAGGGCCACCGTCAGTCCGGAAAGGATCTCCGCCTTCGGCGATCCGCTCATCGAAGATCGAAGATCGAAGATCCTCGACTTGAGGGGCAGAAAACTCGGCAGCCGGATGGTGATCTCTGACATGGGCTCGGGCTCCAGATGACGGAGCCTGCGCCCGCGAAAGAAGATCGGAAAGGGTAACGAGCGACGTTTGAAAGTCAAGCGACCCGCCCCCCGAGGCGATCACCCTCACCGGAACGCGAAGATCATCTTCCGGATGATCAGGACGGCCCATCGCCTCGCCGGGCCTCGAGGTCGAGACTCACCACGTAGTCGTTCACGGTCGCGCCCTCGGGAAGCGCTGCGGCCATCCTGCGATACAGCGGATCGTCCCCGTTGACCATCGCCTCGACGTACTGAGGCTTGGCCACCATTTTCAGCGAATCGAGACCGGCGTCGAGCACCGATCTCCGAATCTCGTCGACCAGTTCCGCACCGGCGATGCATCCCACCAGGGCCTCCAGGTCGTCTCGAACCTCCGCGGGAAGCGGCTTCAAGAGCGCGAGGTCCGAGACCGCGACCCGACCTCCGGGCTTCAGCACCCGGGCGATCTCCCGCCACACCTGACGTTTGTCGGGCGAGAGATTGATCACGCAGTTGGAGATCACCACGTCCACCGAGCCGTCGGCGATCGGCAGGTGCTCGATCTCTCCAAGACGAAATTCGACGTTATCGAGCCCGCTGTGGGTTCGATACTGGCCAAGCCCCTCCCGGGCCTTTCCGAGCATCTCGGACGTCATGTCGACCCCGATCACCCGCCCTTCCGGCCCGACCTTCGGTCCCGCGATGAAACAATCGAAGCCTCCCCCCGACCCGAGGTCGACAACGACCTCCCCCCGACCAAGCGAGGCCAGCGCGGTGGGGTTTCCGCAGGAAAGCCCGAGGTTGGCACCTTGCGGAAGCAGCGTGAGATCCTCATCCGCGTAGCCGACCGCCCGCGCCACCTGTTCGGGCGTGAGGGTGGTCGGGCCACAACACCCGCCACCAACACAACAGGTCGACTCCGACGCCACTGATTCCAACGGCATCGCGGTCGGCGGTCGAACCCCGGACCACTGTCCGGAACGCGCGATTTCCGCGTAGCCCTCGCGAACGGATTCCCGAACCTGATTCCCCTCGGACTCGGGATCGACCGGAACGTTGGAACCGCACTCGTTTCCACCACAGCATGGCTCATCGGAATTCATCATCAAGATTCTCCAGCGGCCTCGTTCGAGGCGGCGACATCGTCATTCATCGGATACGGCGGTCAGGTCCATCAGCGCAAACGGGTCTCCCGACCATCAGGACGTTCACGGGAAACATCGCTCGTGCCTGATTCGTCTCAGGCATCAGACGCGTCCGGAACGGTCGTGCAGCCACACCCCGACTCGGTGTCCAGGCAACCCACCGGACGGAGCTCGTCGATCGAATCCGCGAGTTCACGGAACACCAGGGCGAGAGATTCGGCGTCCGCCTCGTACCAGGTCGTCCGCCCCTTTTTCTCACTCGACAGCACGCCGGCCCGCGCCAAGGTCGCCAGGTGGCGAGCGACCATCGAGAAATCGATGTCGCAACACGCAGCGACTTCGGTCACCGAACAAGGTCGACCACATTTGAGAAGGCAGGACAACAGACGAGCCCGCGTGGGCTCTGCCAGCGCCTTGAGCATTTCGGGATCGAGCAGTCGATCGAACCGGGCTCGGCGGCGGACGGCCTGTCGGGGCGAGGCCGCAGGATGCTGGCTTACTGGCGTCATGATACCAGTATTACTGCCGATCCCGAGTGGGTCAAGTCGGCGGTCGGACCCGCCGTTCACCATCAAGCTCCCCGACGAGCGACCGGCCGGAATCAAATCATTCCCGGGTAGGATTCCCGCGAAGTCCGAGAGGATGATCGCTGGAGATCAATCGGGACATGACGGACGCTGGAATCGGCCGAGGCCGATGACGAATAAGAAGCAACCGTGATTGATCGCCACCGGATGGAAACTCGGGGCTCGTCATCCCGGTGATAGATGATCCGACGTCCGCGGAAACTCCCACGCCCCATCGGTACGGAACCCATCGACCATGACCCGATCCAGATTCCTCTGCCTCACCTCAACCGCGACGTTCCTGATTCTGGTGACCGTGGTCTGCGGACTCAATCCCGACGACCGCGTTCCGTCCCTGGCCGCGGACGGCGCGCCACCCTCGACGGCGACATCGGACCTCGATGACCAGGCCATGACTTCACCCGGTCGCCTGCTTCTCCGGAGCCTCGGATTTCTGTCCGCCGGCGTGGCGATCACCCTGCTGATCGGCTGTGCGACGTCTCGACATCGGAGCTTCGCCCTGATGACCGGGATGTTCGTCATGCTGGGCTTCGCCGCGGGCGGGATCCTGAGCTGGGTCCAGGACGGCTGGCCGGGTTGGATCCTCGCGCTCTCCCTCGCGGTGTCCTTGGCGCTCGGACTCTGGTCGGCCGGACTCCTGTTCCCCGGGGTGCCTGAATCCACCGATCCGGCGTCCGACGAGGACGAGGAGGAACCGGCCTGAGCGGGCGGGCGTGCGGCTTGGCCCATCACGTCCGGCCCCGCCCGCCGGAACCTCGGTTGAAAGCGTCGCGGTCGAAGACGCATCAAGACCGATCAGGGTGAGTACTGGAAAGGCTTCCAACGCGACTGCGGGAGCGTGGTGTCGAGTTCGAGGATCTTGCCATCGCCCTGGACCGCGAGCAGGCGACTGCTCCAACGCCCCGACGCCGAC
>NYWY01000074.1 GCA_002685335.1 Planctomycetaceae bacterium
AACCTCGCCCAGAACACCGCCAGTGGCGGCTACACCGACCTCGGCGACAACTCGATCTCCCCCGCCTTCGACTGCGACGAGAACGGCCGCGAAGACGCCGCGGACATCGAGGACTTCGGCCTGGACGATTGCAATCAGAACCTCATTCCCGATTCGTGCGACCTTGCAGACGGGACACTCGAGGATTGCGACGACGATGGTGTGGCGGACTCCTGCCAGTTGGGGTTCCCGGCAGACCCGAGATATGAACGCCACGATCGTGGGAGTGAGCGAGCGGCGGGCGTGACGAGCTCGGGCACCCTCGCCTGGATGGAACGCTTCACCGGTCGCACCGATCTCGACCGCATCAGCGTCATTCAGATCACCTTCGGCGAAGTCGGTC
This sequence comes from Planctomycetaceae bacterium, assembly GCA_002685335.1. The sequence continues at coordinate 383 of NYWY01000074.1, forward strand.
TGAGTCCGGCGATCATCGGACGCTCCATCGTGGTCTGTATCTGGTCGGACCCCGACGGAGATGGGACTCCAAACGATGCCCTCCCCCTCGAGATCGTGGCCACGACCATCGAAGGTCCACTGGGCACCACCGTCCAGACCATCGAACTGGAAGCCGACGTCACGGTCGGGGTCGATGCCAACTTCTTCGTCGGGGTCGTGATGAACATCCCGGCGAACACCGAGTGGTATCCAGCCGCGATGGACGACGATGGCGCCTCGCTCGATTCCTGGATCGCGTGGGATGCGGGATCGTTCTCGCCCGCCGGAGTCGGATCAGCCGACTTTTTGAAACGGCTCCCAGAGGTCGATACCTCTTTCGCTTCCTCGCGGTGGATGATCACCGCCCTTCCGGCCCTCGAGGCAAGCGTGGACGACTGCAACGCCAACGGACTCATCGACACCTGCGAAACCGCCGACGGGACCTCGGCCGACTGCGACGGCAACGAGGTGCCCGATGAATGCGATATCGCCAACGGTGCTCCGGACGCCAACCTCGACGGCATCCCCGACGGCTGCCAAGGCCAACTCGTCTTCGAGGTACCCGCCCGGTTCCCGACCATCACCGCCGCGATCGACGCCGCCACCGATGGCTCCCGGATCCAACTCGCCCCCGGCAACTACGCCGAAGCCATCGACCTCGGCCTCAAGAACCTCGAACTCATCGGCGATCGATCCGATCCCGCCTCGACCACCATCGAGACTCCGGGGCTGAACCGGACCGTGGTCACCATCGGCGGCGGCCAGGACGCCAGCACCCTGATCGCGGGTGTGCTGATCGAGAACGGCATCTCCAGCACCCCGGAACCGGGCTTCCCCGCCAACAGTGTCGGCGGCGGTCTCTACATCGACGGGTCCTCTCCCACCATCGAGGACTGCATCATCAGCGCCAACCAGGCGACCCGCGGCGGCGGGGCGTACCTACGCTTCTCCGAGGCGGTCTTCCGTCGCACCGTCATCGAGGGCAACGCCACCGGCGGCGGTGGCGGCGGTCTCTGGTGGCAAGATGGCGTGATCTCGCTCGAAGACTGCACGATCCGGAACAACCAAGCCCAGGGTGATGGTGGGGGCCTGCATGTGGCTACAGATGGTGGCTCAATCGCCGGAGGGGCGATCACCGGAAACCTCACCACCAACGACGGTGCCGGCCTCTGGTGGCAGGGATCCAACCTGCATCTCGCATTGATCGATGTCGAGATCTCGATGAACACTGCGGGTGGTACCGGAGGCGGAGTCTTCTCCCTGGACGGATCCATCGGTATCCTGCCCTCCGCGCTCGTGGCCTGCGACAACTTTCCCAACCAGATCCGCGGCCCGTACACCATCATGCCCGCGGTGACCAACACCGTGTGTCGCTGTGGCGACATCAGCGGCGACGGTGAAGTCAACGGCGTCGATCTCGGCCTCTACCTCGCGGTCGGTGGCAGCCCGTGCCAGGAATTCGAAGACTGTCCGGCGGACATCACCTTTGACGGAATCGTCAACGGTGCCGACCTCGGCAAACTGCTCGGCGACTGGGGTTTCTGTCATTGAGATCGATTCGAATCATCGCCGTCCAAGATCGAACATCAGCTTCGAACCCCGGAACAAGACCATGATCCTGACCACCTCATCCCATCACTGGCATTCCCCAATCATCCTGATCGGATGGCTGCTGAGTGGCGCGACGACCGTATCCGCCCAGGACGCGTGGGTCGGGTATCTGGAAGCGACCGACACCCGACTCGTCCTCGACGAGTTGTACGCGGTGAACGACAACCTCGAGAAGGACTTCGCCTGGGGCGACTTCGACCAGGATGGTTGGACCGACCTGGTGATCGTCCGGAAGTTCCCGGGTTCGATCGAAGGCGGCGCCCGGAACATACTGCTCATGAACGAGGGCGGGGTGCTGGTGGACCGGACCGACCAGTACGCCACCACCTCGAACACTCCCGGCGACGCGGGATTCCTGGCCCTCACCAATGATCGCGACGTGAAGGTGGCGGACTTCAACAACGACGGCTGGCTTGATCTGGTCACCGCCACCAGCATGAGCGACGACGAGGAATCGATCATCGGCCAACCCCGCATCTACATGAACCTCGGCGCCGACGTCAACGGCGACTGGCTGGGCTTCCGGTTCGAGGATGATCGGATTCCCGAACTGTTCTCGAAGAGCGGATCGGCCGCCAATCCACGCTTCAACGCCGTCGACGTCGGCGACCTGAACGGCGACGGCTACGCGGATCTCTTCTTCGTGGATCACGACACGCCCGAGACCAGCGGCCTTGTCTGCATCGACCTCAACGGCCACGGCGACACCGACGACGTCGTGGACGGCGTGAATGAATGCAACCAGTCTCCCGGCGAGGATCCCGCGAAGGACTACGACGGCAGGTTCCTGATCAACCGCGGCGCGGCGAATCCGGGCTACTTCGAGGACACCACCACCTCCCGCATGACGGCCAGCCAACTGTCGATGGGGTTCGGACAGGAATGCGCCATCCGGGACGTCAACGGAGACGGGCTCCTCGACGTGATCCGCGTCAATACGCTGACCAGCGGTCGGGACATCGCGGTCCTCTACCAGACCGAAGGACTCGACTGGCTGGGCCCGTTCACGGTGACCTCCTTCGGTCCCTACGGAATGAATGCCGCCGACCTTGACAACGACGGCGACATCGACGTGGTCTCCGTGGACGACGGCCAGGACGCCTACGTCATCAACAACGGAAACAATGGTTCCGGCCAGGCCAACTGGACTCGTTACACGATTGCCGATTCGCTGAATGAATTCGGAAACTCCGCCCAGTTCGGTGACCTCGACGGCGATGGTTGGCTGGACATGATCATCGCCGACGTCGATTCCGACCTTCCCCCCTTCTGCCCGAGTTCCGGCCGTCGGATGCACATCTACCGAAACACCGGGATCACCAATAACCTCTTCGACGAGGACGGCTCCGTCCTTCCGGAATGGGCGCTCCAGTCGACCTACGACTCCGCCCCGATCGACATCGACAACGACGGCTACCTCGACCTGGTGATCGGAGCGTGCTACGGCCTCAGCGTGTGGATCAACGAGCCGCCGATCGGGATCGATTTCAGCTATCCCAAGGGTCTGCCGGAGATGGTGGCGCCGGTCGAACCGCTCGACCTCGCCGTGATGCTGGAACCCAGCAACGGCGTCCTGGACGAGACCAGTCCCACCCTCCACTACACGATCGACGATGGCCCCACGGTCTCGATCCCCATGCAGGGATCCGGATCGAACTGGGTCGCCCCGCTCCCCGGATTCGACTGCGGTGATGATGTGGGCATCGCCTTCACCGCTCGACTTCTGGATGGAAGTGAATACCGGGATCCCCCCCTCGGCGAACATGCGGTCGAGATCATCTCCGACCTGGTCGTGATCTTCGAGGACGACATGGAAGCCGGCACCAACGGTTGGACCACCAACGCCGAGGGGACGGGAACCACCGGCGCCTGGGAGCTCGCGGATCCCATCGCGACCATAGCCGCCGGTCTGCAATACGCCCCGGGCGAGGCGGCCAGCGGCACGTTCTGCTGGGTGACCCAGAACGGTCTCGTCGGCGGATCCGCGGGTACGGCCGACGTCGACGGTGGACCGTTCACCCTGACCTCGCCGGTCTTCGACCTGGACGGCGAAGAGGCCACCGTCTCCTTCGACTGGTGGCTCGTCAACGATGACCTCGACACCACTGCCGAAGACACCCTGCTGGTCGAGGTCACCAACGGTGGTCCGTGGGTCACGGCCAGGGCGATCACCAGCAACTCATCCGGTTGGAACACCGAGTCCTTCAAGATCGGCGATCACATCGTGCCATCCAGCACCGTCCAGATCCGGTTCCAGATCGCCGACGTCCCCAACAACTCGCTCACCGAAGCGGCCATCGACGACGTCGTGGTCGAACGGATCGAATGCGTACAACCGCCGATCGACTGCAACGACAACGGGGTGGCCGACCGGATCGACCTCGGAAACGGCACCTCCACCGACTGCAACCGCAACCTCGTCCCCGACGAGTGCGACATCGCGGATGGTGCGCCCGACGCGAACCTCGACGGGATTCCGGACGCCTGCCAGGGACAACTCGTCTTCGCGGTGCCCGCCCGCTTCCCCACCGTCACCAGCGCCATCGTGGTGGCCCCCGAGGGATCCCGCATCCAGCTCGCCCCCGGCAACTACGCCGAAGCCATCGACCTCGGCACGCGGAACCTCCAGATCGTCGGCGACCGCGCCGATCCCGCTTCCACCACCCTCGAGACCCCGGGAATGAACATGACCGTGGTCACGATCGCGGGCGGCCAGGACGCCAGCACCCTGATCGCGGGTGTGCTGATCGAGAACGGCATCTCCAGCACCCCGGAACCAGGGTTCCCCGCCAACAGCGTCGGCGGCGGCCTGTACATCGACGGAGCCTCCCCCGTCATCGAGGACTGCATCGTCGGCACCAACCAGGCCACCCGCGGCGGCGGGGCGTACCTTCGGTTCTCCGAGGCGGTCTTCCGTCGCACCGTCATCGAGGGTAACGCCACCGGCGACGGTGGCGGCGGTCTCTGGTGGCAAGGTGGCGTGATCTCGCTCGAAGACTGCACGATCCGGAACAACCAAGCCCAGGGTGATGGTGGCGGCCTGCATGTGGCTACAGATGGTGGCTCGATCGCCGGAGGAGCGATCACCGGAAACTTCGCCACCAACGACGGTGCCGGGCTCTGGTGGCGGGGTTTCCTGCAGCCGCTCGACATCATCGATGTCGAAATCTTGATGAATACTGCGGGTGCTAACGGGGGTGGAGTCTTCTCCGTGAATGGATTCTTCGGCATCCGGCCTTCCGCACTCGTGGCCTGCGACAACTTCCCCAACCAGATCCGCGGGCCGTACACCATCATGCCCGCGGTGACCAACACCGTGTGTCGCTGCGGCGACATCAACGGCGACGGTGAAGTCAACGGTATCGATCTCGGCCTCTACCTCGCGGTCGGTGGTACCGCCTGTGGAGAATTCGAAGACTGCCCGGCGGACATCACCTTCGACGGGGTGATCACCGGCGCCGACCTCGGTCGGATCCTCGGTGACTGGGGCTTCTGCCCCTGATCGCCACCACCTCCGCGACGCTTGAGATCCTCTCCGCCCGCATCCGGCCTCGCCGGGTGCGGGCGGTTCGTTGGGTACCGTTCAGGGATGAAGGGGTCCGTCGGAAACCTCGGTCAACGCGCCATGTCCTGGCTCGTGCTGTCCCAACTGGCGATGGCCGCCAGCGCCGCCGCCCTGATCTTCGCATGCGAGCGCACCCTCGACCGCCCGATCTCGCCCTGGTGGTACGCCGCGGCGATCCTGGGAACCTGGGCCGTCCACCTGCGTGATTCCGCGGCGTCCTGCGATGCCGAAGACTCCATCAGCCAGCCGCGTCGAGCGAATCTCTTTCGCGACCATCTGATCTGGTCGTGGATTCTGCCGGTGCTTGCGGTGACGAGCGGTGCGATCGCCGCCCTGCTCGCACGTCCTTCCCTGCCGACCCTGATCCTCCTCGCCGTGATCGGGGCGCTGGGCCTGCTGCATGCCCTGCCGACTCGATCCCCGAGCGATCGAACCCCGTCCGCAGAACCGTCGAACCTCGGCGTGAAACGATTCGCCGCCGGGAAGTCGGTGGTGGTCTCCATCGCCTGGACGGTGGCCGCCGTAGGGCTGCCGCTCCTGGAATCGAACGACGCCCTCGATTCCACGGTCTGGAGAGCGGCGATCTGGCTGACCCTCCTGCTCTTTCCCGTCCTCCTTGCGGATTCACTTCTGCTCGACCTGCGAGATCGGATCGCCGACCGCACCTTCGGTCTCCACACGATCGCGGTCCGGATCGGGCCGCGAGGGGTCCACGCGATGGTGGGCATCCTGCTGGCGATCTCGGTGACCGTCATCCTGCTCGGGGCATCGGACGCGATCGATCCCGTCTCCTGGCGGCGCCTGGGACTCGCCAGCGTCTTCGGGCTGGGTCTGGTCTGGTTCGGCTGGCGAGGATTCCGCCGGGATGAGGCGGGCGTCGCCTTCGCCGTGATGTCCTGGAGATTCATCGCGGCGATCGCGACCATCTGAGCCGCTCTGGCTCGCGTCCTTCGCAGGTGCCTCGGGTAGCATCGAGGCATGGGCGGTCTCATCCTGCGGCGGCTTGCCCAGCTGCCGCTCATCATCCTCGTCGTCTACACCGTGACCTTCGCGTTGGTCTGGGTGATCCCCGGTGATCCCGTGGATGCTCCGGAAGGGCGGCGTCCGCCCCAGGCGGTGATCGATGCGATGCGGGCCCAGTACGACCTCGACGATCCCGTCACGTTCTACTTCAGCTATCTCGGCAAGGCGACCGGTGTTTCGTGGCTTCTCGGAGACGCCCCCGAGCCCTTCGACCTCGGACCGAGCCTCAAGAACCCCGGATGGACGGTCAACGAGATCCTCGCCGCCGGACTCCCGGTCTCGGTCGCCCTCGGACTTTCCGCGATTCTCATCGCCCTCGCGATCGGACTGACCGCGGGAGTGATCGGGGGGCTCCGGCCGAACACCTGGCTCGATGCCGGCAGCCAGGCCCTTGCGGTGGTTGGGATCTCACTGCCCAGTTTCGTGATCGGCTCGCTGCTGCTCGCGGTCTTCGCGGTTCGGCTCGGCTGGCTTCCCATCGGAGGCTGGGGCGGATTCTCACACCTCGTCCTGCCC
>NYWY01000075.1 GCA_002685335.1 Planctomycetaceae bacterium
CCGCCCGCGACGACGCGGGACCCGTTCGATCCAGAGTATATCGGGCATGGTTATCCCCGACCGATTCGCCGGTTTCGGGCGTGGGCCGAGGGTTGGACCCGTTGACACCTTCTTCCGAGGCCCGGTACTCTTCTCGTTCTGTCCGTCGCTCGACCCAGAGGAACCGTTCCGTCTGACGTCGCGAAACGCGTCGGTAGATCCCGTGGCCCCGTTGCCACGATTCCGCTTGTTGAGTTCGAGGTCGATCATCAGATCGGCCCGAGCCCAGATTCGAGGCGAGGCCGTCCCTGGAAGATGGGCCCCGCCGACATTCGGTCTTTCGTCCACTGCTCCCGCCGACGGCGGGACCAATCCCCCTCCGAGGAACGCTCGATGGCTCGCAACTCCCGCACCACCACGGCTGGACTTCTTCGCTCGATCGCGGTCAGTGGCGTCATCGTCGCTGGTATCACGCCGCTGACGGCCTCTGCCGCGTCCTCGAGTCACCCGCTGGTGCAGGACGGTGCGACGAACCCGACGCAGTTGGTCGAGGACTTCCTCCACTACCTCCTGATCGCGAAGCCGGACCTCGCCGAGGCGGCCGCCCAGAAGCTCTTCGACTCGGGCATCACCCCGGCTGAAATCGCGGAAATCATCCGCGAGAAGAATCTCGACGACAAGGTCGAACGGGCACTGACCCGCGGTCGCGGCATGAGTGGCGTCGGCCCGATGGTCACCCGGTTCGAGAATGTCCTCGAGCAGGGCCGCCACGATCTCGCCCGCAATCAGGATCGGATCCGCGAAGCGATCGGCATGCTGGACGGGTCGCTCCGTTCGCAGTTGATGGCTCGTCGCCGACTGGTCGAGGCGGGTGAGTACGCGGTCCCCGAGCTGCTCCAGACCCTCATCACCACCAAGAGTCCCGAAGCCGAACTTCGGGTGACCGAGGTGCTCGAGGAGATCAAGCGCCAGGCGGTCCTCCCGCTTTGTGCGGCACTTCCCGAACTCTCTCCGACCGTGCAGGCGAAGGTCTGCCGGATCCTGTCCAAGATCGGCTGGCCCACGGCCATCCCGTTCCTGCTGGACCTCGCGGCGGATCGGCGGACGACCCCTGAAGTCCGGGACGCGGCGAACATCGCGTTCCGTCGCCTTGGAGGCACCTCCACCGACGTCTCATCCGCCTACACCGCGCTGGCTCGCAAGTTCTTCGCCGAGGATCAGTCGCTCATCGCCTATCCCGGGGATGCGGCCAACATGGTCTGGAGCTACGGCCCTCACTCCGGACTGGTTCCGACTCCGGTGCCGACGACGATCTTCAGCCAGGTCATGGCCATGCGATGCGCCCGGGCCGCCCTCGAAGCCGATTCCACCAGCCGCATGGCGTTGTCGACCTTCGTGGCCGCCGACCTCCGACGGGAGAACCAGCTGGGGGACAACGAGTCCGATCCCTTCGAGGCCGACTCGCCCTATTCCCCGCAGTTCTTCGCCACCGCCTCCGGCAGTTCGATCTGTCGTGACGTGCTCGCGATGGCGATCGACGCCGACGACACCGCCCTGGTGCGGGATGCGATCCAAGCCCTGGGTCACACCGTGGGGCGTGGAAACATGTTCGCCGCCGGTGGACGTTCGCCGCTGCTTGAATGTCTTCTGTATCCCGACCGACGGGTCCAGTACGACGCGGCCCTGGTGCTGGGTTCGGCCCTCCCGTCCGCGGCCTTCGCCGGTGACACGCAGGTGGTGCCGCTGCTCGCCTCCGCGGTTCGGGCCGGCAACCAGTCGTTCGCCGCGGTCGTGGCCACGACCGAAGAGGATCGCAACCGGTTCGCCGGCATGTTGAAGTCCGCAGGTTTCCGAGTCGCCGCCTCCGGTGGTGATTTCTACGAGCTTGAAGCGGAGATCAACCGTGGGAACGGCGTCGACCTGATCATCGTCCAGGAATCCGTGCCCAACGCGGTCGAGACCGTCGGCCGGGTCCGGGCCTTCGGTCGAACCGGCGCCACTCCGGTGCTGCTCGTCTCCGACGCGGTCGACGGCATTCGCCTCGATCGCGAGTTCGCCGAGGATCGAGCCACCGTGAGCTGGGACGGGTCCGGAAGCGACGTCCAGTTCGGAAGCACGATCGAACGCCTGATGAAGGTGGCCTCGGGTGGTCGCATGACGGAAGTCGACGCGATGACCTACACCCGGAACGCGCTTCAGACCCTCGCGGTCATTGCGCGAGCCGACGGGGCGGTCTACAAGATCAACGATGCGGAACCGGCGTTGCTCGAAGCGATGGGCACGATTTCCGGTGGCATGCGTCTGCTGGTCGCGGACGTGGTCGCCCTCATCGGTACCGATCGCGCTCAGCGAGCCCTCATGGATGCCGCCATCGCTTCCAGCAATCCCAGCGAGCAGATCGCGCTTCTGGATCGAGCCGCCGCCAATGCCCGTTCCTTCGGTTCGCGAGTCGAAGCCCGACAGAGCGAAGCCCTTCGCCGACTCATCGCGGCCAACGCGGGCGCCGGCGGAAACGCCGGCATCGCGGATGCCGCTGGTCGTCTCTACGGTTCACTCGATCTTCCCACGGACGAGGCGGTCAGCCTGATCACTGGAGGCTGATTTCAAACCCGCTCGTTCGCAGAGTGCTTGACTGAAAACGAACGTCGCCACCATAGCTCAGTTGGTAGAGCGAAGCTTTCGTAAAGCTTAGGTCACCGGTTCAAGTCCGGTTGGTGGCTTCCGACGCCCCGCCTCACGGCGGGGCGTCGTTCACATCCCGTCCCGTGGTTTCCGTGATCTGGCGACGGTGGATCCGGTTCGTACCGGGTGAGATCGAGGTCGAGCAGGGCTCGTTCCGAATCCATCGCCCGAAGTCGTCGTCCGACCGTTCCGGCGTGGGGTGACCTGAGGTGTCAGGGTGGTCGATGTCTCGGGCGAGGATCTTCGGCCGGTCAGTGAACCTCGTACCGGATCGCGGCGGCGAGGCGGGCTCGCTTCTCGAGCCACACGGTGATTCCCCCGAGCAGCAACAGGAAACCGCCGCCTCCCAGGCCGCAGAAGGCGGCGAGTACCGGACGGAATGCTTCGTTCAGCGTCTCGATCTCGTCTTCCTGGACCAGGAAGACGTCGGCGACCGCGGAACTCGATTCGTTCTTTCCGAGGATGAGCGTGATGTCGTAGGGGCCCGGCTTGGGGATCGTCACGGCGCCCACCAGCACCGCAGTGGATGGTTTTCCGGGACGGGAGGACGGAAGGTTCGCCCGCTGGGTGGTTTCGTACTCGATCTCCATGACGCTGCCCTGGGCATCGGTGACCGTGAGTTCGAAAACCAGTTCGGAAGAGGCGAGATACCGAGTCCCGTCCAGTTCGGTATCGGTGAGGTAGGCCACGAAGATCCGCCCCTGCGGGAGATCGAAGGTGGCATCGCCCGGGGCGATGAAACGCATCGGGGTCTGGTTGGCCACCCGCTTCTGCATGCTGACTCGAAGATCGGAGAGTTCCGACCACGGGGTGACCGCCGCCATGACCAGACCGGTGGCCGCCAGCACGACGCCGGCGATCAGAAGGCCTCTTCCGAGCAGGGGGCGCCGAGCGGAGCTGCGAGCGGAGATCAGCGGACGAGGTTCGGTCTTCGAAGGATTCTGATCGGTCATTGATCCTGCTCCTCGAGGTTGAAGATCTCGGTCATCGGCGTCCACCAGCCACCGTCGCTGGGGTCGGCGGAAGGGACCCGCCGTTGGTAGTCCCGCATGAGTTCATCCCACGCCCGGCACCGGGGATCCTCGGCGTAGGACTGATAGTCGTGGGCCGGATTGAAATCGTCCGGTACCTGGAGCGTCATGAAGAGACGGGTGCCGGTCCGCCAGATCCGAAGATCGCGGATCCCGATGGATCGAAGACCGTGGATCACCTCGGGCCAGGCCTCCCGGTGATGACGCTCGTATTCCGCGATGCGGAGGGGGTCGTCGACGAGATCAAGGGCCTGTGCGAAGGTCTTCACGATTGATTCCGGGGATCGGGACCCCGCAGGATACGGCGAACCCGCTGGAGCATGGAGATCGAACGGGTAGCATCGGGAACATGACGGCGTTTCATGATCCGCCCCCGTTCGACCTTCTGGTCCTGACCGCTTCGGATGCCCGGCAGGCCGAGATCTACCGTCACGTCGTCGGTCGGATGGTCGAAGACGGGCTGGTGGCGGCCCGGGATCTTCTCGTGGTGCCGGATCCCGGTGGGCGCCGGGTCGGTTCCGGGGGCGCGACGCTCGAGGCCGGTTTTCAAGCCGCCCGACATTTCGCGGCGGAGACCGGTCCGGATGATCCCGCCTCGCTCCTGCATGGGAAGCGAGTGGCGGTGGTGCATTCCGGGGGTGAAAGCCGCCGGCTGCCGGCGTTCGCGGCGGCGGGGAAGATTCTCATGCCATTCCCGCGGAACGATGGCCGGCCGGGTTCCGGAACCATGCTCGAGGCGATCGTCGCCTCGCTTGCCGGGGCGACGCGAGGTGCCCGAGTCGTGGTGGCCAGCGGTGATGCGCTGGTGACCCTGGACGGAGTCCGGCTTGATCTTCCCGGGCTGGTGGGGGTTGCCCAGTCGGCATCGATCGAGCGTGGGTCTCGACACGGGGTCTACGTGAAAGCGAGCGATGGCTCCGTGCGCGACATCTTGCAGAAGCCGGATGAACTCGAGGCCCGGGATGCCGGAGCGGTGCGTCGCGGAAGGATGCTGCTGGTCGATACCGGCGTGCTTTCCTTTGATTCCGAATCGATCGGTCGATGGTTGCGGGTTGCGGGCGTGACACTGAAGAACGGCCGCCTGGTCGTCGGCCCGGGACTGCTCGCAGGAATCCGAGCCGGCCGGACGGGACCGATCGAACTCTACAACGAGATGCTCAAGGCGATTCCAGCCGCGGTCGATGCCGTGACCTTTCGCAGGGTGGCGGGTGGAGAGCCGGGATCGGATCGCCGAAGACTCCTGTCCGAATGGCGTCGCGGCGTCCGAGGCATGGAGTTTCGGGTGGAGACGGATCGAGGGCGATCCTTCCTGCATCCGGGAACCACGCCGGAGTACCTCGATCTCGTCCGCGACTCGGGGCGCGACGGTGATGACGAACGAATTCGATCGATCGGCCGCAATCTCGTGACCGGGATCTCCGCGAACACGCGGTTGGAACTTCGACGGGGTGAATGCGTCCTCGCCCTTCCGATTCGGGATCGGCGGGATCGAGGCCGCTGGTTGGTGGTCGCACATCACGAACGAGACGATTTCAAGACGCCGATCGATGCGGGCGGCACTCTGGGCGGGCGATCACTCCTCGACCGGACGGGTTCGCCCGAGGAATTCGTGGAGCCCGGTGGCACGCTGCGGGAAGCGAGACTGTGGTCGATCGGTTCCGTGGGCTCGAGTCTCGCGCATGCCCTCCGAACGCTTCGCGAAGGACCGCGGGCGACGCGAGGGACTCGGTGGTCCCTGGTCGAGGCCCTGGGACGGCTGGACGTGCCGCGACTGCTGGCTCATCGGGATCGATGGGAGCAGGCCCGACTTGAATCCGAAGGAGCGGATCTGATTCGTCGGCGTCCGGATGTTCCCGTGGGAGCCATCGCGGATCGTCTGGACGGCTCGGTCGCCCGGTCGGTCGCATCCGAGCTTCGACGGAGTTCGGATGCCGCGTCCGATCATCTGGAGGGGGCGAGACTGGCGGCCGCGGCGAGTCGGTTCGCCGAGCGTGGGGGTGATGATCGAAGGGACGACGACCTGAGTCGGGCACTGGCCCGGGTCGGAGATCTGATCGCCGCGCCGATCGAACCCGCGTCGGATGATCGTCCGGCGACCGTGCTTCCGGATCAAGCGGTCTGGTGCACCGCGCCGGTCCGGATCGATCTGGCAGGCGGATGGAGCGATCCCCCGCCGATGTGCGTCGACCATGGTGGAACGGTGGTGAACGCCGCGGTGCTGCTTCATGGCAAGCCGCCGATCCAGGCATTCTCGAAGCGTCTTGATGAACCGAAGATCGTGGTGCACAGCGTGGATCTTGGATCGAGTCGGGTGTTCACCAACACCCGTCAGCTTCATGCTCCCGGGGATCCCGCGGACTGGACGACCCTGCCTCGGATGGCCCTCCGCCTGGCCGGGGTGACGCCCTCGGACCCCCGGAGCAGTCTTCGCCGACGATTGGAGCGACTCGGAGGAGGGGTGGTGCTCACCCTGCACTCGGCGGTGCCGAAAGGGTCTGGAATGGGCACCAGCTCCATCCTCGGGGCGACGGTGCTCGCCTGCCTGGAGCGACTTTTCGGTGATGGCATCGATGGGGCGTCGATCATCGAGCGGACGAGTGCGTTGGAGCAGATGATGACCACCCGAGGTGGTTGGCAGGACCAGGTCGGAGGGATTCATGGTGGCTTGAAGATCGCGCGGACCTCGCCGGGCCCGAGCCAGCGACCGGTGGTCGAATCACTCGCGGCTCCCTCGGAATTTCTGCAGGCGATCGAAGCCCGCGCGATTCTTCTCTATTCGGGCGAGCAGCGACTCGCGCGGGACATTCTGGAGAAGGTCGTGGGTCGCTACCTCACCCGGGAGCGTGGGGCGGTTCGAATCATCGGCCGGTTGAAGGACGGGGCGGAAGCGATGGCCTCGGCGATCCGGAGCGGTGACATCGACGAGTTCACTCGACGTCTCGCGGAATACTGGCGGTTGAAGAGAGCGTTCGATCCGGCGGCGACCAATCCTCGGATCGATGCGATCGCGGCGGGTCACGCCCGGGATCTCGCGGCGTGGGAGTTGCCGGGGGCCGGCGGCGGGGGATTCGTCCTCATGCTCGCCCGCGACGAGTCGGCTGCGGCCCGCATTCGCAGACGCGCGGATCGTCGACCGGCCAACCCGCTCTCTCGTCGATTTCCCCTGGAGATCGACCCGGTGGGGTTGACGGTCACGGTGCTCTGAAGCGGAGATGAATCGGGTCTCGAGTTGGTTCAAGCGCAGTCGCGAGGCGGTCGAAGCCGACGAAGGATCACATGCATCCTCCCGGTCGCCGTCCATCACTTCGGACCGGATGGGAAACGAGCCCCTCGATCACCAGATGGTGGTCGAGGGGCTCGTGGTTCTTCGGGGTCTGAGAATCAGCTCCAGGCGGCGATCAGCAGGCCGAGGTCGGCGGAGTTCGTCGTGCCGTCCCCGTTGAGGTCGGCGCTCGGGGTTCCCCAGCCGACGATGAGGAGGCCGAGATCGGCTGCATCGACGGAGCCGTCTCCATTCAGGTCGGCGGGATTCGGGGGTTCGAAGCCGTCGCATTCGATCAGCAGGATTCCATCTCCGGCGCTTCCGTCCGAACTCCCGATGCGGACGTAGAGGACCTGACCCGCGAGGACGAGACTCGAGACTTCCGCGTCGTCTCCGCAGCCTTCGTCACTGCAGGCGTAGGGTGGCGTCCCGTCGCTGGGACATCCCTTGTCACCGTTGAACACGTCGATGCGGGAGTCGAAGTCGGCGCCGCAGGTCGACATCGTGAAGATGCCGGTGCAGGGGGACACGAACCGGTGCCAGACGTCCGTCCCGACCGCGGGACCGTCGCTGAAGCTGCAGTTGACCGAACTTTCGATTCCGCTGTCGGAGGCCCCGATGGTGGTGAAGGTGGTTTCTCCCTCGAAGGCATCGATCGCATCGCCGCATTCGTCGTTGGAAGGAGGTTCGATGGGGTCGCAGGCGATCAGGCCATCGATGTCGTATTCCGAGACGAAGTCCCAGATCGAGTTCACCGCGAACGGCGGGACGTCGTGTCCGCCGCCCTGGCGTCGGAAGTGCTGGACGCCGTGGCAGCCCTCTCCGGGGGCCCAGGTGTAGCGGGTCACGCCACCGCCGACGGAGACCACTTCGGGCTCCAGTTCCGCCTGGTTCTTGTTGACCCAGAACGCATTCTGGTCTGCGACGGAGGGGACCCAGCTGGCCCCGTCGTAGGGCGCGTAGAAGTCCTGGGTTCCGAGGATGTGGCAGACCGCGGTGGGCAGGCCCGATTCACAGTCGTCGTAGGTGGCCCGGTACATGCTCGCGGCGACCGGGGCGATCGCGGTGATCTCGTCGCTCTTGGCGCAGGCGAGGTCCCAGACGAAACTGGCGCCCATCGAGTAACCGCCGGCATAGATTCGGCGTCGATTCGCGTTGTAGCGTTCGACGACATCATCGATGATCGCGCTGGTGTAGGCGAGGTCGATTTCATAGTTGCCATTGGACTCGCCCTGTCCGAGGTCGTAGCCCCAGCAGCGGCATGATTCGATGACGTCGGGCCATGCTTCGGCGTAGACGACGATGAATCGTTGCGAGTTCGCGAGCGACCGGAAGTCCGCTTCGAAGACCCCGCCATCGGCGTTGCCGCCCCCGCCATGGAACCACATCATGACGGGAAGGTTTTCCGAGGGATCGAAGCCTGCCGGAAGATGGACGAGGTATCGGCGATTCAGTCCGTCGACATTGAGGGAGATGGCTGACTGTCCGCGGGCGGCGGTGGTCGGAAGGAGCAGGCAGGTGGAGAACGCAAGCAGGAGCAAGAGGCGGTTCATCGATGGAATCCAAGTCGGGAGTTGCGTTTGGACTTCCCGAATTTAGATGGATTCGAGCTCTCAAACTAACGTTTACCGACCGTTTGCCGACAAAATAATCCGGACGTGGATTTTCAGATCCTGAGGCCGGATGGGCTCAGAATTCCAACCGGATGCCCAGCAGGCCGGTCATGCGATCCGGGGCGTTTCGATCTCCACTTCTCCACGACAGGCCGGGCTGCAGGACGAGGTCGGGCGTGAGTCGCCAGCCGTAGAAGGCATGGACCCCGGGCGATCCGGCGGGCCCACGGGCCTCTCGGGGAGTCCAGGCCCGGCAATCATCCAGGGTGGCGCTCACGCCGAAGAGGTCGGCAGGCCGGCCGAACGGGGCGGCGGATGTCGCCAACCCCAGGGTGGTGCGAGACCCCGCCCGGAACCGGTCATCCGTCGACGCCAGGTGTTCACCGATCAGGCCGAGTCGCAGGTCGGTTCCGGTTTCCATCCAGAGGGCGTCTGCGGCGTCCAGTGGAGAGATGGCGAAGGTGGGGATCGTCGCCGGTCGATCTCGAAGTCGGTCAAAGGCGTCGTTGTCCGCATCCAGACCGGCGGAGGCGGTGGACACGAGAAGGAAAAGACTGGCCAGGCCGAGGATGGGGGAACGTCGTCTCATGACGGTGATACGACGCTCGGGGTGTTCGGGATCGGTGGTGTTCACCCCATTCACCCTCGCTCCAGATCCCGTGGAGGGGGTCGTGCTCGAATTGTGTCCGGGCGATCCCCTCGGTACGGTGTTCCCTGACCGGTCTTCGTCCGGTCGCCAGGAGAACCTCAGACATGCCTCAGCCCGCCGATTCTCATCGTCGTTTCTTCTGCGGAGGCCTTGCCGGGCTGGCCGCAGCGTCGATGCTTCCCCGGATGTCCTCCGCGATGCCGACCACGCCCGACGTCCCCCTCCCGTCGAATCCGATCTCCCTCGCGCAGTGGTCGCTTCACCGAGAGCTGTTCGCCGGGAAGATCGATCCGTTGCGATTCGCCGAAGTCACGATGACCCGGTACGGACTCGCCGGTTGCGAATACGTGAACTCGTTCTACCGGGACGCGATCGGACAGGCGGGTTATCTCGCTCGGCTGAAGCGGGTGGCCGATGATCACGGGGTGACCAGCGTGCTCATCATGTGCGACGGCGAAGGGGCGCTGGGAGATCCCGATGAAGCGAAACGGCGCCAGGCGGTCGACAATCATCAACGGTGGCTGGAGGCGGCGAAGTTCCTTGGATGCCATTCGATCCGAGTCAACGCCCAGTCCGCCGGGACCTGGGAGGAGCAACTGGATCGGGCATCCGACGGGCTTCGCATGCTTTCGGAGAAGGCCGCCCCGCTGGGTCTGAACGTGATCGTCGAGAATCACGGCGGCCTGTCCTCCAACGGGGAATGGCTCGCCGGGGGGATGACGAAGGTCGCGATGACGAACTGCGGCACGCTTCCGGACTTCGGGAACTTCAGTCTCGGTGACGGCACCTGGTACGACCGCTACAAGGGCGTCACCCAGCTGATGCCCTTCGCCAAGGCGGTGAGCGCCAAGAGTCGGGAGTTCGGCGACGGGGGCGACGAATCGCAGACTGATTTCGATCGCATGATGAAGATCGTCCGGGCCGCCGGCTACGGCGGCTGGGTCGGAATCGAGTGGGAGGGCGGAAGCCCCGGCGAACACGAGGGAATCCTGCTCACCAAGAGACTCCTGGAAAAGTGCGGCTGCGTGGCCGCCCACACCGGTGACGGACCATTCGAGATCGAAGGTCCCGGGAAGACTCCGAATGCATGACTCCGATGGTGATCAGGGCCGTCACGATGCGTACTTCCGCACGAATCTTCGATTGATCGGTCTTCTGCTCGCGATCTGGGCGTTCGTCTCCTTCGGCTGCGGCGTCCTGATGGCACCTTGGCTCAACGGTTTCAAACTTCCGTTCACCGAGTATCCCCTCGGCTTCTGGTTCGCCCAGCAGGGATCGATCTACGTCTTCGTGCTCTTGATCGTGGTCTACGTGATCGCGATGAACCGCATCGATCGACGCTTCGGCGTGGAAGAGGGGGGAGACTGACATGGACGTCCAGGCCTGGACCTTCCTCATCGTCGGGTTGACCTTCGCCCTCTACATCGGCATCGCGATCTGGTCGCGAGCCGGCACCACCGGTGAGTTCTACGTCGCGGGCAAGGGCGTCTCTCCCCTCGCGAACGGCATGGCGACGGCCGCGGACTGGATGAGCGCCGCATCGTTCATCTCGATGGCCGGAATCATCGCCTTCGGGGGGATGGACGGTTCGGTCTATCTCATGGGTTGGACGGGTGGCTACGTGTTGCTGGCCCTCCTTCTGGCTCCGTATCTCCGCAAGTTCGGCAAGTTCACGGTGCCTGACTTCATGGGTGATCGCTACGCCTCGCAGGTGGCGAGACTGGTCGCGGTCCTCTGTGCGATCTTCGTCTCGTTCACCTACGTCGCGGGGCAGATGCGTGGAGTCGGGGTGGTGTTCAGTCGTTTTCTCGAGGTCGACATCACCTACGGGGTGATCATCGGGATGGGGCTCGTCTTCTTCTACGCCGTTCTCGGCGGGATGAAGGGCATCACCTACACCCAGGTCGCCCAGTACTGCGTGCTGATCTTCGCCTACACCGTTCCCGCGGTCTTTCTCGGATTGATGATGACCGGCAATCCGGTGCCCCAGTTCGCCCTCGGCGGGGTGAGTGAAGCCGGGGTCGGATTGCTTCAGAAACTCGACGGGACGCTCGCGGACCTCGGCTTCGATGCGTACACCGAATTCAGCAAGAGTCCCATCGACCTGGTCTGCATCACCGCGGCCCTGATGCTCGGAACCGCGGGGCTTCCTCACGTCATCATCCGCTTCTACACCGTGAAACGGGTTCGAGATGCGCGGTCCAGCGCCGGGTGGGCGCTGCTCTTCATCGCGATCCTCTACACCACGGCTCCCGCGATCGCGGTCTTCGCCCGGGCGAACCTGCTGGAAACCGTGCCCGGGGCCTCCTATGTCGAGGCACCCGGGTGGGTGTCCACCTGGGAGGACTCCAGCCTCATGGCCTGGGGCGACAAGAACGACGACGGAATCATCCAGCACACCAAGGGGGCCGTGTTCGCAGGAAAACCGGACTTCGCGATGGACGAGGCTGGCGTTCCCTTGCGGGGGGAGCACGGTCAGCGGCTGCTGAGGAACGAACTGGATCTCTCCAACGACAACGAGCTCTACGTCGATCGCGACATCATGGTCCTGGCCAATCCCGAGATCGCGGGGCTTCCCGACTGGGTCGTCGCATTGGTCGCCGCGGGTGGACTCGCGGCCGCGCTCTCGACCGCGGCGGGCCTGCTGCTGGTGATCTCCAGTGCGGTCAGTCACGACCTGTTCAAGCGGATGATCGTCCCCGACATCTCCGAGAAGTGGGAACTCCGGCTGGCCCGGATCGCGGCCGCGGTCGCGGTGATCTTCGCCGGATATCTCGGAGTCAATCCTCCGGACTACGTGGCGGCGGTCGTCGCCTTCGCGTTCGGTCTCGCCGCCAGCAGCTTCTTCCCAGCGATTCTGCTGGGAATCTTCTGGAAGCGGATGAATGCGGCGGGGGCGGTCTCCGGCATGGTGGTCGGGATCGCGGTCACCACCGCGTACATCGTCTACTTCAAGTTCATCGATCCCGGATCGAATACATCCGAACACTGGTTCCTGGGGATCTCGCCCGAGGGCTTCGGGACCATCGGCATGATCTTGAACTTCGCGGTCGCCATTCCGGTGGCCCTGCTCACGCCTCCGCCCAGCCGAGAGGTCCAGGAGCTGGTCGAGTCCATTCGCGTCCCCGCGGGCGGGTGAGGCGGTCGGTGGGCATCGGTTCCGGTCCTCAGGAGACGTCGGTCGGCGGCTCGAGCATCCGGAAGCCTTCGAACTGGAAGGCGGGGCAGACCGTGCATCCGACGAGGGTCCAGTCCCCGAGGCTTCGGGCCGATTGCCAGGCGTCGACCGGCACGATTCCCTGCGGTCGTTGGCGTGCGGCCAGATCGGGTCCCAGGAGGAGCGTCTCATCCGCCACTGGTTGGTGGTGACCGAGGCGAAGTTCCAGCGGCGCACCGGCGTAGTGGTGCCAGATCTCCACCGCGTCGACCCGATGCCAACGATTCTCCACGCCTCCGGGAAGCAGGAAGTAGATCGCGGTTCCGTGCCCTCGTTTGGTGTCGTCGGCGGGCTGATCCCGCCAGGTCTCCCGGTAGAACCCGCCTTCGGGATGGGGGGCGAGATCGAGTCGGGCGACCACCTCCGCGGCGGAGAGTGAGGAGTAGGGCCGTTGTGAGGATGGGATCGGCATTTGATCAGCCTAGACCCCTGAATCCCGATCCGCGCGCCGAAGGGTCGAAGACGTGTTCCGAACCCGAGGAATCCCGGCTTCCCCGGGGGGTGGGTTAGAATCCGGGAATGAGCGAAGCCGATCCCGGATCTTTCGAAACCCGAGCTTCCACCGCCACCCGAAGTCGGGGAGCGTCCCGCAACGGGGCTCTCCTGGTGACTGGTGCCGGAGGTGAAATGGGCCATGGCCTGCTGGTCGCCCTGGCCGAGGAACGAGCGGCTCGGGAAGACCGTGGCGAGTCGTCGCCCGCGATCGTGGCGATCGACCTCCGCGAACTTCCCGCCGAACATCGTGCCCTCTGTGATGAATCGTTCGTCGGTGACGTCTGTGACGCCCAGCTCCTCGAACGGATGCTTTCCTCGTTCGAGGTCTGCGAGATCTACCACCTCGCGGCGTTGCTCTCGACTCGCAGTGAATTCGTTCCCGAGACCGCCCATGCGGTCAACGTCGGCGGCACCCTGAACCTGCTGCGGCTCGCCGCGGAGGAGGCTCGGACCCATGGAAGTCCGGTGCGATTCTTCTTTCCAAGTTCGATCGCCGCCTACGGTCTCCCGGATCTTGAGACCAAGCGGTCGGCGGGAACGGTGGGGGAGGATTTCTTCCTGCAACCGCACACCATGTACGGGTGCAACAAGGTCTCGGGGGAGAACCTCGGGCACTACTACGAGAACCACTATCGCAAACTGGCGAACGACCGGATCGAGCGTCCGATCGACTTCCGATCGATTCGTTTCCCCGGGATCATCAGCGCGGACACCGTTCCCAGCGGTGGAACCAGCGACTACGGCCCCGAGATGCTTCATGCGGCGGCCCGTGGAGATTCCTACGCCTGCTTCGTCCGTCCTGACGCTCGCATTCCGTTCATGACCATGCCGGAAGCGGTGGGGGCGATCAGGCGACTCATGTCGGCGGACAAGGCCACCCTCTCCCGCAACGTCTACAACGTCGAATCGTTCCCCCCCAGTGCCGAGGAATTCCTCGCAGAGGTGCAACGTCGTTTTGCGGGAGCCGACACCACGTTCGAGCCGGATCTCGCCCGTCAGTCGATCGTGGACAGCTGGCCGGAATCCTGTGACGACGCCGCCGCCCGCCGCGACTGGGGCTGGGAACCGACCTACGATCTGACCACCGCCTTCGAGGACTATCTGGTGCCCCGGATCCGCGAACGCTACGACTCTCGTTGACTCCCACGACGCATCTCCGCCGGCTCATCCATTCCGGCCAGGAAAGAACGATCCATGACCACGCTCGACGCCAATGATCTCTTCGCCGACCGGACCGGAGCCGTCCTCGCCCAACTCGAGGAATCGGGCCAGCTCAAGTCGCTCCAGACCATCGAAGGTCCGATGGGCGCGACGATCCGACTCCGGGATCATGGCGACGTCATCTGTCTCTGCTCCAACAACTACCTCGGGCTCGCCAACCATCCCGAAGTGGTCGAGGCGGGCCTCGACGGTCTTCGCCGTTACGGGGCGGGCACCGCGAGCGTTCGATTCATCTGCGGCACCTTCGAATGCCACGAGCGTCTGGAGCATCGGATCGCCGAGTTCCATGGAGTCGAGAGCGCCTACACCTTCTCCAGTTGCTGGAATGCCAACGAGGGGATCTTCGCGACGTTGTGCGAGCCGGGTGACCTGATCATCTCGGATGCACTCAATCACGCTTCGATCATCGATGGAATCCGTCTCGCCGCGGTGATCAAGAAGGGCGTGCACAAGACCGTCTACCGTCACAACGATCTCGCCCATCTGCGGGAGCGGCTTGAGGCCGCCCGGGCGAACGACGACGTGAACGGGCAGGTCTGGGTGGTGACCGACGGAGTGTTCAGCATGGAAGGGGACATCGCGGACCTCCCCGGCCTGCGGGCGATCTGTGACGAATTCAACGCCAAGTTGGTGGTGGACGACAGCCACGGAACCGGGGTCATGGGACCCACCGGCCGTGGTACCCACGAGCACTGGGGCATGGATGGGTCTCGCATCGACTTGTTCACCAGCACCCTCGGCAAGGCCCTTGGTGGCGGTGCCGGCGGATACATGGCGGGTTCGAAAGCCATGACCGACCTGATGATCCAGCGAGGGCGTCCGACGCTCTTCTCCAACGCCCTTCCCGCGACCATCGCCTGCAGTGCCGACAAGGCGATCGAGATCCTGATGCGGGAGCCCCAGCGGGTCGCGAAGCTTCGCGAGAACACCTCGTACGCCCGGGAGGGAATCCTCAAGGCGGGATTCGAGGTCCTCGACAGCCCGACCGCCATTCTCCCGATCATCGTGCACGACACCGCCCGGGCGATCGCGATGAGCAAGCGGATGCTCGAACTCGGGGTCTTCGTGATCGGGTTCGGTTACCCCGTGGTGCCGGAAGGGGAGGCCAGACTTCGCTGCCAGATCTCCGCCGCCCACGAGAAGTCGCACCTGGACACCTTCATCTCGAAGCTTGAAGTCCTCAAACGCGAGTTCTGAACCCACGTCCGCTCAAAGGAATCGGATGAACATCGGGTAGGAGTAGAACTCACCGTTGGTTGCCTTCACCGCGCCGATGATCGGGCAGACGATCGCCGCGATGCCCAGGAGAATCAGCAGCGGGATCCCGATGAACAGGAGTACGAGCAGGGCGAAGACGACCGCGGCGATGAACACGAAGATGAGCCAGTTGACGATCTCTCGACCGTGACGGTCGATGAGGGGATCTTCCTTCTTCATCTGCCACAGGATGATCGGTGCGATGATGCCGGCGAGGGGAATCACGAACCCGCTGAGCAGGCTCAGGTGCAGGAGCACCAGGTATCCGGAATCACTGGAGTTCGAATCCGGGCCCTCGATCGGGGGACTCTCCACCGGGGGGGCCCCTGATCTGCCTGATCTGCCTGATCCATCGGAACCAAGAGTGCTCGCCGGGCTCCAGTCCTCGGTCCCGTCTTCACAGACCTGCCAGTCGGTTCCCGGCGGTGACGACGAGATGCGGGCGTGGATCTCCTCTCGGGTGAAGGGCCCGATCGGTTCATCTCCGGGCAGGGCGAGCCAGTAGGCGGACGGGGTCGGCATCGTGAAGTCTCCGAGGAAGATGTTGGTTCCAAACGGATCCGTGGGGGATCAGTTCCCGGCGTCACGACGATTTCTGGGGCGATCGGAGTCCTCTTGCGAGGCCTGGTCACGGTTTCGACGCTGCCGCCGCTCCTGGTTTCGATTTCCGGCATCGCGATCCTTCCGAAGATTCCGGGCGCCGCGCCTCTGGGAATCTCCGTCTCCCCGACTGTCCCTCATCGCCTTTTCCAGGCGTTCGAGGCGGGCTTCGAGCATCCGGTTCTGCTCGGTCAGGCGGGCCTGATTCTCCATCATTCGCCGAAGCATGTTCTCGACGTTTCGGCCTGTTTCCTCGAGTCGGCGGTTGAATCTCTCCGCCATCTTCTTCATCATCTCGTCCCGGTCACGGAGCATGTCCTGGAGGCCGCGGTCCCGGTCCTGCATCATGTTTCCGATCATGTCGCCGGCGTCGTCCCGCATTCGCTCGAGATCTTCGAATCGATGGTCCACGCCCTCCTCCATCCCATGCAGGCGATCGTCGACCATCCGGGAGAACTCTTCGAAGCGATGATCGAACTCGCCGGCGAAATCTTGGACGCCCTGCTGAAGGTCGGCACTCCAGCCTTTCATGTCCATCCAGGCTTCTTCCAGCATGCGCTCCACGTGATGCTGAAGTTCCTCGCCGTGGCCTTCATCTTCATTCCATTCGTGTTCCCGATCGTGTCCTTCCCAGGCTTCCTCGTGATTCTCCTCGCGATCCTCGTGCGCTTCTTCGTCGGCGAGCATCTCTTCGACCATCATGATGATGACTTCGGAGATGCCCTCGAGGTCGTCGACGGCTCGGACGAATTCTTCCGAAGATCGCGTGATCGAGAGGTCGCGGTTTCCATCTTCTTCGAAGACCTCGATGTCGATGTCCATGTCCATGGCCAGGTCTTCGTTTTCGAACATTCCGGGAATCACTTCTCGAAGCATCTCGACCAAGCGGTCCATCTCCGGTCGTTCGCGATCGTCCGAGGGGTGGTCTGAGTCTTCCTGCTCCATCAGGCGGGGATTCCAGGAGGCGAGTCGCACCTGGGTGTTCATCTCTTCACCGTCTCGCAGGAACCGCATCTCTACCCGCTGGCCGGGCCGAAGCTCGTCCATCATTTCTGCGAGCCGTTCGGTGTCGAAACGGTCCTCTCCGGGACCCATGATCTCGTCTCCGGGACGAAGTCCGGCCTGATGGGCCGGTGTCCCGGGGTAGACGTCGGTGATCAGGACGCCACGATCTCCATCAGCCATTCCGATGCCGAGCATCGGTCGGGTCTCTTCGTCGTCGGAAGGGGCCTCGCGGTTCTCGCCTCGAGCGTCGACGATCACGAGGTCGCCGTCGGTGGGGGTGTCGGCGGCCCGCGTTCGTGCGGCCGTCGGATCCTCGGTCGGGGTTTCATCACCGTGGGTCAATCCGTTCACGGCGTTCGCGGAGGCAAGCGCCGCGGTCAGGGTCAGGAGGGTGACGCGAGACATGTTGAGCCGATTCATGAGGGGTCCGATCTGCGAGTGCGATTGTGCGAGGGTGAAAGCGACGCCGTTACGATACCTCGGTACCCCGCGATTCCGAAGAGAATCGCGAGGGCTGGTCTCAGCTTGTTGGGAATGCGGGCCGCCAGGTTTCGCTGGTTCGGGAATCGAGGCGTCGTCACCCCGCTTTCAGGCGGAGAACGAGGGTGGCCTCAGGAGACGCTGATCGTGGGCATCTGGTACTTGCCCTGAGACGCGGCGACCGAGATCCTGCTGGCGGTCAGGGTGGACAGGCCGTCGAAGGCGGATGCCAGAGCCGGATCCTCCCAGTTCAAGGTCGGATTTCCGGAGTCGGAGTTGATTCGGAGGCCGGGGGGGATGGGCACCGCACCCAGGAACGGAAGTCCCATGGTCTGGGCCAGCACTTCAGCTCCTCCCTTCCCGAAGAGGTCGTACTCCTTGCCGTCATCACCGACGAAGTGGCTCATGTTCTCGACGATTCCGAGTACTTCGACCCCGAGGTTCTCGAACATTCTCACGGCTCGCCGGGCGTCG
>NYWY01000076.1 GCA_002685335.1 Planctomycetaceae bacterium
CGCCGCGACCGGTACCAGCATCCAGTCGCCAACCGACGGATTCCGGAGGTACAGGCGGTCGATCCGGTCGAACGCCTGCACCGTTCCGTCGTCCTTCTCTCGGAACATCGGGCTCCAGGTGATGCCGGGCCGCTGGATCGGATCAGGATGCACCTCCCGGAAGACGTCGACGAATCCATCCTCATACATCGCCAGACTGACGGGGAGATCGAGGTCGCGTCGGTGGCGATACATCCGAGTGGTGTCGACGGTCCAGTCCAGGTGCGATGGGCAGTTGAAGTCTCCGCCCACCAGCGTCGGGATCGAAGGCTCCTTCGTGGAGACCGCGTCGACATCCGCGAGCAGGGCCTTGACCTCCTTGAGCCGGGCCGACGCATCGGTCTCCAGGGCGAGGAGCTGTTCGTCGGTCATCGACGGATCATCGCGCAAGGCGTAGGTGATATAGGCGCGATAGTCGAGCCAGATCGACCACGCCACGAAGGCCCTGCCCCGCTCGTCCTCGATGCGGACCCCCACACCATGCCAAGGGTCGTGAAAATGCGTGGCGCTGAAGCCCATGGGTGAGATCACGCAGAGGTGGGGACTCTCCGACTGGTAGGCATTCCAGCCCAGTTCCGACGCGATCCAACGACCGAGGGTCGGCCGCTCACCGTCGATGTCGTAGCTCTCCTGCATGAGGATCAGATCGGGTTCGGCGGCGCGGATGACTTCCAGCACCTTCTCCGGTCCCCGCTCGACCTCGTTTCCACCCCGCCAGGCGTTCCAGACCAGGACCCGCAGCTCGTCACCGGACGTCGAAGCGGGCAGCAGAAATGAGATCGCCAGCACGAGGCGTTTGAGAAATCGATCTGCCACCATGGTGACCCTCCGGTCCGAGGTGTGGGGAAGCACGAGCGTGGAGTGGACTCCGGTACCCCTCCGAGTTCCATCGTTCCTGCAAGTCCGACGAATCTCCAGACTATCAGCCGAGGCCCCGTGGTCGCCTCCCTCCGATCAGGTGCTCGACCCGTGCTCGACCCGTGCTCAACCCGTGCTCTGCATGGCGGCGGCGAGCGCATTCACGCTCAACATGATGACGGTCTGGACCGGATCCCGATCGCCCGGCTCGAGCTCCCGCCAACGGCGAAGTAGTTCGACCTGCAGCGCATTGATCAGATCGGTGTCGGGATTGCGTTCACGAATCGATTCCTGGATCACGGGATTGTTGTCCAGCAGTTCGGACTGCCCGGTCACCGCGAGGATGATTTTCCGGGTCCGGTCGAACTCCAGATGAAGTCGCTGGAGCAACCTCGCGGCGGACTCGTCGGTCTCGCCGACGATCCCCTCGAGGTACCAGGCGGTGACCCCCAGTCGAGCCCGGGCCATCTCCTGCTGGGCATTGTCGATGAACGCGCGGAACCAGCCGTCTTCCGCGTAGGCCTTCCGGCAATGGCCGAGCGATCCTTCGTCTCGTTGAAACGTCGACTCGAACGCGGTCCCCACTCCGTACCAACCAGGTACGTTCGCCCTCATCTGCGTCCAGGAGAACACCCAGGGAATGGCTCGAAGACCGTCGAAGTCCAATCCCCCGCCCCCTCGGGACACCGGTCGGGACGCGATCGGAAGCTCCCCGATGTGGCGGACCGGGGATCGATCCATGAACACCGGCCAGAACCCGGGATCGTCCACCAGTTCCCGATAGGTCTCCCGACTCCGGGCGGCGATCTCGTCCATCAACGGCACGACCTCCGCTTCCGCCCGATGACCCTCCTCGGCCGGCGAGCCGGTGGCGAGCAGCATCGCGTTCACGATCTGCTCCAGATGCCGGTGGGCGAGGGCCGGTGCGGCGTACCGGAAGGAGATGACCTCCCCCTGCTCGGTGAATCGGATCCGACCGTTTCGACCGGCGACGGGCCCGGACAGGATCGCCCGGTTCGCCCGGCCGCCTCCCCGAGCCACCGTTCCACCCCGACCATGGAAGAATCGAAGTTCGATGCCGGCTCCGGCACACGCCCGGGCGATGCGATCCTGAGCCACCTGCAGGCCCCAGGTCGAGGCCCAGTATCCACCGTCCTTGTTGCTGTCGGAGTACCCCAGCATGATCTCCTGAAAACGGTCCCGAGCCGCCAGCTGGGCTGCGTACAGCGGATCGTCGAACAACTCCCGCATGATGTCGGTGGCGGCCTCCAGATCGTCCACCGTCTCGAAGAGCGGCGCCACGTCGATCGGACAGGTCACCGTTCCATCGTGGATCGACCAGAGGCCGACCTCGCGGAGCAGCACGAGGACTTCGAACAGGTCACTGGCGTCGTGCGTCATGCTCACCACATAGCTGCCGATGGACGCGGGCTCCGCTTCGATCGCCTCCCGCACTGCGGTGAGGCTGTCCAGCAGCTCACGGCTCTCGCCGGAGATCTCGAGGCCGCGGGCGAGCAGCGGCCGTGACGTCCGAAGTTCCCGCCGAAGCAGGTCGGCTCGTTGATCGGCGGTCAGCTCCTCGTAGGCCGATTCGACTCCGCCCGCTCGCAGCAGTTCCGAAACCGCCGCCTCATGAACCCGTGAGTGCTGACGAATGTCGAGGGTCGCCAGGTGCAGTCCGAAGGCCCGGGCCCGAACCAGCGCGTCCTCGATCGGACCATTCTCCGAAAATTCCACCAGCCCGGCATGCCGGACGGCACGACCGAGGACCTCGAGCGCTTCGGAATACTCCCCGGCGTCGATCGTCCCTCCGAGCAGTCGATTCCGCAGCTGCCGGATCCGCATCCGGAACGGTTCGTGATCCAGATGTCGGATCGCGGCAGGATCCAACGGGGCCACATGGGAATCGGCCTCGATCGCCGCGGTCAGCTCCGCGAGGACGGGGACTCTTCGATCCGAAAGGCTCAGTTGGTGCCGAAGTTCATCCAACCCCCGGACGTGCCCCTCGATCGCCGCCTCCCGCATCTCCTGAAGCGTCCGTCGGGTGAAGGCCGCGGTCACGTTGGGATTCCCATCACGATCGCCGCCGATCCAGGAGCGGTATCGAAGGAGAGTGGGAATCTGGATCTCGCCCTGCCACACCACTTCCACCGCCTGTTTGAGATCCCGGTGAAGCCGGGGGACCGCGTCCCAGATGACTCCCGCGAGGTGATGCACTCCATTGCGGACTTCATCCGCGACGTCCAGCCGCTTGGCCCGAACCTCGTCCGTTCCCATCAGCAGCGCCAGCAGCCCTCGAGCCTCCGACTCGATCGCTCGCATCTCGGCCGCGGTCTCCGGCGGTCCGTCGAGACTCCCGACCAGGACACCAAGCCTCGCCTGCTTCCGAATGACGCTGCGTCTTCGAGCCTCGGTGGGATGAGCGGTGAGGGTGGGTTCGATGTCGATGCGGCCGAGGATCCTTTCGATCTCGTCGATCGTGCACCCATTCGCGGCCAGTCGCACGCAGGCGGCATCGACGGATTCGGGTCGGGGATGCTCTGGAGTGGCCGCCAGTTCGCGCTCCCGGTTCACCCGCACGATGTGCCGCTGCTCGGCCTTGTTGCGCAGGTGGAAGCCGATCGCCAGGTGCTTGAGGACCCCCCGGATCCGCGCCAACGGTATGTCCCGGAGCTTCTCCAGCCCGTCCCGGACATCCTCGTCGTTCGTCCCTCCACTCGGAACGATCCGCCGGATCTCCGCGAGGTGCACGGCGACATCGTCGGGCTCGACCTCGTCGAGACGATCAGTGAACCAACGGATGTCACGATGCAGTAAATCACTCATTGAAGGTAGATTACCGGCCCACCCGCACGACCGGAACCCCCGCCATCCCGAGGGCCCGATCCAGCTGGATCATCATGCCCCCAGTGCTAGGCTGAATTCGAGTCTCGGTGGCACCACAACTCTGGTGGCCGAACCCATGCCGTGCCGATCTCACCGGTACTCGAGTCGGAAACCAAGAGGAAAGATCATGAACGTCGCGATTCTCGCCGGTGGATTCGGCACCAGGCTCGGCGAGGAGACCGAACTCCGACCGAAGCCGATGGTCGAGATCGGAGGCCGCCCGATCCTGCTTCACATCATGGATCACTACCGACGTTTCGGGCACTCGGACTTTCACATCGCGCTCGGGCATCGCGGCGAGTTCATCAAGCGATACATGACGCAGTTCTGCGATCTGGATGGCGATCTCTCCATCGACTTCGCCTCGGGCGAGGTCGTTCGCCATCAGCGTCGTCCGCTCGACTGGCGAGTCCATCTGCACGACACCGGCGGTGAGACCCTCACCGCGGGACGGATTCTCCAGCTCCAGCCTCACCTCGGGAACCAGACCTTCATGCTGACCTGGGGTGATGGTCTTTCCGACATCGATCTCGACGAGCTCCTGGCCTTCCATCGTTCCCACGGCCGGTTGGCCACGGTGACCGCCGTCCGCCCCCCGGCCCGGTACGGCCACCTGGAAATCGACGGCGACGGCCGGATCACCGAATTCAGTGAGAAGCCCCAGGCCGCGGAAGGTTGGATCAACGGCGCCTTCTTCGTGCTGGAACCGGGAATCTTCGAGTACATCGAGGGCGACGACCAGATGTGGGAACACGCTCCGATGAGGAATCTCGCCCTCGACGGTCAACTGATGGCCTTCCGGCACGAGGGCTTCTGGCAGTGCATGGACACCCGCCGGGACCGACAGGTTCTCGAGGACCTCTGGGCCAGGGACGTCGCCCCGTGGAGGGTGACATGAAGACTTCACGCCGCCCCGGAAGGATTCTGGTCACCGGACATCTCGGATACATCGGCACCGTCCTGGTTCCCAGATTGATTGATCGGGGACACGAGGTCGTCGGGCTCGACACCGATCTCTTCCGCCGCTGCACCTACGGCTCGGAATCCCGCGTCCGGCACATCCCATCCCTGGAACGGGACATCCGGGATACCGATCGCGATGACCTCCAGGGCATCGACACGATCATCCATCTCGCCGGTCTCTCCAACGATCCCCTGGGAGACATGGACCCAACGCTCACCGATCAGATCAATCACCTCGCCGCGGTCCGCCTGGCTTCCGAAGCCCGGGCCGCCGGGGTGCGACGTTTCATCTTCAGTTCGACCTGCAGCAACTACGGTGCTTCCGGCGAGGACCTCCTGGATGAAGACAGCCCCTTCAATCCCGTGACGCCGTACGGCATCGCCAAGGTCGCGGCCGAGGAAGGCATCCGTTCCCTGGCCCGAGCGGACTTCGCTCCCGTGATTCTCCGGAGCGGAACCGCCTGCGGCGCCTCGCCCCGCATTCGCTTCGATCTGGTCGTCAACAATCTCGTCGCGTGGGCGATCACCACCGGCAAGGTCCATCTCAAGTCCGACGGCATGGCGTGGAGACCGATCGTGCACGTCGAAGACATCGCCCGAGCCTTCGTCGCGGCCGCCGAGGCGGAGACCGATCGAGTTCACGACCGCCCCTTCAACGTCGGGCGGACGGATCAGAACTTCCTGGTGCGGGACATCGCCACGATCGTGAACCAGGCGATCCCGGACAGCGAAGTCACGTTCGGCGAAGGCGCGGGCTGCGATCTCCGTAACTACCGCGTCGACTGCGGTCGGATCGCCCGCGAACTTCCCGAGTTCGATCCGCAGTGGACGGTGCCCGAAACCGTCGAGCAGGTCCGAAATGAGATCGGCGGGCTCGGGCTTTCCCTCACGGAGTTCGAAGGCAGCCGATATCAGCGTCTGGGGCACATCCGATCGCTCATCGAGAGCGAGGTGATCGACCGGTCCATTCGCCCCCTGAATTCGCCACGGCGTGAATTCGCCCGCCGAGCCGCGGAGGCGACCTGTCGATCCTGTCGGAATCCCGGACTCCGACCGGTGCTCGATCTGGGGGAGACCCCCCGTTCCGACGGCCTTCTTCCAGCCGACGCCGAACCCGGCACCGAGGCCCTTCGGCCCCTGGAACTCAGCTGGTGCCCCGACTGCACCCTGGTCCAGATTCTGGAAAGCCGGCCCCGGGAGGAACTCTTCGGTGCGGACTATCCCTACTTCTCCTCCTTCTCCCGCGACCTGATGTCCCATGCTCGGGACAACGCGCACCGATTGATCGCCGAACGAAGGCTCGACGACTCGAGTTTCGTGGTCGAACTCGCCAGCAACGACGGCTCGCTGCTGGCGAACTTCGCCGAACGGAACATCCGGGTTCTGGGGATCGATCCGGCCCCCCGACAAGTCCAGGCGTCGATCGAACGCGGGGTGCCGGCCCTGGAGGAGTTCTTCGATCTCGCTCTCGCCCGGAAACTCCGGGACAGACACGGCGCCGCCGACGTCATCGTGGCCAACAACGTGCTCGCCCACGTCTCCGACCTGGACGGCTTCGTCGATGGGATCGCCTGCCTGCTCTCCGACGATGGAATCGCATCCATCGAATTCCCCTACCTCGCGGAACTGCTCGACCACGTCGAATTCGACACCATCTACCACGAACATCTCTGCTACTACTCGCTCGAGAGTGTTTCGAACCTGCTCGAGGGCCGCGGGCTCCGAGTGATCGACGTGCATCGGCTGGCCATTCACGGCGGATCGCTGCGGATCACCGTCGGACGCGAAGGCCGACCGAGCCCGGCGGTGGCGAAACTCCGGAAGGATGAATCCATCCGCGGACTGGGAACCCTCGCCTCGGTCTCGGACTTCGCGGCGCAGGTTCGGTCGTTGCGCCAGGAGCTCATCGAACTCTTGCACGCAAGAAAAGCGGCGGGACGACGCATCGCGGCCTACGGCGCGGCGGCCAAGGGCACCATGCTGCTCAATGCCATCGGAGCCGGTCCCGATTTGGTCGAGGCGGCATACGACCGCAATCCACACAAGCACGGCCGGTTGCTTCCGGGAGTTCGCATTCCGGTGCTGCCCGCGGAACGTCTGCGCCAGGATCCGCCCGACGATCTCCTGATCCTGCCCTGGAACTTCAAGGAGGAGATCATGCGACAGGAATCGGATTTCCACGACGCCGGCGGCCGATTCATCATCCCGATCCCGAGCCCCCGGGTCGTCTGAGTCGACCGACCGGATGACCGGACCTCAGGCGGGAGGTTGATCCACCCGAAGCAACGGAACGTCGACCTCGAGTTCATCCAGCATCGCCCTGATCTCCGAGACGTAGGCGGGGTTCATCACCACGATGGCATCGGGTCCGACCCCGGGAACTTCATCGGGTGCGAGGATCGGACGATCGAAACCGGGCATCCAACGGCCCTGTCGGTGAGGATTGATGTCGACCACGCCTCCGACTCCCCCGTCGACGTCGACCGCCCCCAGGAATCCCACCGCTCTCGACCCCGACCCCCACAGCACGACGTTCCGGCGGGCATCGGATGCGAACCATTCGCTCCACGCCGTCCGCATGCGTCGAAGCGGAGTCGCATCCGGCGGGGCCACGGGGTTCCGGGGTCCGGAGCCCCGACCGATCGTCGCCTCCACGCAGAGGTACTGTCCGTCGTACTCCCGTCGGAGATCTCGAACCACGAAGCCCGCTCGTTCAAGCATGCCCGCGAAAGCCTCGTCCCGGTAGTACATGCAATGTTCGTAATAGACGTCCCAGCAGCCGCCCACTTCCAGCACGTGGCCACCGGATGGCACGTCGATGAAGACCGGCACCCGGGGCCGATCGGCCAGATGGCGCCGTAACGGCCCGAGGATCTCGAGCGGGTCGTACAGATGCTCGAGCGTGTGGCGACAGCAGACGAGGTCCGCGTCCGCGGCCCATCTCCCGTGTTCGTCGCGATAGCGATCGCGAATGACCAGAAGACGATCACGAAGTTCCTGGGGCACCCGGGTCGCGTCGACGGTGGGATCCACGCCCACTCCTCGAATCCCGCAGAGACTGCAGAGCGTGGCCAGAAAGCCCGCCTTCCCGCATCCGATCTCAAGCACCAGACCATCATCCAGATCATGCCGAGTGATCAGACGGCGAGCCAGATCCGCCGAGTAGCCGCGAAACGTCGGACTGAATCCCTGCGTCTCCTCGTAGTCCGAATCGTCCGACTGGGTCGCCGGGTCGAAGGCCGAGTTGAAGACCAGACCGCAGGCGTGACAGGCGGCCAGATCGATGGCTCCCCGATCGACGTCCATCGCGTGCGCTCGATCGTCATGGATCGTCATCGAACGGACGGGAACGCCCTCGATCCGATAGTCGAGCGACTCCGCGGTGGCGGAACAGACGGGACATCGAGGATTTCGTACGCTCCCGGACATTCGATCTCCTGAGACTCAGAGAGTATCTTGGCTCGTAATGTTCCGTTCCTTGTTCGGAATGAAGAATGCGATCCGAAGCCAAACATCCCCCCCGTGTCGGCATCGGCCTTCCCGTCTGGAACGGAGAGAGATACGTCGGCGAGGCGATCCAATCGATCCTCGACCAGACGTTCGAGAATCTCCAGCTCCTGATCGGAGACAACTGTTCGACCGACGGCACCGAGGAGATCTGCCGATCCTTCGAGTCCGATCCTCGAGTGACCTACGTGAGGCGGGAACGAAATCTCGGGGCGACGCCGAACTACAACCAGCTCATGGATCGTCTTCGATCCCCGCTCGTCCGCTGGCACGCCTGCGACGACGTCCTGGCACCGACCTACCTCGAGGCCTGCGTGAACCTGCTCGACGATGATCCCGGAGCCCCGATGGCCCATACCGAGGCGATCGTCATCGACGGAACCGGCCGGCAGATCAGAGAATGGGACGGCGAATCCTCATTCCAGACGGATTCCGCCGTGGATCGTTGGAACGCGGTGGCGGAGGCCCCCGACTGGCACACGATCTTCGGACTCGTTCGCCGGGAGATCATGGATCGGGTCGGAAACTTCCCCCTCTATCCGGGATCGGATCGGTGGGTGCTCGGGGGGTGGTTTCTGCACGGACGTCCTCGATTCACGAGTGAACGATTGTTCATCTGGAGAGATCACGAAGAGACGTTCCGTCGGTCCGCCAATCTCGATCAGACGGCCGCGGAGCAGTGGTGGTCGACCGATCTGCGAACCTGGCCGTTGCGAACCACCATGCTCGGCCTTCGACACGGACGCGGGGTGATCGCCCGGAGTCCACTTGAACGTCCCGACCGCGCTCGTTGCCGTGGAATCCTGAATCGACAAGTCACGGGCCCCGTGATCCGTCGGTTTCACCGCCGATTCAGGCGGTGAAATCGATCCCACACCCCCACTCCCGCGGACCGGAATGATCGGTGGTCCGAGGATCACCCCGACGCGATTCGGCCGACCACGTGAAACCGAAACCACGCCCGGCGCGATCGTCCGCATCGGCGAGATCCAGCCCTTCGACAAGGCCGATGCCTTCGGACCCCGCCGGATCCACGAGGAAGAGATCCCCCGAGCCCTCCGCTGACCGGCGTCGAGGTTACGATCTTCGCTCGATCGGATCTCTCTCATGAGCACCCTCCTCACCGCCCGCGACATTTCAAAGGCCTGGCCCTCCCACGACCTCTTCCGGTCGATCCGGCTGCAATTTTCCGATGGAGATCGGATCGGATTGATCGGCCCCAACGGCGCGGGCAAGACGACGCTGCTGAGGATCCTCGCCTCGCTCGATGAGCCCGACGAAGGCGAGATCACCCGAAGGCGCGGGGTGCGGATCGCGTACGTTCCCCAGGACGACCGTTTCGATCCGGATGCCACGCCCCGCACCGCGGTCATCGCCGCCATGGCGATCGACGGACCCGGTGACGGACGAGTCGACGATGACACCCGCGCCTCGATCGCGCTCTCGAAACTCGGTTTCGAGAATCATGATCGGCCGGTCGCGGTGCTCTCCGGCGGCTGGCGGAAGCGGCTCGCCCTGGCCTGCGGGATCGCCCGTGATCCCGACCTGCTCCTCCTGGACGAGCCGACCAACCACCTCGACCTGGCGGGCGTGGACTGGCTGGAGTCCTTCGCTCGACGTTCGACCATCGCGATGGCCTTCGTCACCCATGACCGTCGATTCCTCGAGAACACCGCGACCCGGATCGTGGAATTGAGCCGTGCCTATCCCGACGGCACCTTCGAGGTCGATGGCAACTACACCGAGTTCGTGCGTCGCAAAGGCGAGTTTCTGGAAGCAGAGGCCTCCGCCCGGGCCTCCCTCGCCAATGCGGTCCGGCGGGACGACGCCTGGCTGAAGCAGGGAATACAAGGGCGACAGACCCGGAACAAGAGCCAGGTCCAGGACGCCTCGAATCGCCGAGACGCTCTTTCTGGATCACGACAACGGGCGGGAGCCGAATCCCGCGCGACGACGATCGACTTCACCGCCACCGAGCGTCGAACCCGGAAACTGGTCGAACTTCAGGGCGTCGGAAAGTCCATGGGGGATCGCCGGCTGTTCACCGGCGTCGATCTCGTCCTCTCCCCCGGCATGCGACTGGGACTCGTCGGTGACAACGGCACCGGAAAAACCACGCTGATGCGGGTGATCCAGGGTGATCTCGAGCCGGACGTCGGCGAGGTGGAACGAGCGAGCGCCCTCCGTTCGGTCGTCTTCAGCCAGCATCGCGGATCGCTGAATCCCGAACACACGCTGCAACAGGCCCTGTGCCCGATCGGCGACCGGATCGAATTCCGCGGCGGGACGATACACGTCGCCGGATGGGCGGAGCGTTTCCTGTTCCACAAGGATCAGCTCAAGACCCCGGTCGCTCGGCTGTCGGGTGGCGAGCAGGCCCGGGTGCTGGTCGCGAACCTGATGTTGCAACCCGCCGATCTCCTGCTGCTCGATGAACCGACCAACGATCTGGACATCCCATCCCTCGAGGTTCTGGAGGATGCACTGGTCGATTTCCCCGGGGCGATCGTCCTGGTCACCCACGATCGGTTCATGCTGGACCGGATCGCCACCGAATTCATCGGACTCGA
Organism: Planctomycetaceae bacterium; assembly: GCA_002685335.1. Next base: position 10,824 of record NYWY01000076.1, read on the forward strand.
CGGCCGGGGCGGTGACAAGCGGTACCAGACCCTGGAACAGTTCACGCGTGACATGACCTCGCGAGCAGAGGTGGAGGCGGCATCCAATCGCGCCACCCCGGCCCCGACCGCCAGCGGAACCGCCGCCAGCACCGCCGGGCCTCGTCGACGCAAGCTCGCGTACAAGGAGCAGCGAGAGTTCGATGGCATGGAAGACGCCATCCTCGAAGCCGAGACCGAGGTCGAACGGCTGGAGCAGATCACCAACGCTCCGGAGACGATCTCCGATCATGTTCGGTCCGCCGCCGCGTTCGATGACCTTTCCCAGGCTCAACTCCGAGTCCAGAACCTCTATGCCCGCTGGGGCGAACTCGAGGCGATTCGCGACGGAACCTCCTCCTGATTCGCATCGGCATGCCCTCATCGCATCCCATCGCCATGATGCTCACGATCCCAAGGTCCTCGTCTCGATCGTGATCGAGGCCTCGCTCGGTCCGATTTTCGCCAGTCTGTGCCATCGCACCCGGCAGGCTCTCCCGGGGGCTGGACCAGCAACCGCCATCTTCCGCCTCCCTTGATGGGAGTGGATCTTCACCTCGGCGCCGCCGAAACCACCGCCAAAACCTCATTTTTGAATCAAAAAGAGACGTTTTAGCCACTCCTTCGGATTGTCTGGTCCCAGACGATGCACCGTCCGTTAGACTTTGACCAGCGGATCGCCCACTCCAGGTCCCGCTCATTTCACCCAAACACCCCACGTCTTCGGATGAGGGATGGAGTCACAGAATGAAGAGTCGAGTCCGTTCCGGTTTCACCATCGTCGAGCTGCTGGTGGTGGTTTCCATCATCGCCCTGCTCATCGCGATCCTCCTGCCTGCCATCGGCAAGGCCCGAGATGCCGCCCGAATCACCC
>NYWY01000077.1 GCA_002685335.1 Planctomycetaceae bacterium
CGACCAGGTGGCCGGCGACCCCAACAACATGGCGACCGCCAGAATCTCCTGGACTCGGGCCGCGGGCACGACCGTGAGCATCGCCCTTCCGACCTTCTCTCCCCAGACCATCTGGAGCGATTCCGGCCAGGCTCAGACCGCCAGTGTCGACCCGACCGGCTGGTCTTTCGGTTTCGCCGCCCGTAATGGTGGCATCGATCAGGACGTCCTCCTCGGTGACCTTTCCATCGAGATCACGGTCGAATGTCCGCCGGAAACCAATCCGGCGGATTTGAACGACGATGGAATCGTCAACGGCGCGGACCTCGGCCTCATGCTGGGAGCCTGGGGCCCCTGCACCACGGAACCATGCGTCGGCGATGTCAACGGCGACGGAATCGTCAACGGCGCCGACCTCGGCCTCCTGCTCGGGGCCTGGGGAAAGATTCGCCCCTGAATCCGCCCGGTGACCGAAGGATTCTCCGGATGACCGGCCGCTGAACCACGATGCGGTCGCACCGGGTCACGGTTGGCTCTAGCATGCGGCGGTGACCCCCCCCGCCTCATCCTCCCGTCACCAGCGCACCCGAAACGATCACGCGTCGGAGATCGCCGAGGACTATTGCGAGGCGATCGCCGAGATCGGATCTGGTGACGACGGGTGTCGGGTGACCGACCTTGCCGAGCGCTTCGGCGTCTCGCATGTCACGGTGGTTCGCACCATCAAACGACTGGAGCGGGACGGGCTCGTGGAGAAGGCCCCTCGAAAACCGATTCATCTCACCCCCCGGGGACGTCGGCTGGCCGCCGCCTGCCTTGAGCGGCATCAGGTCGTGTATCGATTCCTGATCGCCCTCGGCGTGGATCCCCGCGTGGCATCGGTGGACACCGAGGGCATCGAACACCATGTGAGTCCGTCGACCCTCGCTCGATTCCGCGATTTTGCGGACCGCGATCCGGTATCCAGCGACCGTCCGGGCTGATCCTGCCCGTTCCCCTTTCGCCAGCCCGGCCCTTCCCAAATCGAGTTCAAAGCAACGACTCCCGGCGTTCCGCGGTGCCTTGACTTTTATGTAGCCTAGGCTACAATGGACGTCCAGCCGGTTCGCCCGATGATCGGGTTCGCAATTCCTTCCCCTCAAAGGCACTTCATGCGTCATCACGGGTTCCTCGTCGCGGCGGCATTCCTCACGCTCGGCCTCTTCGCATCTCCTGAATCGGCCCGGGCCCAGGACTCCGCTTCTCGAACCACGGTGGTGTGCACCGTCGGCATGCTGGCGGACCTCGCCCGCGGGATTGCCGGTGATCGAGCGACGGTCTCGAGCCTGATGGGACCGGGCATCGACCCCCACCTCTACAAGCCGACTCGGTCAGACCTCTCGCGACTCATGAAGGCGGACCTCATCATCGCCAACGGCCTCCACCTGGAAGGACGCATGGACGACACCCTCGATCGGGCGGCCGAAGCCGGTCGCACCGTCGTCCGGGTCGGGGAACTGGTTCCCAAGACGCAATTGATCGAGAACGCGGAGGAGAATGCGACCGACCCCCACCTCTGGATGAACACCCGGATCTGGGCGTCCACCGTTCCCTCCATCGCCGCCGCACTGACGAAAGTCGATCCCGCGGGCAAGGAGACCTACGCCGCGAACGCCGCCCGTCTCCAGAAGGATCTCCTGGCCCTCGACGAATGGTCCGAGGCGCGGATCGCCACCGTCCCCGAGTCCACCCGCATCCTGGTCACCGCCCACGACGCCTTCGAATACTTCGGCCGCCGTTTCGGATTCGAAGTGGTCGGCATCCAGGGCATCTCGACCGAAAGCGAAGCCGGCGTGCGTGACCTCGCTCGAATCGTCGACCTTCTGGTCTCGCGGAACGTGCCGGCGGTGTTCATCGAGTCGACCGTGCCCCCCCGTCACGTCGAGGCCCTGGTCGCCGGGGCGCGTGCCCGGGGCCATGACGTGCGCATCGGAGGCGAGCTCTTCAGCGACGCCATGGGTGACGCGGGAACCTACGAGGGAACCTACCCCGGGATGATCGACCACAACGTGACCACCATCGTGCGGGCCCTCGGGGGCGAAGCCCCGGTCCGAGGACGCGTCGGACGACTCTCGAAAACGGACGCCAAATGACGAGCGAGGACGGACCACGCCCGGGGCTCCGCGATCGCCCCGAGCACTCATCCTCGAGCCCCCTTTCAGTCCACGCGATGACCGTCGCCTACGACCGGAAGCCCGTTCTCTGGGACGTCGACTACGACGCACCGGCGGGAAGACTGATCGCGATCGTGGGCCCCAACGGAGCGGGGAAGAGCACCTTGATCAAAGGGTGCCTCGATCTGATTCCGCGGGCGAGCGGGGTGGTGGAGTTCTGGGGCCAGCCCATCTCCCAGGTCAGACATCGCGTCGGTTACGTGCCCCAGCGTGAATCGGTGGACTGGGATTTTCCGGTTTCCGCCCTCGATGTGACCTGCATGGGCCGGTATCGAAAAATCGGCTGGTGCCGTCCGGTCGGTCGCCGTCACCGGGAAGCCGGGATCGCCTGTCTCCACCGGGTCGGCCTCGAAGGGTACGAACATCGACAGATCAGCCAGCTCTCGGGCGGCCAGCAACAGCGGGTCTTTCTCGCGCGAGCCCTCGCCCAGGATGCGGACCTCTACTTCATGGACGAACCGTTCGCCGGCGTCGACGCCGCGACCGAGCGGGCGATCGTGGACGTCCTGCGACTTCTTCGGGACGAAGGCCGGACCGTGATCGTGGTTCATCACGATCTGCAGACCGTGCCCGAATACTTCGACGAGGTCCTCCTGCTGAACATGCGGATCGTGGCTTCCGGCGCCGTCTCCACCGCCTTCACCAACCAGAACCTCCAGAAGACCTACGGAGGCAGACTCACCCTGCTGGCCGAAGCGGCCGAAGCCATCGCCCGGGACCGAGGTCGGCGGGAGTCTCCGTGACCCTGGCGACGATCGGTGATCCCGGTGACGCGGCGGGATGGATGGAGATTCTCCGGATCGCCAGCTTTCGCGGCGGCTACAACGCATCCATCGTCACCCTTGGTACCACCATGCTCGGCATCGCCGCGGGCGTGGTCGGAGTCTTCGCCCTTCTTCGTCGACGATCTCTGGTCGCGGACGCACTGAGTCACGCCACCCTTCCGGGAATCGCCATCGCGTTCCTCGTGTCGATCGCCTTCGGAGGCGAGGGACGTTCGCTGCCCCTGCTCCTGACGGGTGCGGCCGCGAGCGGAATCCTCGGGGTGCTGGTGATCCACGGCCTGGTCAGACACACGCGGATTCGCGAAGACGCCGCCATCGGCATCGTGTTGAGCGTGTTCTTCGGAGCGGGCGTGGTGCTTCTCAGCTGGATCCAGGCCAACGAGTCCTCCAGCAGCGCCGGAATCGATCACTTCATCTACGGCCGCACCGCCTCCATGCTTGTCGAGGACGCCCTGGTGATGTGCGGTCTTGCGCTCCTCACGGTCGCGAGCACGCTGGCGTTCCGCCGCGAGTTCGGAATGGTCTGCTTCGACGCCGGCTTCGCACGATCCGCAGGCTGGCCGGTCGGGCCGGTCGACCTGCTGATGCTCGGCCTCGTGGTGCTGGTCACCGTCGCCGGACTCCAGGCGGTCGGCATCGTGTTGGTGGTGGCGATGCTGGTCATTCCGCCGGTTTCCGCCCGTTTCTGGACCGATCGCCTCTGGCTGCTGGTGGTGCTCGCCGGAACCCTCGGAGGCGCCGGCGGGTGGTTGGGGGCCGTCATCTCCGCCAGTTTCCCACGGCAGCCCGCGGGCGCGGTCATCGTGCTCTCCACCGGAGCGGTGTTCACGGTGAGCCTGCTGTTCGCCCCCAATCGCGGAGTGTTCTCCAACCTCCACCGCCGCTTCAGACTCCGGCTCCGAATGGAAGGTGATCACCTCCTGGAGGCCGCCTTCGAGGCGGCCGACCCGATCAACGGCCCGCGATCCGCCCTGCCACCGGAAATCATCGACCGCCTGGCCCGACACCGGGGTTGGAGCCGCCAGTTCCGCGCTCTGGTTCTCTTCTCCCTGCGTCGCGCGGAACGGATCGCGACCGCGAACGATGGAAGTCGTGAACTGATCCTGACGGCGACCGGCCTGGATCGCGGTGCGACCGTGGCCCGGAACCATCGGCTCTGGGAGCGATACCTGGTGACGCATGCCGACATCGCGGCGAATCACGTCGACTGGTCCGTCGACCAGGTCGAGCACGTCCTTTCGTCCGATCTGATCGCGTCCCTCCAGGCCACGCTCGCCGCGGATGGCGTCGACGTTCCTGAGGCCCGCCCGGAACCGGAGGCATGATCAGTCTCGATCCCGCCCTCGATCTCTTCCCGCTGGCCGCTTCGATTCTGGCCGCGGTGGCGTGCGGCGTCCTCGGTAATTTCCTGCTCCTGCGGCGGGAGAGCCTCATGGGTGACGCGATCTCGCATGGCGTGCTTCCGGGCCTGGTGATCGGTTTCCTGCTGACCGGCGACCGAAGTCCGGTGACCATGCTCGTCGGTGCCACCGGGGCCGGAATCATCACCGTGCTGCTCGTGATGCTCGTACGACGACTCGGCCGGGTCGAACCCGGGGCCGCGATGGGCGTGGTGTTCAGCATCCTCTTCGCCCTCGGCGTCCTCCTGATCGAACAGGCATCCGCCCGACAGATCGATCTCGATGCGGACTGCGTGCTGTACGGCCAGCTCGAGACGCTCGCGTGGTACGGCGCGCCCGTGGAATGGCGCGAGACGCTCGCGTGGGCCACCCTGGAAGCAACTCCCCGGCAGATCTGGACCCTGCTGATCGCCTGCGTTCTCTCGATCGGATTCACCGGGGTCTTCTTCAAGGAACTCCGGATCGCCGCCTTCGATCCGGGTCTCGCCGCAGCGCTTGGATTCAGGCCCCGCCTGATCGAACTCGCGACCACGACCCTGGTCGCGGTCGCGACCGTCGCCAGTTTCGAAGCGGTGGGGTCGATCCTGGTCATCGCCATGCTGATCTGTCCCGCCGCCACCGCTCGCCTGCTCACCGATCGACTGTCGAGGCAGATCACCTGGAGTGTGATCATCGCGGTCATCACCGCGACCATCGGCTATCGATCCGCGACCATCGTGCCCGGTTGGTTCGATCGCGATTCCGTCAACGCCGCAGGTTCGATGACCCTGGTCTCCGGCGGCATCCTCACCCTGGCCGTCTTCTTCGCTCCGGTCCACGGCGTGATCGCCCGCGGGTGGCGGCGACGCGGACTCGCACGCCAGGTGGCGATCGACGACCTGATCGCATCACTCTGGCGAGCTGAGGAAGATGACTCACAAGCGATCCCCGTACCTCGGCATGCCCGCAGCGGCGACCACTTTCTCGCCCCCGCAGTGGTCGCCGCCGCCCGCCGCCTCGGCCTGGTCGCCGGCCAATCCCCCACCGGCGTCTCCCTCACGGATGCCGGACGAGACGCCGCCCGGGACATCCTTCGTCGCCATCGGCTCTGGGAGACCTACCTCGTCTCCGAGGCGGGCTTCGCCCCGGATCATGTCCATGCCGCGGCGGAAAAGCTGGAACATGTGGTGGTGAGGCCCCCTGACGGTGCTCGCCTCGATCCCCACGGGCGGTCGATCCCCCCCGCGAGCGGTGATCAGGACCTGACGGACGATTCCGAGGATTCGCTTCGGGACCACCGCTCGAAACCTCCTTCCGGCCCCGACTGACGCCTTGTCAGTGGAGTGCCCGGATGCCGCGGTCGAGATGTTCGAGTCCGGCTTGAAGGTCTATCCCTTCGCCGAACGGACCGATCCCCAGGAGATGGAATTCATCGACGGGTCCAGGATCTCCTTCAACACCATCCACGCGAACGATTTCAAGTTCTTCGAGGAGATCCACACGGTCCTCGAACGGGAACCCGTGGGGTTGATCGATCCCGAACTCCGCGGGCTCACCGCATCGATCGGCATCCAGAAGGGCAAGCCCTTCGATCCCGATCCCCGGATGACCCGGAGCCTCGAGGATTCGGTCGAGATCGGGAATGCCACCGCCCGAGCCATCTTCCTGCGACCTCGCGATACCGGCGCCTTCCTCTATGAAGACCAACAGTGGTACACGCCCTTCGTCGGCGGCGACTACCGCTGGCTCATCGAGGCTGGAGCCGGCGGTCGGAACCTCGATGCTCGAACGCTGTTCTTCTACTGCGCGACCGTGAACACCCCGGCGATGGCGCTCAAGATGCCGGGAGTGGGTTCGCCGTACGCGTTGATCTCGACCGACTCCGACGCCGCGTACCTCGACGGCTCGAAGAACCACTCGCTCGAGATCCCCGCGGACGTGCCCGCGACGAATTTCTGGTCGTTCGTGGCCTACGCCCCGCAGACAACGTCCGAACTCCAGACGGGCCAGCTCTTCCCGAGCAAGAACAGCGCCCGCGATTCGTTTCATGGAAATTCCGATGGCTCGGTGACCCTTCGCCTCGGTCCCGAAGCCCCGGATGGTCCGGAGGCCATGAACTGGATCCAGACCGTTCCCGGCAAGGGGTGGTTCGCCCTGCTTCGACTCTACGGTCCCCTCGAACCCTGGCTCGAGAAGACCTGGCTCCCGGGAGACATCGAACTCGTCGACTGAGCCGTTGCTTCATCGAGTCGCGAACCGACGGTCGTGTGGGCATCCGCCCCCGCGCCCGTCGTTCTTCCGCGGCGATCTCAATCGCGGTGAACGGCGTGACAGCCGATGCAGGAACCACGAATCGCCGCGAGCGACCGATCGAGCGCGAGGACGTCGACGTCTGCCACCAGAAGCCGGGCCTCGATGCCCGCGACCTGACCGGACTGTCGCGCGAGCCATCCTGAGAAATCAGCATCCGACTCCCGACTCGCCCGCGTTCCTTCGGATGCCAGCCGGAGCAGATCCGCCAGTCGCCCCGCCTCCGCCGCGGGCACCAGATCGGGGTGGGCTTCCGGGGTTCGCCAACCGGCCTCTGCGATGGATTCCAGATGTTCCAGGGCGAGATCCATCTCGACCATCATCTGCACGAAGTCATCGGGGCGGTGGACTTCCGGAAAATCCGGGTCGACCGATTCGATCCGCGATGGGTCGATCGGGGTGGACTCGGCGGCGCAGAGATACAGGCCTCGATACCGGGGCGAGGTTCCGGAGACCCGCATCCTTCCGATCGCCTCCTCCGGGGTCGACCACCCCGCCCCCACCGCGACCGCGGCGGCCGCCCCCGCACTGCGGTGCAGTCCGTGATGACAGTGGATGTAGACGGGACCCGAATCCAATCCATCAAGCACCGCCCGGGTCAGATGGAGGCGTCGTTCCTCGTCGAAGCCGTCGTAGCCCACCGGAAGATGGATGTACCGCATGCCTCGCGCCCGAGCGGCCTCGACGTCCGGCGTCGCTCCATCGACGCTCACCACGGTCCGGACTCCGAAGGACGCGAGGGTGTCGAAGCCCTCGGTCCCGAGTGGTGCGCTCCCGGAGATCACATCGGCGTGATAGGACACCAGATTTCTCAATCCGGGCGCCGCCACCGGAACCAACGCGCTCGGTGACGGGATCGTCGAACCCCCGGACGCGGACTCGGCGACCACGACCTTCGACCCCGGGTTCAAGGGTGCCACATCCTTCGTCGCACACGCCACGACACAGAAAAGCAGGATGCCGGCGATCGGCACCCGGCGATGGGCGGAAACCCGGCGGATTGACGAGTCCATGGACATGGCGGAACTCTACCCAGCGAATCGGCGCGAGGCGACATCGGGACGAAATCGCCCCTCATACACGAGGAAACGAGCCTCGAAGAAGTTCCAGACTCTTCGGAATCGCAGTCTTCCAGTCCTCCATGCCCTCGAACTCCAACGAGATCCAGCCTCGGTATCCCGCCGCATCGAGAATGCGACCGATCCGGCCGTAGTCGAGGTCCAGGGTGTACCACTGCCCGCCGCCGAAGTAGGTCTTCGCCTGAACCAGCACCGTGTGTGGAGCGAGTTTCGTCAGACGCTCGTACGGATCCTCGAGGAAGTTCCCGGTGTCGGTGGTCACCTGCAACCACGGCGAGTCGATCGCATCGACGATCCGCATGATGCCTTCGGGCGTGAGCCCCAGCCCCCAGTGATTCTCGAGCCCCAGAACGACTCCGCACTTTTCGGCGGTGGGCAGACACGCTTCGAACGCCTCGATCACCCACGGATAGGCGTCCTCGTCGGTGTATCCCTCGAGCGGCGATTCGATGCCTCGATTGGCCATGAGATCATCGAAGTCCTTCGAGGTGCCCCAGGTTCCGGTGTTGACCCGCATCACGGGAATGCCAAGGTCGTACGCCACCTCGATCTGGGCGATCGTTCGATCGATGTTGAAGCGGCGTTTCTCACGGTCGGGGGTCACGAAACCCTGATGCGTGGAAAGCCCCATGAGCGGAAGCCCCAGTCGCTGGGCCCGCCGCTTGTAGGCCATGCGACGTGATCGACTCAGGAGTTCGTTCTGTCCGACCTGATACAGCAGGAATTCAATGCCGTCGAAGCCGAACTCGTCCGCAAGATCGATGCATCGATCCATGTCCCGCAGTTCGTCGTTCCGAAAGCGCCAGAGCGAATAGGTCGACAGCGCAATCGGGTTCGTGCGACGGGCGCCGGAATTCGCGGAAACCCCCGCGGCATTCGCGGAATCCTGGCCCCGGGCCATTCCGAGCGGCAGCACCGAGGCGGCGGCACCGGTCGCGAGAAAACGACGTCGATTCTGGGTCATGGTCGAGCTCCTCGCCGAAGATCGATCATCGATCCCGGCCCGAGAATGCTACCTCCAACCCACGTCGTCCTCTCTTCACTCCACCGGATCGGAGACCGGTCGGACCAGGGGCGTGGCCTTCCCCGCCGCGTCGACGCGACAAAGCCCTTCACGGTCGAAGCGGAGACCCGCGGCCTCCGAAGGATTCTTCCACGCGACATCGATGCCGATGAGCTGCGGGCGTCCATCGATCCAGCCCACGTCATCGACCACCGTGTGCCCGACGACGATGTGTCGGGCCCCGTGCCGGTCGAGGATGGCCGCGATCTCCCGGTCGGTCGGACGACCACCCCAAGTCGAGGCGTGCTGCGGGAAATAGCCCCGATACCAGTGCGGCCCCTGTGAATGCCAGATCAGCCCGGATCGAAGTTCCGCCTTCGCCGCCGGAGGCCACGCCGGAGGACCGAGTCCCGACCGGATCGCTCCGTTGATGTCGTCGAGTTCGAGACCGAGGCGATCAAGCTCGGGCGAATAGCCCGCGTGGACGAAGAGGAACGGGCCGACCCGGACCACGCTGTTGTGGTTTCGAAGCCAGCGTCCGAGCTCGCTGTCTGGCCCATGCAGATCGTCGTAAGAGAGACCGATCCGATCGGTGGTGAAGCGATATTTCGGATGGATGTACCGAAGATCGCCCGCCATCACCATCGACTCGTGATTGCCCAGGACATAGTGAACCCGGCCTCCCGCCTGCTCGGCTTCCCGTTCCAGCCGCCTGATCAACCAGAGAAGCTCCGTCACCTCGTCTCCGCGATCGACGAGGTCGCCGTTGAGAACGAGATGGCCGTCACCCCAGATCCATTCGCCCGCGGCGTTCACCACCCCGTTGCCCTCGAGGAAGGCCAGAAACGTCGCGCGATTTCCTTCCAGATCGCTCACCGCGAGAATTCGTTCCGCGTCCGGCCAGGACGATGCCGGCGGCTCCCCCACCGAACCCACGCGGAGCATCGGCATCGACGCACTCGGCGTCGGAATCGCGTCACCTGGAGAAATTGCATCGTGCTCGGTCCGGATCACCACGCCGTCCACCACCGTGAACATGGTCGCCGTGTCCGCGTCCTCCCAGATCAGATGCGGTCCGTCCTGGATCGAATCGGGGCCGAAATCCAGCAGTTGCACGGCCGTGATCTGTCTCACCCCATCCCGGACCGAGTACTCGACCCGGACCAGCCGGCCCGGCACCGGAACGGTCGACGCGTCACCCGCCGACGAGCCCGGACGGGCGATGACGGCATCGGCCGTGATCACGTACGGCGTTCCGTCGATTCGCCAGGTCGCGTTTCCATCCCGCCCCGCAGGGTCGAGTGAATCCAGAACGCCGATCGCCTCGTCGGCGAGAACCGCATGCCCCGGGCACCAGGCCGCGAGGAACAGGAGGACGAGTCGTGCCAGGAAGGGCGAGCGGGTCATGCAAGAGCTCCGACGAAGGGGCGGGAATCCGGAATTCGGAACCGCAATGACAAGTCTAGATCCTCCCCCGGGTGGACGACGTCCCCCGGCCACGACGGATGCCGCGACGTCGAGGCCTTGATCCGAAAGGTCGATCCCACGGGAACAACCGGGAACCGCTGAAAAACCTCATCCGGAATCCGCGAGACCTTGACTAGACTCGTGACATGCCGCGACCCACGACCTTCACCGTCCTCTCCACGATCCTCCTGTCCTTCGGCTGCGCCCAGGGCCAGCAGATCTCGTTCGAGCACGATGGTCTCAATCGGACCTACCGACTGCATCTGCCCGATCGCCTCCCGGAGTCGGGCCCCGTGGTCCTGGTCCTCCACGGGTACGGCGGTGGTGGCGCCGGGATGATGAACCAGTACGGGTGGACCCAGCTCGCGGACGAGAAGGGTTTCGCGGCGGTCTTCCCCGACGGGACCCGCGATCAGTGGAACAGTCGGTTCTGGCAGGTCGGATACTCCTTCCACCAGCAATTCGACGTCGATGACGACGGCTTCCTCGTGGCCCTGATGCAGTACCTGCAGGAAACGCACGGACTCGACCCGGAACGAACCTTCGTCACCGGACTCTCCAACGGTGGCGACATGAGCTACCAGCTCGCCTGCCGTCGATCCGAGGTCTTCGCCGGTTTCGCCCCCGTGGTCGGCACGATGATGGATTCGCTCTACAACGAGTGCAACCCGAGTCGAATCCGCCCGATCCTCGCGATGAACGGCACCGACGACGACATCACGCTCTTCGACGGCGACATGGACGACAGCGACGGATGGGGCGCCTATCGACCGGTTCCGGAAGTGGTCGAACTCTGGTCCTCGATCATGGCGACGCCGATCCTCGAGACCTCGACGCTCCCCGATACCGCACCCAACGACGGAAGCGTGATCGAATTCGAGCGTCACCGGTCCCGATCCGAACCACAGGAATTCCGGTTCTATCGCGTGGTCGGCGGTGGCCACGACTGGCCGGGGCGTTCGGGCAACATGGACATCGATGCCACCCGCGAGATCTGGGATTTCTTCGCCGCGATCACCGTCGATCCTCCGACCGACCCCGCCGATCTCGACCAGGACGGATCGGTGAACGCGTCCGACCTCGGCGTCCTGCTCAGTGCCTGGGGTCCCGGGAACCCGACCGGGGATCTCAACGGCGACGGCGATACCAACAGCGGCGACGTCGGCTTGCTTCTGAGCGCCTGGACCGGCTGAAGTTCGCAGGACCCGAAGGGTTCCGGTTAGGCTCGGGAGATGTCCAGCCAGGCAGACCCCGCCGACCCCGGCGTCCATCCGGGAGATGAGCCCTCCCAGGCGATCCACCATCGTTGGTGGGGACTGGCGATCAAGGCCTTGGCCGCCCTGGTGATCGTCGCGGTCGGCGCCTGGTTCTGGAGCGCCATCCTCGAACCCCACGAAGCGGCCCTGGAACGAACCCTCCAGCATCTGGGTCCCTGGGGTCCGGTGATCTTCATCGCGATCTTCGTGATCGGAACCAGCGTCTTCTTTCCCGAGTCGATCCTCTCCATCGCCGCCGGTGCGATCTTCGGTCTCGGATGGGGCCTGCTCTGGAGCGTGGTCGCGGGAATGATCTCGGTGGCGGTGGTCTTCGCGGTCGGGCGACGACTCTTCTTCGATGCCGCGGTGCGGATACTTTCCCGCCATCCGAAGGTCGAGGCGCTGGAATCCGCGGCGGAGTCCCAGGGTCTCCGGCTCGTCTTCCTGCTGCGGCTCTCCCCCCTCAACTTCACCATGCTCAACTGGATTCTGGCCGCAAGCCGGATTCGATTCCGAACCGTGATGCTCGGTGCCCTCGGGATGATTCCGGGAAACCTCTCCACGGTCTACATCGGCTACGCGGCTCGACACACCGCCGATCTCGCGGCCCGCGCCCAGAGCGGAAGCCCCGACGGGATCGCCGCCGGGGACTCGCTCTTCCGAGAGATCAGTCTGTACGCGGGCCTGGGGGCTTCGATCCTGGTGACCGTGATCATCACTCGGATCGCGGTGAAGGCCCTGAAGACGAACTCCGAGACCGCAGCCACCGCACCATCATCCGCGGCCGGATGAAGCCTCGGAGGTCCTGCCCTTCCGGGAACCACCGCCTTCGAAGAATGCCTGGATCTGTTCCAGTTCCACGCCCTTGGTCTCCGGCATCCGCCAGTAGACGAAGCAGAAGGTGATCGCGTTGAAGAACGCGAAGATTCCGAAGGCGAGCGACGGACTGAACTTCACCGCGGTGAGGGCCCCCTGGGCGATCAGGAAGTTGCCGATCCAGTTCATCGAGGTGGCGACTCCGACGCACTGGCTCCTGACCGACGCCGGGAAGATCTCCGCGATCACCAGCCAGACCAGAGGCCCGAGACTGAAGGCGAAGGCGACGATCGAGATCACGAGTCCCAACACCACCATCAGACCCGGCGTGGACATGGAACTCGGATCCGCGGCGATCGCGGTCCCGGTCACCGCGACTCCGATTTCGGCCACCATCATCAACGCGGTTCCCACCAGAAGGAGTGGACGACGTCCCACCCGGTCGACCAGGAAGATCGCGATGAAGGTCGCCAGGACGTTGACCAGGCCGAGGCCCGCCACCAGGTACTTCCGTGATTCGTCGTCACCGAGCCCGATCTTCTGGAAGATCTCCGGGGCGTAGTAGAAGATCGCGTTGATCCCGCTGGCCTGTTGCAGGAAGGCGAGGCCCACCGCAAGGATCAGGGCCACCCGGACCGCAGGTCGCGTCTTCAAGGCGTTCCAGAGGCCCTCGGCGGCTTCGGAAACCTGACGGAGTCGGATGGCTTCGAGTTCCTTCTCCGCCACGGCCTTGGATCCCATGGTGCGAGCGAGAACGCCTTTGGCTTCATCCAGTCGTCCCTGCGCCACGAGCCATCGTGGACTCGAAGGCATCACCATCATGCCGAAGATCAGGGCCGCGCCAAGAAGCGAGCCCGCGCCGAAGGCCACTCGCCAGCCATAATCCTCGGCCAGGTATCCGAGGGGAATGCCCGCGACGAAGGCGAGCAGGATTCCCACGGTGATCGCCAGCTGGTAGAGACTGACCATTCCGCCGCGGGACCACGGGGCGGCGACTTCCGCGATGTAGAGCGGGCCTGCCACCGAACTGAATCCGACGCCCATGCCCATCACGATCCGGAAGGCCACGATGGAGATGAATCCGTCGGAGAAGGAACATCCCAGACAACCGATCGCGAAGAGGACTCCGCCCCAGATGTTGCTCTTTCGCCGACCGATCCGGTCACAGAGCGTCCCGGCGACGATGGCCCCGATGAACGATCCGGCGAGTACGGCGCTCACCACGCTCTCGATCGCCAGATCTCCGAACTTGAATTCATTCTTGAGACCGATTTTGGCATCTGCGATCACCCCGATGTCGTACCCGAACATCAGGCCACCAAGACACGCGACCAGGGCGATCGCGATGGTGTACCGACCGCTGCGGTCGTCGTCACTGGGAATCTTCGATGGGAGTGGCTGATTCTTCACGGTTTCTGGCTCCGCGGTTCGAACGATGTTCAGAAGTCGGTGGTCAGACGGAGACCAAGCACCACGCTGGTATCGACGTCACTTCGCGTTCCGGGCTTGAAAATCACCTGGATGTCCGGGCTCAACTGCATGGATTCGGTCAATTGGATCCGGTAGAACGCCTCGATCATCGACTGCGGCCCCGGCGGCGCGCTGGTGTTGGCGAAGACGTTCGTCTCGTTGTAGGCGAGACCGACATAGGTCACGGGAATCGGCCCGGCCCCCAGCAGGGAACCGGTGAGGCGGGCGCTTCCGGCCGGATCCGATGGTCGGGACCAGTTGTATCCGAAGCCGAAGCGGTCGCCTCGCCGACCGAAGGGACGCTCGATGCCGATCCCACACGAGACCTGGGCGTTGGTGGTCGACATCGACGGATCGCTCCAGGCCCCCTGGGCCCAGTAGCCCAACTGATCGGTCAGATGCCCCTGCCACTGGATCGCGACTGCGTTGGACCATTTCCGGGTGGGCGTCGAGGCGAGGGCGTCGAGGTTCTGACCCGACCAGATCAACGACGCGATCGTCGGCCCCCCGAGCAGTTCCTCGTCGAACGGCATGATCAGACCGGTCTCGGCCGAGCTCCAGACGTATCCCTCCCCGAGGGTGGAGAACATCGAATCGGGCGTCCCGAGAGCGTCGGTGACCACCGCGTTCACGAAGATCCGCTCCGCCGGGATCGCCTGGACCGCGACGCCGAGTTGGTAGCCCCCGTGCGAGGAACCCAGCGGCTGAATGCCGTCGAAGGGTCCGGCGAGGAACTGTCGCGACTCGTCATTGGCCCAGAAGTTGAGACCGATGTACTGGTTCGGGTGGATCTTGCCCGCCGACACCACCAGTCGATCGTCCAGCCAGCCCTGCTGGTAGTAGAGGAGATTCAGGGTCGCCGGGCCACCATCGGGGCCGGAATAGAGGGAGTCCAGACCTTCGATCGAACCCACCGATCCCTGCGGCGAAAGTGACTGCGGACTTCCGATCTGATTGCCCTGTCGGACGAGGATCCCCACCAGGCCGTGCCCCAGCAGTCCGCCTTCCAACAGCGAGTCGCCTTGTGAATCCTCATCCCAGAGGTTCCAGACGAAATTGAGGTCAAGACGACCCGTTCCGAAATTCGACGGCGTGTCGGGCTTCGGGTTGGTCACATGCTGGTAGAGCAGCGTGTAATACGCGGAGGTGTTGAGCCCGAGCTGTTCGAGGGCCGCCGTCTGCACCGCACGCCAGGGACGCAGCACCGGCTCCAGCGGAGCCCCGAACAACGGGTCGGACGGACCCCGACCGAGCGGTGACGGCTGCGGCGCCTTGAGGTCGATCGACGTGTCCCAGGGCCGCAGCGGCAGCAACGTGGGTGACTGATCAAGGGTGGTGATGTTGGACAGGAACTGGATGCGTTCCAGATGCTTCAGACCCCGCCAGCGATCGTCCGCGGTCTCCCGGGCGCCGGGATCGAAAGGATCCACCGCCGGGGCTTCCTCGGGTATCGGGGGATCGTCCTGGGCGATCACCGGTCGTACCATCCAGGTCGAGATCAGAAGGGTGACGAGGGCGGCGACATGCGGACGGTCGATCAGGGCAGGCTTGTCCATGCGTTCAGAGTACACCCGATGAAAGAATGATCACGAAATCCGGATACGACGACGCCCCGGCGAGACCGGGGCGTCGTCTTCCAGATCGTGCAAAGGTCGGGGTCAGCCCTTCTTGTTCGCTTCCGACTCCTTCAGCGACGGTGGATGCTTGAGACCGGCCTTTTTCAGAAGTCCGTTGATCTTGTCGATCTTTCCGGCCTTGTCACCCGCGGGGTGCAGACCGTTGTAGGCCACCGTGCCATCGGGAGCGAGGATCGCCACGTGCGGAATGCCTCGAATGCCGAAATCAGGATTGAAGACGTCCTGCTTGCTCATCACGATCGGCCAGGTCATGTCCATCGACTTCTTGTACTCGGTCATCAGAGCGCACTCCTCGGCGAAGTCCGCGGCCGCGACCTGCCCGCGATCGCCACCGAAGGACACCCGTTTCTGGGGGCTGGTCAGGCCCAGGAAGATCACGTCGTAGCCATCGAAGTACTCGACGAGTTCCCTGACGTCGGGGAACGAACCGACGCACGGTCCGCACCAGGTCGCCCAGAAATCGAGCACCACCACGCTCCCACGGAGGCAGTTGAAGCAGTTCCACTCGTGGCCGTCGCTGTTCCACGTGAACTCGATCTCCGGGGCGGGGAAACCGATCAGTTCGCCACGACCGGCGGGGGTTTCGAGGAACGCGATCATGCTCTGGAGTCGGGCACGTCCGCGCCCTTCGGGAGCCGCCGCGACCGTGGCCTTCATCTGGTCGACCAGTTTCGCGTGGACTTCCTTGCGAGTTCCGTCATCGACGCCGGCGGTCTGGAGCAGGGCGGGATACTGGACCCATCCGGACAGGGCCTCGGAATCCGAAGGCATCCGATCGGCCAGCAGGACCAGTTCGGTCCGCATCGGCGCGACCTTCATGGCATCAAGCATGCTCATCACGCCGATCACTTCACCGAGTCGTTCATCGGGAACCGAGGTGAAGCCGCCCCTCATCATGCCGATCTCGAGGGCGGCATCCATTTCATCCATCCCGGCGAGCATCAGCGCCGCGTCGAGCCAGTCGTCGCCGCTTCCGAGCGCCTTGACTCGCTCGAGCCAGATCGGCTTCGCCGTGGGTGTGTACTGCCAGAGCATGCCCAGGGCCTCGATCTGGCCGTAGTCACACTCGTTCGGATCGATCCCGTCGAGCTGAGCGTTCAGCACGGCATGGAACTCGGGATCTTCGAGGCTGAAGGCGTCACCCTTGCTTCGATAGAAGTCCATCGCGATCGCGGTCTTCGCAGCAATCTCCTCCTCGGTGGGAGGTGCGGCGAAGACGGGAGTCGCCAGATAGAGACCGGCGAGAAGAACGAGGGGTGCGCGACGCATGAAAATTCCTTTCGATGAGGTCGACGGAGTGACCCGGTTGAGTCGGTGAATCCTAACCCACCGGGAGCCGCGACTGATCGCCCGGTCTCAAATCCCCCATCTCGCGGGTTCGCGAGCCGGTTGCGCCGGAGACCGCGGACCGAAACGGCCGGTTCCCCCGCCCGGGTGGCCGTGGAGGACCATCCCCAGAGACCATCCCCAGAGACCATCCCAGAGACCATCGGCGATGGGAGATCATCTGATTCACGCTCCCGGACCGGAGCCCGGGCGAGATCGCGGACGAGATCACGGCTGACCTGGAGCCAGGAACGGCGACCGGGGGACCGATGTTCAGTCGAGCATGCGGACCGCGCCGCTGCGGACGTCGTACATGGCCCCGGCGATCGCCAGCGCACCGTCTCCGATCAAGGTCTCCAGCAGACTCGACCGGCGACGGATCTCCAGGATCGTGCGGCGCACGTTCAACTCGGCCACCCGGTCCACGAACTCGAGGTTCGAAGAATCGCGTCCGCCGGTGGTGGTGGTTTCGGTGGCGATCGTCTCGAGAATCGGTGCGATCACCGCCTGAATGTTTCCGAGGTCCTTCCCCGCCGCGCCGCCATCGCACGCGATGTCGCAGGCGGCCTTCACCGCGCCGCAACCCGTGTGTCCCAGCACCAGGAGATACCCGGCCCCCGCGACGCCGCAGGCGTATTCGAGACTACCGAGCGCCGCGTCGTCGACCATCGCCCCGGCGAGTCGGATGTCGAAAGCCTCACCGATGCCGAGATCGAAGACCAGTTCCGGCGCCACCCGTGAATCGATGCATCCGACGATCGCCATCTTCGGGTGCTGGTGGTCCCCGGTGGCCCGGACCTCCGCCGGAAGATCCCGCTCGCGACGAACGCCGTCACGAAAACGACGGTTGCCCTCGAGGAGTTCGTCGACGATTTCATTCGGGGTCGGATGTCGCACGTGTGGTTCGTGGCCCATGTGCGGCAGGGTAGCGTTCCTCGGCTTCTCCGGGTGTGACGCTCACGTCGAGGTGCGAATGACATCCACCACGACGGGCCGGTGGTCGGAATCGAAGTCGGGGCCGACCCGACGAGCGCGGATCCCGAATCCCTCCGGAACCAGCACGTGATCGATCGGGATCCGAAACGGCGAGGGGATCGTGATGCCGCGAAGCCGTACCGGCCAGGTCGGCGACCAGCCGCCGGCTCCCCGAAGCCCGGTCGCCGCGGTGAAGTCCTGAAACGTCCGGCCGAAGGGCGTCTCGTTCAAGTCGCCCACCACCAGCGTGGGGACCGGCGAGGCTTCACACCGATCCGCGATCCATTCGAAGGTCGCGTCGCGGACCTCGGTCATTCGGCCGCCGAGGGGCGGAATGGGATGGACGAGAAGGATCCGAAGCGAGCCGAGGGTGGTGGTCGCGGTCGCCTCGAGCTGTGGCAGTCCACCGTCGACCGGCGTCCCGATCCGGTCGTCCTGCAATGGGTCGAGACCGAACAAGGCGATCCCGCCGACGTCGCTCGACCGCGGCCGGGAGATGATGGTCGACCATCGTCGACCGTCCTCACGCTGGATTCCCTCCACCGCGTCCACCCATTCCGGGGTGCATTCGAGGAGTCCGATGAGATCGGCGCGAGACGAGGCAAGCCATTCGATCGCCGCGGCATCAGGGGGACTGGTGACGCTGACGTTGAAGGAGACGATTCGGAGGAACGGCCCATCGCTCGCTGCGGGCGACGTCGTGAGAACCGGAACCACCACCCACCACGCCCATGCCAGTCCCGGCAGCATGGCCACCGCCGGAGCGCGACGACCGAGCAGGAACAGCGATCCGATGCCCATCGACATGACGATCGAGATCTGGAGCGTCCAGGGACTCGCGAGGGCTTCGAGCCCCGACGGTCCCAGTCGCCCGAGGAGAAAGACGAGCAGCGATCCCACCGAGATCAGCAGGACCGATCCTTCCAGCATCCTTCGACGGCAGGATTTCCGAGCGGACCGGTTCACGTCCGAGGATGCATCAACCACGGTCTCCCCTTCGGTCATCGTCGTCCGACCAGTTCGATCATCGCCCGGCCCATGCCGTCTCCGATCAGGTAGTAGGTCTCGGCGTTCGAATTCCAGTGGTAGCCCTGCCGGGACGGCGACCGCTCCGGCGAACGGTAGAAGTCTCGCGTCCCGACGAAGTCGACCGTCCCCGCGAACTCCGGTCGCTTCGCCACCGCGGCCTGGGCCGCCATCAGCGAGAGGGCCCGTGGATGCTTTTCATCCGGGCCGCTCATCCCGGTCTCCGCGATGACGAAGGGAAGATCCGGAGTCCCGAGTTCCTTGCGAAGATCACGAATGAGGTTCGCGAGGTTCTCCTCGTACTCGTCGTTGAACGCCTGATTGACCCGATCGTTCCAACCCTGATGCCAGCCGATTCCCATCAACTCGAACTCCCGCCCCTTGAACTCGGGAAAGATCGCCGCGGGATCCGCGAGGACTTTCCTGGTCTCCGCGACCAGCATGCGGTACTCGGCCCCGACCTCCCCTCCCGAGCTGGGCGGTCGAAACTCCTTGCCGATGGCCTTGCCGCCCCAGGCGATCTTCACCAGCAGCACAGGCTCGTCGAACGCATCGCCGACCACGCTGCCGAAGCCGAGCTCGGGGCCGATGGTTCCTTCGTTCGATCCGAAACCCGGCCGAAGATCACCCTTCCGCCCCAGAAACCAGATCTTCACGTCGTCGCGCTCCACCCATTCGCCGTCTTCATCCCGCAGGTGGGCGAAACCGGCCTTTCCCGGTGACCTGTCGACCATCCATTCCAA
>NYWY01000078.1 GCA_002685335.1 Planctomycetaceae bacterium
CGACTCGCGGGCGCCAATTCGTATCTTCGAACCCAGGCCCTGAGCCGGCTCAGGGCCTGGGTTCGAAGATACGAATTGGCGCCCGCGAGTCGAAGCCGTCGTCCGAACTGGGGATGAAGATCCTTGGTACCCGAACCGTCGAGCCGACTCACGACGTCTCCCGGGAACGGCTGCTCGGCGTCGTCCCCATCGACTTCGCCCCAGCCCTTCAGTCGGCCGAGGGGGGTGTGATCGGGCTGGAACGGCCAGGAGATGAAGGCGTGATAGCGGCCGCCACCGTCGGCGGCGAGATCGTTGATCGCGGAATCCTGACGCTGGCGGACCAGATCAAGGTGGTGGATCCGATCGCCGATTCCTTCGATGTGCCCGAACATCATGGTGGCCGAGGTGTTGAGTCCCAGCTCGTGGGCCACCCGCATGACGGTGAGCCAGGCATCCGCCGTGCACTTGCCCAGTCCGATCTTGTGTCGGACCGCATCGGCGAAGATCTCGCCTCCGCCACCGGGCACCGAATCGAGGCCGGCTTCGACCAGGGGTTCCATGACGGTTCGGATCTGATCCTTCAAGGTCGCTCCGGCGGGCTTGAAGAAGTTGACGAACTCGATGAACTCCGGAGGGCTGAAGGCGTGCACGTGGACCTGCGGGAATTCATGCTTGATGCGACGAAGAAGATCCACGTACCAGTCGAGCGGAAGCTCGGGATTCATCCCACCCTGCATGAGGATCTGGGTGCCGCCGATCGCGACCAGTTCCCGAACTTTCTGGAGCAGCTCGTCATATTCGAGGGTGTACGCGTCTTCGGCGGTCGCATCTCTTCGAAACGCACAGAACGTGCACTTGGCGGTGCAGACGTTGGTGTAGTTGATGTTTCGATCGATGACGTAGGTCCGAATCGAGTCGCCGTGGATCACCCGGCAGCGTCGATCGGCGAGGGCACCCAGATCGGCCAGCGGGAGGCGATGCCAGAGATCCATCGCCTGCTCCGCCGTCAGTCGAGCCTCACCCTCGACGACCGCATCCTGAAATCCGAGGTCCAACGCGTCTGCGTCGGCGCGGATCGCGGGCTGGCCCGGTGGGGTGGCAGGGACGTACTTTTCGATCATCTCGGCTGATCTCCGGACGGGTACTCGATCGTCGATGGTAGCGGCGAACGGGGATCTTCTGCCCCTCTGAGGGGTGAAGAGTGTTTCAAGTGCTCAAACTCGGACTTTCGCCCAGCCTCCGTGAAGGTATCGGGCGAGGAAGAACCCCCCCCGAATGACGATTTCGCCCATCAGGCCCATCCAGATGCCCGGGAGTCCGAGCTCCAGGTGAACTCCCAGGTACCAGCAGGCAGGAAGCCGGATTCCGTAGCTCGAGGCGGTGGTGATGAACAGCGTCCATCGGGTGTCTCCGACGCCTCGGAGCCCCTGTCGGATCACCATGGAGAGCGCGAAGAACGCCTGAACCGTGCCGCAGATGAACAGAAGAGGGGGGGTTTCGGCCAGATGGACGGGGTTGTCGCTGATGATTCGGGTCAGCGAGGGCCCCAGCGTCATGTAGGCGACCCCCATGAGACTCATGATCACCACGCCCACGATCGTGCAGGCCCCCATCGCCCGGCGGGCCATGCGAGGATTTCCCGCTCCCAGATACTGACCCGCGAGGGCCCCGGCCGCGGTGCCCATGGCGAATCCGGGAAGGAAGCTGAACGCCTCCCATTGCACCGTGATGATGTGGGCTCCCACGAGACCACCCCGGACGAGGGTCGGATCCGCGGCCGCCGCACGATCCGCGATCTCGCCGATGAAGGTCAGGACGAAGATGCTCACCGCCCACATGGAAAGCCCCTCGAGAAAACTCGGGAAGCCGACTCGAATCACTCGCCACGCGATGCCTGGATCCGGCATCAGGGACGCCATTCTCAACCGCAGGTCCTTGACCCCTCGGAAGAGCACCCAGAGCGTCGCGAATGCGCCGAAGGCCCAGCTGAAGGCGGTGCCTCCGGCGATCCCCATGACTCCCCAGCTCAGGGGATCGATCCCGCTCGGGTTGTCCAGCACGGTGCCCATGACCCTCAGTTCGACCCCGGAAAGCAGCCAGGAGGCGATGAGGTTCACCACGTTCACCAACGCCGCGATGACGCTCGGTTTCATGGTTTCGCCGGCACCGAACAAGCACATGGAGCCGACCATCATCACGCCCGAGAAAGGCATGGCGAGGGCCATGACCCGGACGTAGTCGACCGCGTACTTCGCCGCTTCGGGCGTGAGCTCGGTCGCCTTGGCGAGCGGCTCGACCAGGAACCACATCGCGACCCCGACCAGGATCGACCATCCAAGTCCCAGCCCCAGGGTCGTTCCCAGGCTTCGTTGAGATTCCTCGTTGTCGCCGCGTCCCATCGCCCGAGCGATCAGGGCCTGCCCGCCGAGTCCCAACCCACCCAACGCGATCGAGACGAACCAGCCGACGAAGGAACCGATGCCCACTCCGTCCATCGCCGGGATCACGATGGCCTCCGGGAGGCTTCCGGAGAGCATCTTGTCGACCAGGCCGACGAAAGCGGTCAGCGTCTGCTGAAGCAGCACCGGGATGGCGAGGATCCCGATCGCGGCCCACATCGTCTTTCCCGCGAGCCGCCCCGATCGGATGACGCCTTCCTCCACCTGCGGACCTTCGCTGGTCTGGAGTCCGAGCAGGGGATCGCTCGGATCGTCCGAGGACACGCCAGCGTCCAGCGGGCCCCCGGTCGGATCGTCGGATTCTTTGGAAGGCTCGGCGGGGCGTTCGGTCACGGACCCTCACCGAGGTTCTGGAATTCACGAGCCGCGGAGGGCGTGTCGTCGTAGGTCGATCTCGTCGCGGGAATCAGGCCGCGGGGGACGGCGGGATCCTCGAACTTCGTCGGATTCCAGAACGCAAGCGACTCCATGAAACCGATCTTCCGCTGGAACGTCGGGTACAGGAACGTGTCGCCGTTGGCGAAGGGATTCTCGCGGGAGGCTCGCTGGGCGTCGTACCAGGAGAGCCAGTCCGGGGCGTCGAGGCCGAAGTCTCGTCCGGTCAGCACGCGGAGACTGTCCGCGGCGGCGAGGTTGATCGCGAGAGAGCGATCGTCCAAGGCGAGGCACAACGCCTGGAACGCGGAATCGGAGGGGTACTGGGCCAGTGCGATCGCGAGTTCGATCCGGATCGCTTCAGGTTCTTCAGCCACCACCAGTTTCCGCCAGATCGCATCCTCGATCTTCGGTTCGTGGAGTCGCTGCAACGCGATGGCGGACTCGAGGCGGACCTGCTCGTATTCGCTGTCCAGTTGATCCGCGATCAGGACCGCGTCCGCGGCGTCGCCCCAGCGACCGAGGGCGCGGAGCGCGGCGGCTCGAACCAGCGGATCCGGGCTCTCGTCGGCGAGGGTTCGATAGAGCTCGAGGTAGGCCTCCTCGCCACCGAAGGTCGCGTTGGAGAGCAGGACCACCCCGCGTCGCTGCTTGCCGGGATCGTTGAAGTCGGCGGCCCAGACCGCGGCTTCCAGCGGGGTCGGCGGGCTCAGGCCATCGAAGAAATCACTGACGTCACCGCTGACGGTGTCGCAGCCGCCGGTGATCGAGACCATCAAGAGCAGCGCCGGCGAGAGGCCGGCGAGGAGCAGGGAGCGAAGGGCGGGAACTGGTCTCGGACGGACGGGCATGGCGTGGTGCGAAGTATACGGTGCAACGGATCCGGTCTGAGGGGAGCCGGTGAGTATCAGGTGGCTTCCGAGGGTGGTTTGGAGGAGGCGTCGTGAGTCCCGGGGGGCGAGGGGACCCCGCTCGCTCGTTGCCGGAGCGTGGGCAGGAGTTCCGCGACCTCTTCGGCCATGCGGGTGTTGGGATAGTCGCGGGTGATCGATTCACCCAGTTCGAGGGCCGCCGGCCATCGTTTCTCGGAGACCGCGTCTCCGAACAGCCGACCGATCAGATCCCGATGGGACACGATGATCGCCTGAGCGATGTCCACCACGCGGGATGATTCACCGCTCACCAGATGCCGATCGAGCTCTCGCAACAGTCGCATCGCGTCGTCGATCCGACCCTCCGCGTGGGCATCTCGCATCTGGTTCTCGATGTCGATCGAGTGACGAGTTCTCGCGGAAGCGATCTGGTTGGCCAGGCCATCGAGGCCCGGGGCATCCGGAAGCAGTCGATGCAGCCGGTCCGCGGCCTGGGTCGCGGCGGTCCAGTCGCCGCCGGCCAGCAGTCGGCGGATCGTCTGCATGCCCTCGGCGACCCGTCGCTCGACGTCCGCTCGACGAAGTGAATCGATGCGGGATCGATTTCGCTCCGCCTCCTCCAGTCGCCCGAACTGGGAACCCAGTTCGTCGACCAGGCGGAGCGCCGCGTCATGGTCTCCGGCGGCGATGTCCTGTTCCAACATCATCCGAACCAGGTCGAGTTCCCGATCCCGATAGAGGAGTTTCTTGGCCCCATCCGAGAGCATGACATGCTCATCGATCCGGGAGAGGCGATCGGCCAGCTCGGCGGAGTCCGCGGGGATTCTTTCCCTGGATCCTGACGCGGCCCGTCCGAACACGACTCCGAACAAGGCCAGAGAGACGATGCCTCCAGCGACCGCGCCGGTGAGCAGCGGGTCGGCGTAGACGGCATCCGGCGACAGGATCGCGAAGATCGCCAGCCCCGCCGCGACCAGCAGGCCGATCAGGGGTCCGAGAAGACCGATCATGAGCCCGGTACCTCGCCACCGCCGTCACGCTGGCGGGGAACCAGGCAGACGAACTGCATCGGCGCTTCACCGGTGTTTCGGAATTGATGTTCCGCCCCGGCCTCGACGAAGAGCACGTCGCCCGGCTCGATCGACTGGATCTCACCCGCCTGCTCCGCTTCGCCTCGCCCGGCGAGGACGATCACCTGGTGCTCGTAGTCGTGGCTGTGGTGGGGGGTGTGCCCGTCGGGCTCGACCACGAAGTGTCGCATCGAGAAATGTGGCATGCCGTGTTCGCGACCGAGCAGGACCCGCATCGAGACGTCCTTGACTCCGTCCATCTCCACGGAATCGGTGTTGGTGGGATCGAGCCGCGTTCTGAGCATGGGCATTTCCTCGAACTTCGTTGCAAAGTGGTTCGGGGGGCGCTGCGAAGTCGCGCCCCGAGATCTCGGACCGTACTCTACGGGGCATGACCCACCCCCATACGACGCCCGGGACCGATCCCGTCCTCGCCGCCATTCCGCTCGGCGACTACCAGACCAACGCCTTCGTGGTCGCCGATGAACGCGATCCGGAGGCCTGTTGGCTCGTCGACTGTGGTGATCGACCCGAGCCGCTGCTCGACGCGGTGGAGACCTCGGGTCGAACCCTGTCGGGGATCCTGCTCACCCACTGTCATCACGATCACATCGCGGGCATCGATCGGGCCCTGGCTCGTTTCGGTCCGATGCCGATCCGATGTCACGAACTGGAAGCCGCATGGAATCAGGAGCCGATGCTGAATCTTTCGGCCTTTCTCGGGATGCCGTCCACCGCCACGCCTCCCGATGCGACTTTTCAGGGAGGTGACCCCTGTCCCCTCGGACCGGGTTGGTCGATTCTCCATCTGCCCGGTCACAGCCCCGGATCGGTGGGATTCCTCCACACTCCCAGCGGCACGCTTCTCGCCGGAGACACCCTGTTCGCGGGCTCGATTGGCCGTATCGACTTCCCCACGTCCGATTCGGAGGCGATGAAGCAGTCGCTCATTCGTCTCCTCGAACTCGAGGACGACATTCGAATCCTGCCCGGACACGGCTCGGAGACCACGATTGGGGCGGAACGAGCGAGTAATCCGTTCCTGCAGGGGGGGCGACCCTCGTTCTGAGGGTCCGGACCCGGTGCCTCCTCCGACGGTGCCGCCGGGGTAAATAACAGGATCTCGTCACCTTCTGTTCGATATTCGACGCGGCGTTGATACCTTAGAGTCGTCTCCAGACGGAGACGTCAGGAGCTCCGCTCGAAGGCGGACGAGCCATGGTCTTCCCATCCATGGCTGATCATTGCGAATAAAAGAACAGACTCGGAGATCCCCTTCATGCGTCAGTTTGTCTCTCCCATGCTGGTTGTCGGCGCCTTTGGCCTCGTTTCGCCGGTCGTCGCTGATTCCACGGCCGACCTCACCGTTGCCAAGGGAAGCGTTGCCACGGTCGAACTCGTCGTGGAGATTTCGACCACGTTCGGGACTGATACCGACAGCGGCTCGGTCACCCAGTCCTTCACCGGCATCGGTTCAGCCGTCGTGGACTCGAACATGCCGCCGTTCGCGAGTCTTGATCTGCCGACCCTTCAGTTCGATCTCGGATCCGCGAGTTTCGGCTTTCAATTCTTCTGCCTTCCGATCATCGGCTGTCAGAGCCTGAACGTGACGGTCTCCAACTTCATGATCGGACTCGACGCCGGCGGCGTCTCCGGTGATGTGGTCAATGGGATCGCAAACTTCCCCAAAGCCCCGTTCGTCTCAAGCTTTGATTACGAAGTGACCGGTCTGGCTGACATCGTCGGCTCGAACGTCGTCCCTGAGATCTATCCGTTCTCGACCGCGGTCACCGAGGCCTCGGGTCTTCTGATCGTCTCCGACATCGAGATCGAGCCGATCGTCTTCGAGATTCCGCCCGAGGATCTTCCCGTGGGTGTCGGCCCGGTGGTCATCACCGCCAACGTCGATCTCTCGCAGGCAACCATGGTTGGCGAGTTGGTGGAGCAGCCGAACGACTGCCCCGGCGATTTCAATGATGACGGCGTGGTCAATGGTGCCGACTTCGGTGCGATCCTCGCCGCCTGGGGCGCCTGTGCCGGCTGCCCCGAGGATCTGAATGGTGACGGCATTGTCAGTGGCGCCGACGTCGGTGCGTTCCTCGCCCTCTGGGGTCCCTGCCCCTGATTCGAACGGATTCGTCCGCCACACCCGAAAATGAACGAATCGCCGCCCGGTCCTTCCGACCGGGCGGTGTTCTTGGGTGGTTCTGGTTCGCATCCGAAATTCATGAATCGATGGATGTGCCGCGTCGGAACCCGTGCCGGCCCGAGGTTTCAAATGGTTCCGGAACCGGCGGTGTTCGATTCACATCTTCGGAATCAAAGCGACCGGCCGGCCTCAGGTGCTAGCATCCGACCATGATCGAGAAGCAACCCATCGTGCTCCGGCTCGGGCACAGCCCGGACCCCGACGACGCCTTCATGTGGTGGCCTCTTTTCGGCATCGACGGTGAGCCACCCGAAGTGTCATCCCCGGGATTCCGCTTCGAGCAGGTCGAAATCGACATCGAGGCCGCCAATCAGCGGGCGGAGGCGGGCGAAGATCTGCTGGAGATCACCGCGCTCAGCTGCGGACAGTTCCCGCGGGTCGCCGACCGCTATTCGATCACCGCGTGTGGAAGTTCGATGGGTGAAGGCTACGGCCCCAAGCTGGTGGCCACCACGCCGATCACCATGGAGGCCCTGGCCTCCGGGAATCCGACGATCGCCATTCCGGGACGGCGAACCACGGCGGCGCTGACGATGGCGCTCCGTCTCCAGGGGCGCGACTGGACTCCGGTCGAGGTGCCGTTCGCAGAGGTCCCCGATGCCGTGGCGAGGGGCGAAGTCCAGGCGGGGGTCGTGATCCACGAAGGCCAGCTCACCTACGCCGACGACGGTCTGCACCTGGTCGAGGACCTCGGGGCCTGGTGGGCGTCTCATGCCGGCGGGCCGCTTCCCCTGGGGCTGAATCTGGTGCGGTCGGATCTGGAGACGATCCATGGGCCCGGCACCCTGGCGGACATCGCGGGACTGCTCGAAGCGAGCGTCCGGCACGCGTTGGAGCATCGTCAGACCTCGATCGAGTACGCAATGCGTTTCGGACGCGGGATTCCCGCCGACGTGGCGGATCGGTTCGTGGAGCTCTACGTCAACCGACTCACCATTGATGCCGGCGATGCCGGACGGGAGGCCATCCGACGGCTTCTGACCGAGGCCGCGGAGGCGGGGCTGCTCCCGAAGATCGGGGAGATTGATTTTCTCCGCGGTGGTCGGACTCCGGCCTGAGTCGGTCCCCGGAAGCCTGAAGGTATACTCCGCGGAGAATCCGGACCGAGGACTTTTCGGCCGGTTGTCGCAGTCCGAGACCAACCTCCAGAGATCGGAGCCGGCGTGTCGAGCATGCCTGAGACAGAGCGAGGCTACGCCCCGCCGATCGTTCGTCAGTTCAGTGTGTTTCTCGACAACCGCGTCGGGAAGCTGCTTGAACTCCTTGAAGTCATGGAGACCGCTTCGGACGTCCATGTTCGAGCGATCTGCGTGTTGGACTCCAGTGATCACGCCGTGGTGAGGGTGGTGTGCGGAAACGCGGACGGTGCGAGATTCGCACTTCGTCAGCGAGGCTTCACCTTCTCGGAGACCGACATCCTGGTCTTCGAGGTTCCCAACGAATCCACGCTCAAGGAAGCCTGCCGCTCGCTGCTGGCCGCCGAGGTGAACATCGCATTCACCTATCCGATCACCCGCTCGGGTGAATGCGAGCCGGCGGTCGCGATCGCCGTGGACGACCACACCTTCGCGGGTCAGATCCTGCTGCGAAGAGGTTTCCAACTTCTCGGCGAGCTTGATCTGAGCTGAGTTCAGGATTCCCCGGGCTTCCCGGAATCGGCCCCCTCACTCCACCCGACCTTCGGCGGACGTCGGAGGACCGTGACTCCTCCGGCTCGGGCAGGGTTGCGATCGACGCCGTCTGGAAATCGCGGCCTCCGGCGAATCGACTCGAATCGATTCGCAGAAGGCCGCGCTCTTTCGTCATCCTTCCGCCGCGAACCCTTCGCGATGTCGGAGGCATCGGTCCGGGATCACCCTCCGGACGGAGTCTCGGACGCGGTTTCGGGATCCTTGGAAGCATCGGACTCGACCGCCTCCGCGGCGTTCGTCGTCGCGGGCGACGTCACCTCGGCCGCGGGAGCCTCGGGAGTGGGACCCGCGGCCGGAGTCGGAATCGGACCCGGAGTCGGAAGCGTCTCCGCGACGTAGTCGCGTTCGGGACGGGAGATCGTCGCGACTTCCAGGAGATCTTCGTCGCGTCGAATCGCCTCCACCACCTCGATGCCGTCGATCACCCGGCCGAAGACCGTGTATTCCTGATTGAGATTCTCCGCCGGTTCGAGCACGATGTAGAACTGCGAACTTCCACTGTTGGGAATCGACCGGCCGGGCTTTGATGGATCGGGACTCTTGGCCATCGCCACGCTCCCGGCGAAGTGGAATCGCTTGTCCACTCGGCCGGACTCGTCGGGAATCCAAGTGCCACGACCGCCGGCTCCGGCCGGACTGGTGGAACCGGGACGGGAGTTCGGATCGCCACCCTGGGCGACGAAGTTGGGTTCGACTCGGTGGAAACGAGTTCCGTCGAAGAAGTCCTGTTCCGCGAGCTCGATGAAGTTGGCCACCGTGTTGGGCGCTTCGTTCTCGTAGAGCATGATCGTGACCGGGCCCTTGCTGGTGATCAGTTGCATGATCGGGGCCGTCCCGGCGGCATCCTCCGCCTCTCGTCGGGCCGATTCATCCTGCCAGAGGGCCGACCATCGGGTCGCCTCGCCTCGGATGCGGGTGGCCTGGCCTCGAATCCCGGGTTTGGCGAGACCGGCCTCCGGAATGGAATCGATGGCCGCGATCGCTTCGGGGAACTGGTTTCGGGACATGTGGGCCCGAGCGAGCAGGATCCCGCCTTCGGGTTCCACCGCGAGATCGATGGGATCCGCTTTGAGGATCATCGGAATGCTCTGGTATCGATTCTGTCCGAGCCGGTGTCTCGCCCACTCGACCTGGACGCGGTCGCGGTCGGAGAGAGAGGCGAGTCGTTCATAGTCTTCGTCGATGCGTTGATCGTCGCCCAGCCAGATCGCGACCTGGAGATCCATCGCCACGGGTCGGGGGTCGTTCGGATTGGTCTCTCGGAACGCGTCGAGCTTCGACTGGAGATCGACCAGGGAGGCTTTTTCATTCGCTCCGATGGTTCGCTTGGCCGCCATGTAACGCTTGAGCTGGTCGTACTCCGCTCGGAGCGAGGACCAGTCCTCGGCGTGGGCGTGCCCGCCGCCGAGCAGGATGCAGACGGCGAGGGTCGGAATGATGAGTCGGTGCAGGTCGCACCGGAAGGTGAATCGGGCCATCGAGAGGCTCTCCCAGGATCCGGGGTCGGAATTCAGGCGTTGACGGTGCAGGCGGTCCGGGGGGTCTCCCAGACCGTGACCGCATGGAGACGAGGTTCGTTGCGGAGGGTTTGAATCGGCTCGCGCAGGAGATCGACGCATCGTGCCGCGATGTTCTCGACGCTCGCCACCCGATCTCGAAAGTCGTCGAGATCGAGGTTGAGGTGCTTGTGATCGAAGCGATCGATCAGATTTCGATTCACGATCGCATCGAGGGCATCGACGGAGATCGCATCGTGATCGGAGCCGCAGGCGACCTCGACCTCGACTTCGTAGTTGTGGCCATGTCCGTGAAGATTGCTGCATTTTCCGAACAGGGCGGCATTGGCCGCGTCGTCGAGCTCCGGCAGATGGAGTCGATGTGAGGCGGAGAATTCGTACCGGCGACGGAGGCGAATCGTGGACATGGATTCCGATTCTATCCGCCACCACGTCATGGGCTCGGTCGAGAGCATGGCCGCGGAGGGTGGGGGGGCGAGTTGTTCGGAGACGGCACGGTGGAGGATTTTCAGCGCCTCCGGGACGCTCAGTTCTCCCTCGGCGTGGCGAGGCAGGAGTCTCGGCAGGGCGTTTTCTCGGACCGCCGCGTCGATGCGATCGATCCCCACGAGGTAGCCGGTGCGGGGATCGGGTCGCCCTTGAACTTCGATCTTCGCGGTCCAGGAGGCGCCGGCGGTGGTGTTCATCCCCGGCCAACCCGCATGGGTGTTTCCTCGGGGGCTTGAAAGTGCTTTCTGGGTGTCTCGATCGCGGGTGAGCGAGAAGCGGACCGTACGGGAAAGTCTTGCTTCAGGACTCATGGGAGGCACTCGAAGACGGCCTTCCCGATGACGGGGAGGCGATTTGCGGGGGGGGGGAAGGTCCGACTTTCAAGCCCCGTTTGGGGGAATCGAGCCGCATGACTGGGAAAAAACATGGTTTCGGCGAGAAGCAGGGTTGCGGCCGAACCCTCGCATGCTAGCCTACTGAAGTCGTCGAAGGGCGACCCAACCCCACCCCCGGAAGGGCTCGGTTCGAGGCTTGCCTCAGCCGGGCCTTTTTTTTCATCTCACGCACGAGACGCTCCCGGGGGGTGGCGTCGACCCGAAATCGACGGTGATCGGGAGTCCGGTTCACGGCATCGATAGGATCTGAACATGTCCGTGCTCCGACTGAATGCCCTCGTCGTGATCCTGTTCGCGTCCACCCTCGGATGTCGGACGATCGATCCCTCGGTCTCCGATCCCGATCCGGTGGCGTCCCCGGTCGCCAAGGCCATTTCCGAGTCGATTCCCGAACCGCGCCGCATCACCCTGGAGGGGGACGTGGTGGTGACGGTCGATGGCGGACGGGTGGAGATGCCCGGATGGATCGCCTTGTCCGAGGGCTGGCTGGAGGTCGCGGTCTGCCGGCAGGGCACCCGCGAGCACGAAGCGATCGTGGCGACCGTCGCCCTGCCTTCGGTGGTGCATTCCGGCCTCCTGCTGGCCGGTTTCAAGCCCGGTTCACCGGCCCGGTATCGGGCCGAGATGCCTCCGCTTCCCGCCAGCGGGGATCACATCGAGATCGATCTGATGTTCGAGCTCGACCAGCAGCGGGTGACGATCCCGCTCGGACGGGCGATCGACGACGAACGAGGGGATCCCGCTCCCGAGTGGGTCTTCGCCGGTTCGGGTTTTCGTCCGAATCCACCCTCGCTCGGTCCGGGGGAGTTCTATGTCGCGGACTATGCGGGGACCTTGATCGGCCTGACCACCTTCGGAGACGAGATGCTCGCCGCGGTCGAGGTTCGATCTCCGGAGATCGGGGTGGATCCGCCGGTCTGGCAGATCCGACCCGGAGTCCTTCCACCGGAGGGGACGCCGGTCACGGTGGTCTACCGGCGGCCGACTTCCGCCGACTGAATCAGTGGCCGGTCAGCCCGGCGGTGGGATCATCGAGCCGATTGGCCGCGCACAACGCGATCGCCAACGCATCCGCGACGTCCGGAGGTTCGGGCGGAGCCGCGAGGCCGCATCGACTGGCGATGGCCAGCTGCATCTTGGTCTTGTCCGCGGCACCATCGCCGGTGAGTGACTTCTTGACCTGGGCGGGAGGGTGTTCGACCACGTCGATGCCGCGTTGAGCGGCGGCCAGGAGTATCACCCCGCGCCCGTGAGCCATCCTGACCCCGGTCGATGCCCGGTCGGGATGGGTGAACACGGTCTCCACCGCGACCAGTTCGGGCCCCAGATCATCGATCACGCCGGCGATGTCTTCGTACAGCCTCCTCAGGCGGGCGGGGAGGGGTAGGTCGGTGGGGATTCGAAGCACCCCACCTTCGACCACCCTGGTCTCATCCGAGGATGAGACCTCCACCACGCCGTAGCCGGTGATTCGCAGGCCGGGGTCGATGCCGAGGATCCGCATGATTCGTTTCCGAGGGCGTCGGCCCGGCTTCAGGAGGCGACGCCGCCGGCGATGTCGCTCGAGATCTCGCCATCGGTCAGGCGGACGATTCGCTGACATCGCTCGGCGACCGCATCGTCATGCGTGACCATGATGACGGTCAGGCCGGCCTGGTGGAGATCGTCGAAGAGTCCGAGAATCGCCTCGCCGGTCCGACTGTCGAGATTCCCGGTCGGTTCGTCGGCCATGAGGATCGCGGGGTCGGTGACCAGGGCCCGGGCGATGGCGACCCGCTGTTGCTGACCGCCGGAGAGTTCGCTCGGGCGATGGCCGAGTCGGTCGGAGAGCCCGACCAGTTCGAGCTTCGACTTTGCGAGTTCGAGTCGCTGGGCTCCGGAGATCCCCTGATAGAAGAGCGGGACTTCCACGTTTTCGACGATGGTGAGCTCGCTGATCAGGTTGAAGGCCTGGAAGACGAAGCCGATTCGTCGGCCACGAGCCTTGCTCAGGGCCTTGTCGTCCAGCGTGGAGACGTCGAGGTCGTCCAGGAAATAATGTCCCGCGGTCGGCCGATCGAGGCAGCCGAGAATATTCATCAGCGTGCTCTTCCCGCTGCCGCTGGAACCCATGATCGCCAGGTACTGCCCGGTGTTGATCGAAAGGTCGATCCCCCGGAGGGCTTCCACCAGAATGGACCCGTCGGGCTTGAAGTAGTGCTTCTTGATTCCTTCAAGTCGAACCGCCACTCCGGGGTCGAGGTTGGCGGAGGAGGTGACGGCATCGACGCTGGCGGATTGAGCATTCACGTCCCGAGTGTAGTCGGGAGAGGGCTTCGGACGCCGTTTCCGTGGCCGTGGTCGATTAGACTCGGGCCGGTCGCGACCCATTCCGGTGTCCGGAGTCCTCCCCGTGCCAGAGTCCATCGATCCGACGAGCGAAGAGGAACCGCGTTCGATCCAGGTCATCCGGCGGATCTTCGCCGACCAGCTCACGCCCGTTCTCGCTTACCGCCGGCTGGTCGCACCGGATGATCGCACCGCGCCCAGTTTCCTGTTCGAGTCCGTCGAGCAGGGTGGAGGAGTGGGGCGACATTCGCTGGTCGGGGTCCGGCCGCGGCTTGAATTGATCGGACGCGGCGATTCCCTGGTCACCCTCGAACATCCCGCGGATGGCGGAGCGCCGGTGGAGCACCAGCATGAGGGCCGGGATCCGTTCGATCTGGTGCGGGAACTTCGAGTGCGAGCGGCACCGGTCCGCCTGATCGGGGAGGGGCGGCCGCCGGGCGCCTTCCGCGCGGGGTTCGTCGGGTTCGCCGGCTATGACACCGCTCGCTGGGCCGAGCCCTCGAAACTGCCTTTCGAAGAGGCCCCCGCCGATGATCGCGGTCTCCCCGACCTGCACCTCGGCCTCTACGGTCGCGTCCTGGTCTTCGACCACGTCGCCAAGACGGTGCACGTGGTGGCGACCGAACTGATCGCCGATCACGACGACGAGGCCGCCGCGAGTGAAGCGGCCCACCGGGCGGCGGATGAACTCGTGGCGGCGGTCACCGACGATGCGGTGCACCTCGCACCCGGAGAGATCGATCTGGATCTCGAACGTCCTCCGGCCGCCCCCGAAGTCTCCAGCATGTCACGGGAAGACTTTGAATCGGCGGTTCGCACCACCCAGGAATACATCGCGGCGGGAGACGCGTTCCAGGTCGTGCTGAGCCAGCGTTTCGAGCGGACGACCGTCGCCGATCCCTTCGATCTCTATCGCGCGCTCCGGATCGTGAACCCTTCGCCCTACCAGATCTATCTTCAGGCTCGCGGCTGCATGTTGATCGCCGCCAGTCCTGAAATCCTGTGTCGAGTCCGGGGACGTGACGTGGTGAACCGCCCGCTGGCGGGCACTCGGAAGCGGGGCCGCGACGAGGCGGAGGATCGAGCCCTGGAGGCGGAGCTCCTCGCGGACGAGAAGGAGCGGGCGGAACACGTGATGCTGGTGGACCTCGGTCGGAACGATCTGGGGCGGATCTGCGATCCTGGATCGATCTCGCTCGAAGAGGTCATGCAGGTGGAGCGGTACAGCCACGTGATGCACATCGGTTCGGTGGTGACCGGCAGGCTGCGAGAGGGGGTGGACGATCTCGACGCCCTGCGGGCGACTCTGCCGGTGGGCACGGTCAGTGGGGCTCCGAAGATCCGGGCGATGCAGATCATCGACGAGCTGGAGCCGGTGCGTCGGGGTCCGTATGCCGGAGGCATCGGGGCGATCGATCTCGAAGGCGATCTCGACATTGCGATCGCGTTGCGAACCATGGTGGTCCCGACGGAGCGTGGCTCGGCTCCCTGGACCATTCACCTGCAGGCCGGAGCGGGGGTGGTCCTCGACTCGGATCCGGCGGCGGAATGGCAGGAGACGGTGAACAAGGCGGCGGCCCTGGGACGGGCGATCGATCTCGCCGAGTCCGCCTTTGGTTCGAATTCTCGTTGATCACCGATCGTGAGGCGTCTGGGGAAATTCCCGTTTCGGCGGGCGTTCCGGCTCCAGGGGAATCGAGTCGCGGTTCACCGGGTCGGACCTCACCGGGTTGGCGGCACGACCTCGTCGGAAGTGGATCCAGGCGCCGCCGATCCGGGTCCTGGTCGGGCCACGGCGTCGATCCTCGACGTGGTCATCGAGGAACACCGCTTGAATCCCGGTGATCATCACCCGTGTGAGGTGGGCCGCGAGGACGCTGCCGAGCAACGAGATGATCGTCACCACGACCAGCGTGATCTGCAGGGGCGACGAGAGGGGGGTCGCGGTCACGGTGCCGACGGACACCAGGCTGATCAGGCCGAGCGAGAAGATTCCAGCGATGAGAGACGCGGCGATCGCCACCATTCCCACGAATCGCATGACCGAATCGTCGAGTCGTCGCCCGAGTCGGAATCCGGCGATCAAGGGACTCAGAAGTCCGGCGACGCCCGCCATCGACCAGCCGGCCAAGGCGATGAGGAGGGCCACGCGGGGAAGGGGCCCCGCGACGACGAGGCCGAAGACCACGAGGGTGATGAACGCCGCGACGGGTTCCACGAACGTGGGGATCCGCATCGACCGCTCGAATCCGATTTCGTCGAATCTGCGAAGCGGACTCCGGCGGAACTGCCTCCATCCGTGGATCCGCAAGATCGTGCACATCGTCACCAGGAGCATCGCGATCTGAGCGCAGAGGGGAGCCAGCATGAGCCCTGAAATCGGAGCCGCGGAGGTCCAGGCACCCATGGCGAGCGAATCCAGTCCGCTCCGCGAAAACGCTGATCCGGGGTCCACCCGAGAGGGATCCTCGGGCCAGATGGTGTTGGAGGCGAGGGCGGCTCCACACTCCGGACAGTTGGCCGAACGTCCGGAACCCCGCAGGTCGTACCCGCAGGTGCCACACCGCGGGCCGAGGTTTCCGAGGTTGGCAGCGTTGGTGCTCATGTCGGAGATGATCCCTATCGGTCGGTCGTTCGAGCGAGGGCCGAGGGCGAAGGACGGGCCGTCTGATAAGAAACCCGGATTCCAACCCTCTCCGAACTTTCCGACCCCGATACGGTATGAGAAGTCACCGATGCGGTCCTTTGTGGATACGCAGCTCCGTCCGGCCGATTCCATCCGGCCGGGTTCCTACAGATCCGGGTCTCAAGCCCCGGAGTTCGTTTCCGGGATTCAATCCCCAGGGATTCTTCGACCATGTCGAGTCTGAGCCTCGTCCGTCCGTTCCGTCTTCCGCGTTCCGTCGCCGCCACGATTCTGGTGACCAGCTCCCTGGCCTTCGGGGCGGGGTATCCGGGCGTGCAGGAAGAGACGGTGGCCTCACCCGACGTCGTGGTTCCCGCTGATCTGGAGACCTGGCGGCAGGGAGTCTGGGAGGCCGCGCTGGAGGGACGCACGGGTGAGATGATGGAGTATCTCGAGGTGATCCCGGGCGAGGCGGACCCCGACCGGGCCGACGCGCTGCGAGCCGCGATGGACGCCCGGGATGGTCACGCGGCCGCCACCGACGAGGACCGGGCCGATGGGCGGACAGAGGCACGGAAGAAGATCGCCGACGCCCTGGAGTCGGAAAATCTGACCGAGGCCCTCACCGGAGCGGTCGAACTCCAGACACTTTCCGACGACTGGGAGGCGGTGCTCTCCGATCCGGAGATCGTGAAGCTCGTCCAGACCGCCGAAACTCGTGAGGCCGAGGCCCGCCTGGTCGGAGACTGGCTCTTCGTGCAGGAGATTCTCTTCCGGCTCCGCACGCTGCATGAGGACACCGAGTTCAAGGAGATCCACGAATCCTACGATCGGCGTCTGGATGAAGTGAATCGACGGATCGGCCTGCTCGCCCGTTACGCGCCCCGGTCGTTGCACGATCTCCGAGGCCGACAGATGGCGAGACTCGAACCCGAGGCTGAATTCCCGGAGTTCAACGAGGCGTTCGCCGAGGACTGGAAGGTCCCGCTGAACGGCATCACCGAGCGAATGCTGCGGTCCGCGCTGCGGATCGGAGCCACCCAGCACATCTCCGACTGCGGCTGGAAGCCTCTGCTGGACGGTGGTCTCGAGGCGATCGAGATCTTCGCGTCCACCGATCAACTGTTGGAGAACTTCCCCGGTCTCGCCGATCGCGAGAAGGTCGACGCCTGGCTCGAGATCGTTCGGCGGGAACGGGCGAGGCTTGCGGAGATCCCGGCGGACGAGGTGACTCGTCGGGACTATCACCGGATTCTTCCGGAACTCATGCGGGCGAATCCGAGGACGATCGACGTTCCCGAAGCGGTGGTGCTCCGCGAGTTCGGTGAGGGAGCGACCTATCGGCTGGAGGATGTCTTCGAGGATCAGTACACCCAGATGATCTGGCCGGAGCAGTTGCGGCGATTTCAACAGCAGGTGCAGGGAGACTTCGTGGGGGTCGGCATCCTGATCCGTCACGACGACAAGCGTGAACTCATGGTGCAGAATCCGCTGGAGGGATCGCCCGCCTCCCGGGCGGGGATCGAGGAACAGGATCGGATCGTCGAGGTCGACGGTGTTCCGACCACCGGCTGGAGTCTCACCCGGGCCGTGGACGAGATCACCGGACCCCGGGGAGAGGAAGTCGTCCTCTCCATCGCCCGCGAAGGCGAGGAGCAGACGGTCGATGTTCCGATCGTGCGGGATCGAATCAAGATCCGCTCGGTCAACGGCTGGTACAAGAAGGCGCTCGACGATGAAGGCACGCCGGAGTGGGACTGGTGGATCGATCGCGACGCGGGCATCGGCTACGTTCGCCTGACCTCGTTCAACGACGACAGTTTCGACGACTTCCTCGAAGCCCTCGGAGAGATGCAGAAGGATCGCTCCATCGAAGGCCTGGTGCTCGACCTGCGATTCAATCCCGGTGGGCTGCTGGAGAGCGCCATCCGGTTCTCGAATCTCTTCGTCTCCGAAGGAAGAATCGTCTCCTGTGAGGACCGCGACGGGCAGACGGTGTGGTCGCGTCCGGCCCAGCGGCAGCTCGCTTTCCTCGAGGGGAAGCCGCTGGTGGTGCTGGTGAACCCGGGTTCGGCCAGCGCGAGCGAGATCGTCTCCGGATGTCTTCAGGCCCACGGAGCGGCGGTGGTGGTGGGTGAACGTTCCTTCGGCAAGGGAAGCGTCCAGACCGTGCATGACGTTTCGGATCCGCGGGGAGGGCCCGCGGCGTTCAAGATCACCAACCAGTACTACGCCCTGCCGCCGGCTCCCGGTGAGGAACGGGGTCGTCTGGTGCACAAGATGCCGGGATCCAACGACTGGGGGGTCAACCCCAGCGTGACAGTCGAGATGACCCCCGATCAGACTCAGGAGGCGTACGAACTCCGCCGCAAGAGCGATCTGATCGCCGACTGGGACGAAGATCGGGATCCCGAGGACCGACCGCGGCCGGACGGCCTGGTCGAGGACGGAATCGATGCTCAGCTGGAAACCGCCATCCTGATTCTCAAGGCCCGGCTGCTCCCCGTGGCGGAGAAGCCGCGGATCGCCGCCGGCTGAACCTGCCTTCCCGGGGCCTTGAAGGCGGTCGGATTTCAGGAAAATAGGGCGAAGAGCGACTCCGGAATTCCCGCAGGGTGTTCCGTCGGTGTGCTGCTTGCCGATTGGCCGCGGGACCGCCATAATTGACGATCTGCAGCCTTGGGCTGCAGAGACCGATTCGCCTCCTCCCGGAGAACTGGATGTCCGCTGTGACCGATACCGCACGCGCTGCCTCGGGTGGCCGTCGGCCGCTGGCCGACCGTACTTCCGCCACCCCCGAACAGCTGCATGAGTGGCTTCGTCAGATGCTGCTGATCCGCGAGTTCGAGGTCCGCACCATGCAGGCCTATCAGGACAAGAAGATCGGGGGCTTCTGCCACATCTACATCGGGCAGGAGGCGGTCGCCGTGGGCTGCACCGGGGCGGTCGAGCATGAGGATCCGATCGTGACCGCCTATCGCGATCATGGTCACGCCCTCGCCCGCGGGATGGACCCGAAGTACTGCATGGCCGAGATGTTCGGCCGCATCGGCGGATGCGCCAAGGGGAAGGGCGGGTCGATGCACATGTTCGACAAGCCCAACAACCTCTTCGGAGGCCATGGCATCGTGGGGGCCCAGACGCCTCTGGGAACCGGACTCGCGTTCGCCGACAAGTACATCGACGAGGTCATCAACGGCGGTACCAGCCGGCACGTGACGCTCTGCTTCCTCGGTGACGGCGCTCTGAACCAGGGCGGCTTCTACGAGGCCATGAATCTTGCCGGGCTCTTCGACATCCCCGTGATCTTCGTGGTGGAGAACAACGGGTATTCCATGGGGACGTCGATCGATCGCGGCACCACGATGTCCCACCGCATCATCGCCAAGGGCGAGGGGTGTGGAATCACCGGACACGAGATCGAAGGCATGGACGTCATCGACGTCTACGAGGGTATGAAGGCGATCGCCGACACCTGTCGGGCGGAGAGCCGGCCGGCGATGGTCGACATCCGCACGTACCGCTTCAAGGGTCACTCGATGTCCGATCCGCGGAAGTACCGCACGCGGGAGGAGGAGGAGCACTGGGAGTCGGATGATCCGATCACCCTGCTTCGGGATCCGATGATCGAGGCCGGGCTCCTCGACCTCGAGGAGTTCAAGAACCGGAACCGGGCGATCAAGACCCAGGTCCGCGAGTCGATCGAGTGGGCCGAGGCCTCGCCGGAGCCGGATTCTTCCGAGTTGTTCACCGACGTCTACGTCGAGAAGTTCGGGCCCTACCTCGGCACCAGCATGCCACAGATCGTCACCGACTCGGAGGGGAAACGATGAGCGAGCGCATTCTTGAATTCCGTGACGCCCTCCGCGAGGCGATGAGCCAGGAGATGCGTCGTGACCCCCGGGTCTTCCTCCTCGGCGAGGAAGTCGCCCAGTACGACGGCGCCTACAAGATCAGCCGGGGCATGCTCGAGGAGTTCGGGCCGCGTCGGATCATCGACACCCCGATCTCCGAAAGCGGTTTCGCCGGCATGGCGATCGGGGCCGCGATGCAGGGTCTCCGCCCGATCGTGGAGTTCATGAGCTGGTCGTTCAGTCTCGTGGCCGCGGACCCCATCCTGAACAACGCGCCCAAGATGCTCTTCATGTCGGGCGGACAGTTCGGATGTCCGATCGTCTTCCGGGGAAACGACGGCGCGGGCGGACAGCTCGGATCGACCCACTCCTGGTGCGTCGAGGGCATGTTCTCGAACGTGCCGGGTCTCAAGATGGCGATTCCGGCCTTCCCCGACGACGCCAAGGGCCTTCTGGCCACCGCCATCAAGGATGATGATCCGGTGTTCTTCCTGGAAAGCGAGCGTCTGCTCGCGATGAAGGGGCACGTTCCCGAGGGTGACCACTACGTCCCGTTCGGCAAGGCCGTGGTGCGTCGGCCGGGAACCGATGTGACGATCATCAGTTTCGGTCGCCCGGTGCACTTCTGTCTGGAAGCGGCCGAGGAGCTCGCGAAGGAAGGCATTTCCTGCGAGGTCATCGACGGGCGGACGATCCGGCCGTTGGACATCGACACGATCGTCACCAGCGTCAAGAAGACCAACTCGTGCGTGGTGGTCGATCAGTCATGGAGCTTTGGTTCACCCGGGGCCGAAGTGGCGGCCCAGGTCCACGCGGCGTGTTTCGACGACCTCGACAATCACGTCATGAGGGTCCACAGCGCCGATGTGCCGGCTCCGTACGCCGCGAACCTCGAGCAGGAGTTCCTGCCCAACGCCCGCCGCATCACCGAAGCCGTCCGCAGTGCGCTCTACGTCGCCTGATCCGTCTTCGTCCGCTTCTTGAGTTCGACCTCTCTTCCGATCCCGTTCGCTTCAACCCCGTGTCGTCCGTCCGGGCGCACCTGCAGGACCCCATCATGTCCATCACTCTGACGATGCCCCGACTCTCCGACACCATGGAACAGGGCACCATCATCAAGTGGAACGTGAAGGAGGGCGACGAAGTCGCCTCCGGTGCGGTGGTCGCGGACGTCGAGACGGACAAGGCCACGATGGAGATGCAGGTCTACGACGATGGCGTGGTCGCTCGGATCCTGGTCGGTGAGGGGTCGCAGGTCCCGGTGGGAACCGCGATCGCGCTCATCGCCGAGGAAGGCGAGGACCCGGGAAGCATCGACGCCGCCCCGGCGACGAATGCCGCGGCCCCCGCGGCCCCCGCGGCCCCGGCAGCCCCCGCGGCTCCGGCTCCGGCCGCGGCTCCGGTCCCGGCAGCGCCCATTCCGGCATCCGCAGCCACCGAGCCGGTGGCATCGAGTACCGGTCGACGTCCGAAGGTGAGTCCCGTGGCTCGTCGTCTGGCCGAGGAGCACGGCATCGATCTGGCCACGATCGGCGGCAGCGGGCCGGGCGGTCGGATCATCAAGCGAGACATCCTGGAGATGGTCGAGAAGAACACCTCCGCCGGCGTCGTCGGGGGCGGCACGCCGATGCCTCTCGCGCCGATCGCCTCGCTGACCACGCCGGTGGTCCACGAGGTCGCGGCTCTCGCGAGCACCGAGGTTCCGGTCTCCGGAATGCGACAGACCATCGCCCGCCGACTGGTCGAGAGCACGCAGACCATTCCTCACTATCAGGTGAAGATGTGTTTCGCGATGGATGCGATCCTCGAACTTCGGGCCAGCCTGAATGAGAAGCTCGCTGGAGAGGGAGTCAAACTCAGCGTCAACGACTTCCTCGTTCGGGCCTCCGCCCTCGCGATGGCGGAACATTCCATGTTCAACGCGAGTTGGGCGGGGGATCGAATCCTGGTTCACGGCCGGGTCAACATCGGAGTGGCGGTCTCGCTTTCCGAGGAACGCGGAGGCGGTCTGGTGGTGGCGACGATTCGCGATGCGAACCTGAAGAGCCTTCGAATGATCTCCGCCGAGACCAAGGCATTGGCGGTGAAGGCCCGTGAGAAGGGGCTGTCCACCGATGAGATGTCCGATTCCACCTTCACGATCTCGAACCTTGGAATGTTCGGAGTCGATGATTTCACCGCGATCATCAATCCTCCGAACAGTGCGATCCTCGCGTGCGGAGCGGCGATCGAAAAGCCGGTGGTACGCGATCACCAGCTGGCGGTGGGCTGGGAGATGGCGGCGAACCTGAGCCTGGATCATCGAGTGATCGACGGTGCCATGGCGGCTCGGTATCTCGCGACCTTGAAGAGCATGATCGAAGAGCCGATGAGACTGCTGGCCTGAGTTTCGAATCAGGAAGCCCCGTTTCGATCGAAAACCAGCATGATCTGCCTCTTGGGAAGATATTGCTGGATCACATCCAGAAAACCGCCGATGCCCCCCTCGGAGAAGTCATGAGCACTTCGGGACCCCGAGTTCTTGTTCTGGCGTGGGATGGCTTGCACGACAAGTCCGCGTTGTCCGGTATGCCCTTCGGGATGAGACTGGGCCTCGAGAAGGCCGGCTGCGACGTGACCCTCGGAGAAATCGGTCCGTTCAATCTGGTCTCCGGTTTCCACA
This sequence comes from Planctomycetaceae bacterium, assembly GCA_002685335.1. The sequence goes on from NYWY01000078.1 coordinate 22,530, forward strand.
ACGTCAGAAAGTCGTTGGCGGGCTCGAGGGTTCTTCGCCGTGGACGAAAGCTGCAGCAGTATTGCGTCGAACGGCTGGCAAGCGGGCGGGTCAAGCGACGGCTTGAAGCTCATGCCCGGGCATCCGCCCGAATCGCGGATGAGATCGTGCGTCGAACCTGTCCGGATGTGGTCTTCGGTCCCTGCATGAGCCGACCGATCGGTTTCATGGAAACCTCCAAGCCGATCGTCTACGCCTCGGATGCGACCGCAACGCTTCTGGTCGAGACCTACGACGTGTATCGCCGTCGTGGCCGGATTTGGAAGGCGGCGATGAACGATTTTGAGGACAAGGCGATCGCCCGAGCGGATCGAGTCGTGCTCGCGAGCAGATCATCCGCCCGGTCCGCGATCGAAGATCATCGGGGTGAACCGGCCAAGGTGTCAGTGGTTCCTCTGGGGGCCAATGTTTCGGCGGGTCTGCAGGACGGAATCATGGTTCCGGCCGATCCACCGGGGTCCGATTCCCTCGATCTCCTGCTGGTGGCGGCGGATCCGGAGCGCAAGCAGTTGGGACTCTGCGTGAATATCGCAGCGGAATTGCGGCTTCGTGGTTGGAACGCCACGCTTCACTACGTCGGTCCGCATCGTTCGGAATGCGAATCCGAGGTGGTCGAATGGGCCGGGCGACTTCAACTCGGCAATCAAGAGGACGCCGCCCGGCATCGTTCCCTCCTGCGGAAATGTCACGTCTCACTCCTGCCGAGTCTGGCCGAGATGTACGGGATCTCACCGATCGAGAGTGCCGCCTTCGCGAGACCCGCGGTCGTCTCCGATGTCGGCGGCCTGCCGACGGTGGTCCTTGATGGCCTCACCGGACGGGTTCTGCCGGTGAGGACGCCCTGCCGCGGCTGGGTCGATGCCATCGAGGAGATGATCAGCCGGGAAGATCGCTACGCATCATTCTCCAGCGAGGCGTTCAACCGATACCGAAGCGTCTTGAATTGGCCGGCGTGGGGGGCATCCGTTCGCAAGCTCATGGAAGAGCTGGTCTGATTCGGGATCGGAATCGATTTCAAACGCGGTGGGTTCGGGGAATCAGTCTTTCCCAGGCTTCGGCCACGGACGCCTTCGATCCGGTCTTCACGAACGCGTCTCGCAGCGCTGGATTCGTCCGCGGATCCTCGGAGGCCACATCGGCAAGGGCGGCCGCGAGGACCGCGTCGTCCGCGCTCGGGATGACTCGGCCCAGGCCATGTTCCTTGACCATGTGACCGATGCCGCCTTCCTGGGAAGCGAGGACGGCGGTTCCGAGTCTTGCCGCATCGAACACGACGCCCGAAATTCCCACATGCTGTTGATAGATCGCGGTGGTCACGTCCGCCCGTTCCAGCAGGCCATCGAATTCCGGGGTGGAGAGAGTCCGGTCGATGCTCACGATTCTTCCGGACTCGAGGTCTCCACGTCGCGACTCGAGTGCATCGTCGACCTCGGCTCCTCTCCTGCCGGCCACGACGAGAACGGCGTTCTCCGGGGCTGGATCGGGCCAACCGAGAATCAAGCGATCGGTTCTCTTGCGGTTTGAATGTTCTCCAATGGCGAGAATCACTCGCCGCTTTCCGAATTGTTCATTCAACGGGAGCGAGCGCGATGCGGTCGGCGATTCGGATCGCATCGAAAGAGGGTGGGGGAGGATTCGAAGAGAGAGTGACCCTCGGTTTCGGACCGCGATCGGATCCATGGATCCGAGATGGATCCCGCTCTGCCGCCATCGGCGTCGCATCCACTCGCGTCGGAGGAGAAATCTGAGACCGCGTCCCCCGTAACCGAATCGTGCGCCGTGCACGCAGCCGGCGATGGTGGCCGCGTTGATCTGGCTGGGACGCCTCCCGGGACGGACGCAGGCCACGGCATCGGCCGAGGGCAGCACGATCATGTCCGGTTTGATTCTCGCCACTTCCTCTGCGATGAGCGACCATTCCAATCGTCCTCCGGCCTCGGTGACCGGGCTGTAGCCCCCGGTCAGGTTCGGAAGGCTCCGACGAACTTCGACGCGGTCGGTGACCGAGGCTGCCGCCAACCCGGCCATGCAGCCGGGCTCGTCGCAGGACTCGACGGTCAACGAAAGGGTCACGGACGGGCTGAGTGTTCGGAGGGCTTCGGCGGTCAACGCGGCGAACATGGGGTAATGCCCCGTCCACTTGGGTTCCACCACCAGAATTTTGGACCGTTCAAACGGCGGCATATCGCACGATTCATTGTTCGGGGATCGGTGACGAGAGATCCCACGGCGGGCGCTTCGTCCCCAAAATAGCTGGTTCGGCCGGGCTTCGGTTCGAAAATGGCCGTTTCTCCAACCGATTTCCAGAAGAGAACACTCGTCGACGTCAGGGAACCTGAGTCGCGCGATCCGACTTGGAATCAAGACACGGCCCGGGACGGAGTTCTGCAGGATCGAGGAAGATCAGGAGGGCCGGGTACCCAAACTGTTATGGTTCGGGGATGAAGATCCACGTTTCACGATTCGTTGCAATTCTCAGCACCTGCGGCGTTCTGATCGGCGGAGGAACCGTCTTCGGACAGGACCCATCCTTCGGAACGAAGAAGGCGGAGAAGGTGGCGTCGGATGGGCCGGGCCACCGCTTTGGTCGGGTCGAGCCCATCGCCAAGCCGAAGGACGCCATCCGGATCTGCTCGTACAACGTTCTCAATCTCTTCGACCCGTTCGATGATCCCGATCTGCAGGGCGAATACGACGATCTCGCCATGGCCACGCCGCGTGAACGATGTGAAGCCATTGCCAAGGCCATCCGGTCTCTCGATGCCGATGTCCTGTGCCTCCAGGAAGTCGAGGGCGAGGATGCACTTCGATGGTTCCGCGACGAGTTTCTGGCGGATCAGGGGTACGACCACCTCGTGAGTCGGGATGTCGGCTACTACCGCGGCGTCGAGCAGAGCGTCCTGAGTCGATTTCCGATCACCGCGGTGACCATCTGGCCGGAAGAGGGACTGGCCGACATGGAGGCGAAGAAGACCGGTGAAGGTTGGACGGAGGATGGTGAAGCGCCGGCGAGGTTCCAGCGGAGTCCTCTCATGGTGGACGTCGAGATTCCCGCGACGGAAGATCGCGATGCGTACGAACTGACGGTGGTGGTGGTTCACCACAAGTCCGGTCGATACCGACGACAACGTGAAAGCGAGGCTCTGCAGCTGGTCGAGCTTCTCGAACAACGGCTGGCGAAGGATTCAGCGGCGAACATCACGGTCCTCGGCGATTTCAACGCCAATCCCGGCGACCGCTCGGTCAAGGTCTACAAGGATGCGGGCTTCGTCAACGCCTACGAGCATCGGTGGCTCAAGAAAGGCGACACCCGCGCCCTGTTCCGGACCCACGAGTCCGATCGTGCGATCGACTACATCATGCTCCATCCGAATCTCGACGCCGAGGTGGTGGATGGGAGCTTTCAGGTCGTGGGCACGATGCATCCCGGCGATCAGTATGACTGGCGAAACGACGAGCCGCCGTCGGGCTATGCGGCCGATCACTATCCGCTGCTCATCGACATCCGACCCGTTGAGACGAAACACGGCCGTTCACGCTGAATGTCGGCCCTCGCCGGGGTCGAGGATTCGTGAAAAGAGTTCGTGGTAGCGGCGATTCATGGTGTTGGAGTCGAAGTTGGCTTCCGTGTGTGCGAGCTGGGCCGCGTGGACTTCGGCGTGAAGGCCGTCGTTCTCCAGAAGCCCGCTCACCCTTGCGGCGAGATCGTCCGGCGACCCCGGGATCGCGATCGCGGCTGGATGACGCAGAATGGAAGGAAGCGCTCCCACGCCGTACCCCACGACCGGAGTACCGGAAGAGATGGCGTGGATGCTCCCGGATCCGAAGGTGTCGGCCCGGACCGGTGCGATTTCGACATCGAAGGAACGGTGGAGTTCTGGAAGTCGTGCGAAAGGGACGTTTCCCAGCCAGCGAACCCTCTCGCCCAGGCCGGAGCCCTGTACGCGGGCCTCGATGGCTGCCCGGATCGGACCGTCCCCGACCACGACGATCCGGGATCGAGGCAGGCGTTCCAGGATCGCTCGGAGCACGTCGCTCGCGTTCGAATCGATCTTGTCGCCGTCGAGTCGGTAGACCAGACCGATGACCGGGGTTTCGGATGGATCGCGGCGCGGGGCCCGGAAGATGTCGAGTGGGGATCCGGGCGAGATCACGCAGTCCGGGACCCCGGAAACGAACGAGCGCGACCGACTCCATTCCGAGCAGAACACGAGCTTTTGGAAGTCGCCCCGGATCAGGGGGTCGCCGATCACACAGTGGGACTGGACGAGCGGGATGGCGCGTTCGGCCGCGACGTCGCAGAGAAGCCGATACCAGGCTCGGGTGAGCACGGATGCGTGGTAGTGGCAGACGTGGACGACCTCGGGCTGGAAACGTTCGAACTCCAGATGCATCGCCGTCCTGCTCATCGGAACTTCGGCGTGTTCGACCGGCGGCCGGTAGCGAAGAGCGATGCTTCGAGCGACGATCCGGTGCGGAGACTCGACCGGGGCGGAGCATGCGAGATCGATGACCAACTGTTGAGCGCCACCGATTTGCAGGTCGCCGATCGCGTGCAGGACTCGGGTTCCTCGGGCGTCGGTGAGCGGAGCACATTGGTGTGGCGACCGTCCGCAGAGGCGGCGCGCGAATCTTCGACCGAGCATCGCCGCCCGGGAACGACCGACTCTTCGTCCTTCGGTCCACGTTTCCGCCGCCCGCCGCCCCAGGTCCTCGAGTCGAAGTCGAGTTGATTCCGAAGGCCTGTCTCCGGCACCGATCGAGGCTTCGAGCTCGGATTCGAGTTCCGGTTCCGAATGACTCTCGCCCCTCTGCCGGAGCCGACTCCGGAGGGTGCGTCGATACCAGTCGGTCACCGCAGGTTCGAGTTGTTCCGGATCTGATGAGTCGCTCATGCCGTTGACATTCGAAGGGGCCTGGTTCTGGTCAGACCGACAGGAGTCTCATCGCCTCTTGAACGTCCTTGTCTCCACGTCCGGAGCAGTTGATGACGAGGTTGGATTCCGGGGACATCGTTCCGGCGATTCGCACCGACGCTGCGATCGCATGAGCGGTTTCGAGGGCGGGAATGATGCCTTCCAGATGCGAGAGGAGCTGGAAGGCCTCGAGTGCCTCGGTGTCGTCCGCTGTCTCGTAACGCACCCGCCCGGAGTCCTTCCACCAGGCGTGTTCCGGACCGACCCCCGGATAGTCGAGCCCGGCGGAACAGGAATGAACCGGGGCAGTCTGACCTTCCGGGTCCTGGAGGACGTAACTCAACGAGCCGTGAAGCACGCCGGGCGAGCCGAAGCAGAGAGGGGCGGCGTGCCCTCCGGGACGATCGTCTCGTCCCCCGGCTTCGACTCCGACCAGGTCGACCGTCTGGTCGGCGACGAACGGCGCGAAGATCCCCGCGGCGTTGGAACCGCCGCCCACGCAAGCGACGACCATGTCCGGAAGCCGCCCGAACGTCTCGAGGCACTGGCCTCGGCACTCGATGCCGATGACCGACTGGAGTTCACGAACGATGGTGGGGAACGGATGGGGACCGACCACCGAGCCGAGGATGTAGTGGGTACGGCCCACCGATCCCATCCAGTCGCGCATCGCCTCGTTGGTCGCGTCCTTGAGGGTCCGACTTCCGGAATCGACCTCGTGGACGGTCGTGCCCAGCAGTCTCATCCGGAAGACGTTGAGGGCCTGGCGACGGACGTCCTCCGCCCCCATGTACACCTCGCAGGCCAGACCGAATCGGGCGCAGGCGGTGGCGGTGGCCACGCCATGCTGGCCGGCACCGGTCTCCGCGATGATCCGGGTCTTGCCCATCCGCTTCGCGAGGATCACCTGCCCGATGGTGTTGTTGATCTTGTGGGCCCCCGTGTGGGCGAGGTCCTCCCGCTTGAGCCAGATCCTCGCCCCGCCCGCGTGCTCGGAGAGTCTCGGCGCTTCCGTGAAGGCCGTGGGCCGTCCGACGAAGTCTCGAAGGCAGGCTTCGATCTCCGCGGTGTAGGTCGGATCCTGTCGTGCGGCGTCCCAGGCGATCTGGAGTTCTTCCAGGGCGCCGACCAGCGTCTCGGGAACGTAGCGGCCTCCGTATGGTCCGAAACGACCGGCGGTTTCGGCCGAGGTGTCGATGGTGCTCACGAATCGTTCTCCACTGGGGGGGTCGGCCGGGTCTCGCGGTTTCTTCCGAAGACGCCGCGAAGGGGTCCGGACAAGGCATACAACGTGCACCCCGCGGCGAGTGTCTCCTGGAGAAACCAGACTGCGGCCATCAACGGTAGCGCGATCCGGACCAGCGAGGCGAAATCCCGCCCCCCGCGAAGATAACGATTCACGATGTGCGGATAACGGAGATTCGACACCATGCCCAGGCCACAGAGCAGGGCGATTACCGGAATGGCCAGGGCGGCGACACGGGCGAAGGTGAGTGAACCGTCGGCGATCTCCGAGGTGTAGAGCAGGTGCTGCTGCAGCACAATGAGACTGGCGACGGCCCCGGCCGCTCCCGGCGTCGGCAGTCCCTGGAAGTTGCGGTGATCCTCTTCGTCGTGGGAATCGGTTTCGACGTTGAATCGCGCGAGTCGAAGACCGGCACCGCAGACGTAGAGGGCGGCGATCGCCCAGACCGCCTTGCCGTAGACGTTGTCCACTCCGGGTCCGACGATTTCCATCGCACCACCCCCCGACCGGTAATAGTGGTTCACCAGTCCGAGCATGAGAAACGCGGGCGCCACGCCGAAGGTGACGATGTCCGACAGGGAGTCGAGCTGGGCGCCGAGGTCGGAGGTCGAGCGTGTGAGGCGGGCGACCGAGCCGTCGATCGCGTCGAAGAACATTCCGAGGAAGATCAGGGTCCCCCCGACGGTGATCGTCGTCCAACCGAAGACGGCGGTCTCACCGAACGGTCTGGTCGCGTAGTGGATCGCGGCGAAACCACAGATCAGATTGGCGAGGGTCAGGATGGTCGGCACCACCGAGATCGGTCCGATCGTCCGTTCCCGGAGCTGATCACGAACCGCCCGGCGACGGGTGCGAAGGTTTACCTTGTCGATCGGCATTGGTTTCGGCATGAGTGTCGAGGATAGCGGGGGAGGCGGGTGATGATGGCGACGGGATCACGGTGGGGGGATCAGTCCCGGATTCGGCCGGCCACGGATGAGCAGGACACCGCGTTCTCCGGAAATCGGGTCGTCGATCAGCCAGGCCGCGGGGGTGGGGGGAAGTGGGACCACGGGACCGGCGAACCCGCCGCTGCGGGCTGGCTCGGGGGGCGTCGAGTCCGGTTCCTCGGAGGCCTCGGTCGGAAGTTCGAGCTCCCGGGCGGAAGCGATGATCAGTACTTCGTCGGACTTGAGCGTGCAGGAGAGCATCGCGGCGAGTGGAATCCCACGAAGTTCCCCCGGAGGCTTCGGGGCCGAGAGGGAGGCGACGGAGTTGTCGACGACGTAGGGAACGAGTTCGACCTGGAGTCCCGCTCCCTCCACGGTGGGCAGGGACCAGCCGCGAAGGGCGAGCGTGAGGATTCGATCGTCGATCCGTCGCGTTCGTCCGTCGATCAACATCGCGCTTCCGCGGGGAAGCCTTCGGCTGCCCGCGGAACGCCATCCGGTGGCCTCGCCGTGCCAGATGCGTCCCACGAAGACGTCCGGCCCGAGCTGACCTTCGAGCCGGGCGAGGGTGGTCTCGTCGATGATCATGGTCAGGAAGCCGTCGCTCCGCAGACCCTCCGATCCCCGAGGAACCGGCGCGGCGTCGGGCAGTCCCGCGAGGATCGCGTCCAACTGGTCGGGGTTTCGTCGGATTCGAAGACGCTCGACCACCACCCCGGCCCGGGGTTCCGGAGCCCGCACGGCCGTATCCGGCGCGGGGCCGGCCGCGACCCCGGTCTTCGGCACCTGGCAGCCGAACCCCGAGATGACCATCGTGATTCCCGCGAGGGTGATGGTTCGAACGCCCGTCCTCAAAGTTCGGTTTCCACGGTGCCGGTGGGATCGGTGTCCACGACTTCGATTTCGTTGAGTCGATCGATGAGTCGCCGCACGCCGGCGAAGTCACGTCGTCTGGATCGATAGTGCAGACGCGGAAGATGAAGGTCGATGGTTTCGCCCGGCAGGGCCTCGCTCACGATGAACCGACCGTCGGTGGACAGGGCGGCGAACGTCTTCTCGATCTCCGCCACGGTCTCCGCATCGGGGGCTTTTCGCAGACGGATCACGAAATGATCGCCGACGTATCGACTCGACTGATAGTTGCGATAGAACCGGAGCACTCGGTCCCGGGCGTCGGCGGGATCGCTCGCGATCTCCACCAGCGACAGGTCGTTCCCGCTGATCCAGCCGTTCTCAAGCAGTTCCTCCCGGACGAACTCGAGCCATCGCGGCCAGTAGGTGCCGCCTTCCCCTTCGAGCAGGATCACCGGCATCGGATGGGATTTTCCGGTCTGGATGAGGGTCAGGGCCTCGAACAGCTCGTCCATCGTCCCGAAGCCACCGGGAAGGGCCGCGATGGCGCGGGAGTGGGTCACGAACATCACCTTCCGAGTGAAGAAGTAGCGGAAGTTGATGAGCTTCGGATCCTGAGCGATGACTTCGTTGGCCGTGGTTTCAAAGGGCAGCCGGATCCGGAGTCCGAAGCTTCGTTCCTGCCCCGGTCCCTCGTGGCCGGCCTTCATGATGCCGTCGCCGGCTCCGGTGATCGACATCCAGCCTGCTTCCCCCATCAGGCGACCGAATTCCCGCGCCGCGGCGTAGTCGGGGTGGTCCTCCGGGGTGCGGGCGGAACCGAAGATCGAGATCTTCGAGTGATTCTTCCACGGTCGGAAGACTCGGTAGGCGTAGCGGAGTTCCTTCACCGCGGATGCGACCAGCTTGAGTTCACCGGTGTCTGCGCCGTCACGTCCCAGACGGAGCGCGGTGGCGATCATCGTTTCGATGAAGCCGAGCTTTCTGGGTTCGTCGACGCCGGAATATCCTTCTGCGAGTCGGCGAATGCCGGCGTCCCGTCGGGATCGTTCAGTCTGATCTGAATTTGAAGCTTCGTCGGTCACGGGTCACGATCCAGGGGGGGCTTGAAATGATGGTGATGGGGCGGGTGATTCGATCGGAACATCTTTCAGTTCCGCAAGGGGGACCGCGAGCGGGAGCGGTACGACTTCCAGGATGGGCTCCGCCGGTGTGCCGCCCACGTCGATCGCGGCGAAGGTTCCGGAGATCGCGGAAACCAGTTCGCTCCAGCCGGGCACGCGTCCTTCAGGCTGGAGTCGGAGTGACCATTGCCAGTCCGCGAGGCGAAGTTCGCCCATGCCTTCCAGGGTGATGGTCTCGGCTTCGAGAACGATCCGATCCATGAGGACCAGCCCGCCGTTGATCCAGAATTCGGCGGAGGCGGTCGCCAACTCGTCCTGGATCGGGGGGAGGAGCTGGCCCAGTTGGAGCAGCGTCAGTTCGGAGCGCCCCACGAAGCGGGCATCACGGGCTTCGATCCGGCCGTGCCCCACGAGACTCTCGGGCACGTCGAAGATCCCTCCCATCGCCAGACGGCCCACGAGGTAGGCGGGGGTGGGATCTTCGTCGCCTCCCGGGGCGTATTCCAGTTCGACGAAGTTGTCCGACAGGGCATCAAGATCGACGTCGGTGAGGATCCCGTCGAAGGAATACCGCTCGGCTTCGGGTTCGACCCTGACTTCGAACACCGCGGATCCGCCACCGATCGTCCCCCGATCTCCGGCGATCAGGAAGACCGGATTGGACGCCCGGGGGTCGTCGTCCAGTCGACCGCTGGCCCGGGTCCCCCGGACGCGGCGCCCGGCGACTTCGATGAGGGGGAATTCGGCGTCGAGGAGGAACTGCTCGGGAATGCCGGCGGTCGCGGTCAGTCCCAGGCGGATGCCTCGGGAATCGGTTTCAAGCATGACTGGGCTGCCATCAAGATCCCAGTCCAGTCGATCGAAATCGAGGGTCCCCGATGCCTCGTATCCGTAGGGAACCGTGGGGTCCTCGGGATCCGGCATGCCCGTCGGGATCCAATACTTCGCAAGAATCTCCCCCTCGACATCCACCGCGCCCGCTCTCACCGATTCGGCGTTGATCACGGAGGAGAAGGGGGGAGGAAGGAAGCCCGACTCCGCCACTGAATTGTCCGGCATTCGAAGTCGAAAGCGGGCCCCGATCTCCGGTCGGAGGAGATTCGGAACCACCACGTCGAACCAGAGTCGGGATCCGTTGTCCGCCAGCAGTTCGAGGGGTCCGAGTGAGAACTGTCGGTCCCGGATGCGGATCGATCCGTTCTCTTCGATGCGGCCTCCCCCTCGACTTGCAGGGTCGCCCTCGACCGCCAGCAACGTGAAGGTCGACGGCTGGAGATCCAGATCGAAGTCGGATTCCTGACCTCGACCGCTGGTCAGTCCGAAACTTCCCTTGAATCGTCCCGCGGGCGAGCGAGCGGTCCACCAGTCGGCCAGAACCTCCCCGGTGGCCAGTCGGAGAACCTCTTCCAACGCCGGGGATTCGAATCGGGCGTTGTCGAGCACGCCTTGAAGTCGGCGGGGGGTCGGGAGTTCCCGGTAGCCGTAGTCCCCGTCCAGGCGGAGTCCGCCGTCGATCCGTCCGTCGGTGGAGAGTCGAAGCGCCAGGTCGTGGACCTCGATCCAACCGTCGCGGAACCGGAGCTGTCCACGCTCCCGGTCCAGGCGGGTGCGTCCGGTGGTGGTGTTGAATTCCGCCCAGAGAGGTTCCGCGTCGAGCTCCATCTCGGTCTCGGAGTCACGCCTGCTCCAGTGAAGATCGGCGTTGAAACGTCCGCTCGGTTCCCAACGGTCCCAGAGCCGGAGGCCCTCTTCGATCGACGCGTCGGGAAGGAGTTCGAGATAGAGCGGTTCGAGATCGAGGCCGCGCAGTCGGGCGATGCCCCGTCCGATCTCGGTCCGGAAGTCGTACAGACCCCGCGCGCGGACGTCGCCGTCTCCCCGTCGTCCGGTGAAGCCGATCAGTTCGAGTCCATCGTCGTCCACTTCGAGGGTGGCGCGGACGTCTTCGAGATCGAAGCCGAGAGGCCAGGTCGGTTCATCGTCGTCCCTGTCGTCGGCGGGTTGATCGACCGGGGTGGCGGAGCCGTCGAAGAGGTTTCCGGTCACCGCGAAGCCCGCGTCGCCATCGGCGTCGGTCGAGACGAGGACCACGTAGTCCAAGGTGCCTTCCAATCCCATCGAGATCACGGGTTCGACCGCTTTGGATCGAACCGTGCCGGGCCAGCCGGGAATCGCCGCCGCCGAGGGGCGGCCTTCGAGCGCGGGCGGCACCGCGGCCAGGAGGCACGGGGACAGAAGATCGTTCTTGAAACGGAGCTCCAGCGTGGGATGGACGTCCCGACCGCCTTTGCCGTCGCGGGGAAGGTCCACCCGGCCTGAAATCCGACCTTGCCCTCCGAAGATGGTGTTGACCTCGAGTCCGGGTTCCTCGATGACGACCGCGAGGTCCTCGAGGAGGATGCCGCCTTGGCGCACCATCATCGGATAGGGGAATTGGGAGAACACGCCCCCGACATTGCGCAATCGGATCGGGCCCTCGACCGCCACCGGATACCCCTTCACCCGGGGCCGATGGATGCGGAGATCGATGGCGCCTCGGCCACCAAGTTCGAAGGGGCCGTCCTGAACCATGGTCTCGATCCGCGTGATTTCCCGGTCGAGGCGAGGGCCGAGATCCTCATCGTCGGAGGCGGTGGCGTCGCGCAGGGCCTGCCGAAGCCGGGGCAGCCGGGCGGCGGCATCTTCGATCGACGGCCGATTCGGAAGAAGTCCGGCTTCCGCCAGTCGATCGGTGGCCGTCCGATCGAACAACGTCCGAAGCCCTTTCTCCGTCGACTCGGGAAGCGCCGCCAGAAGATCGTCGTCCAGAGCGATCTCACTGGACCAGAGACGGAGATCCACACCGGCGTCATCCGACGTTCCGTCGATCAGTCCCTCGAGATGGATTCGATCACCACCGGGTCCCAGCGCGGTCAGCCGACGGACGTCGATGATGTCTCCATCGACCGTGAGCATCGCCTCCACGGCATGGAGTGGATACCGGAAGTTCTCGTACATGCCCCGGCCATCCACCAGCAGGAGGGTGGCGCTCGCCTTGATTTCGGTGTCGGCGGCCGCTTCGGGATCCAGCGACCCTCGCTTGACCGAAGCGGTGGCGGAAAGATCCCAGCTTTGAGCAGTCAACACCTCCAGCGCCTCCGCCACCGGCCGGGGCAGATCGGTGGGACGGCCGATGCCTTCGGGACCGCGAACGAAACGTTCCAGTTCGACGTCGAGCTCGAACGGTGCGGTGTCCAAAAGCGATTCGCCCCAGGAGGCGAGGTTCTTGGTGTCGAACTCCTTCTCGATTCCGGTCAATCGCATCTTGAACATCGCGGTGATGCCCATGGTCGGGAGGGCGTCGGCCTCGACCGTCCGGGCGAGTCGACCGCCCTTTCCACTGATCATGATCAGGTCGCCCTGAAGCTCGATATTGCCGTTCGCCAGTTCGATGCGGGGAAGCGGGGGGGATTGGTCGTCGATCCGACCCGCCTCGAACCGGACCCACTCCTCCGCCAGAGCGTCGATGCCCGAGGGGGTGAAAGCGAGGTCGTCGATCGAGAGGCTGGCGATGGGTTCCTCGCCCGGCATCCATTCCACGGTCGCGGTCCGAAGGGTCCCGCCGATCTCCATCGCGGAAACCACGGCTCGTGCGGTGGCGGAGAGGGCGAGGTTGGTCCCGCGACGCAGGTCGATGTCGTCGGTCCGAAGCGTGAATCCACCCGACCGGGCATCGAGCGTCCCGGTCGCGATGTCGATTCTGGTCTGCTCTTCGATCGAGGCGAGGGCGAAGCCATGGGTCCCCTCGCCGCTTTCGTCGGCGTCGATCCGGGCGTGAAAGCGGGAGATCTCGTCCGGCTGCCACTCAGCACCGTCCGCGATGCCGGTTTCGATCTCCAGCAACTCGATGTAGACGGAGCCGATCCCTTCGAGGGTCCTGGATGTCCGGTCCTCGTCGTCGTCGTCCTTCTCATCCTTCTCGCCGTCGTCGGGAGGTCGGAGGGAGGCGATGTTGATCTCGGAGGGGTCGTCGGACCGTTCGGCCACCCGGATGCGGGCTCGGCCGACCTCGATCTGGTCGAATCCGAACGATCCTCCGAGAATTTCGAGGAGACGGAATTCGGCCAGAAGGTTCTCGACCTGGATGACATCCTTCGCCGGACCTTCCCAGCCCACGGCCTCGATGTCGATCCGGTCGATTCGAACTCGATTCAATCCTTCGAACCGAGCCCCGGCCACCTCGACCTCGCCTCCGGTGAGATTGATGAGCTGGCCGCGGATCAGGGCGGAAAGGATGGGATTTCGAAACAGGAACCCCGCCGCCACGAGGACAGCGGCCGCGAAAAGGACCAGTCGGATCCGACGGCCTCGCCGTCGGGGGCGGGGGGGGCTTTCTTTCGAACGACTCGCCACGAACGACTGATTCCGTATCCGGGAGCAAGGCGCTCGACTTCGTCGCGAGGGTCCTGATCCCGTGGACTTTGCTGGACCGTCGATTGTACGTGCCTGCCACGAAGGCCGGGGTCTTACACTTCCTTCATGTCCGGTTCCGTCCCCCAGAGCATCGTTGAGCAGCCTCCCTCGGTCCGAACCGAGGCGGAAACCTCCCGCAGCATCGAGTCGGGATCGAAGAATCCGGTACCGACTCCTCGAGTGGAGCTCGATGCCGGCGTGGTTCTCTTCGGGTTGGTTCTCCTCCTCCTGCTCGGCATTCCGATCTCCCTGGCCCTCCTTCGCCCTCGTTCGATCGCTCGTGGCCGCCGACGGCGGGCGGGGCGATCCGCATCGGAAACCCCGGTCGACGTCTGGCACGAGGCGGGGCGACGAGCGATGATCGACCCCGATTCCTTCGACCGGGAGAATGAGTGATGACCTCGGAAGCCGGGACGCCGCATGCGATCGTGGTCGGGATCACCGCTCGGACCGGCCGTGCGATCGCAGCGCATCTGGCGGAGGCCGGCTGGTCGATCGAAGGAACGGCCCGGGACGTCCAGGCGGCGACCGTGGAGATTGATCGCTTGTCCGAACGAGGACACCGGGCGGCTTCCCTCGATCTCGCGGATCAGGACTCGATCGATCGATTTCTCGAAGATCGGACCGGATCACCAGGTGCCGATCTCCTCGTGATCGCGGGTGCCCCGTTCGAGGAGACCCCGCTGGCCCGGGCCACGATGAAGGACTTCCTCCATCAAGCGGCGGCGCAGGCGGCGGGACCAGCCTTGGTGGCGTCTGGAGTGGCATCGGAACTCGCACGATCGAATCGTCCGGGCGGGGGTGCGGTGATTCTCTTCGGGGACATTCATGCCCGTCTTCGTCCGCGAGCGGGGGCCACGCCCTACCTCACCGGCAAGGCGGGCCTGGAATCACTGGTCGCCCTGTTGGCGGTCGAGCTCGCGCCGATCCGGGTGTTCGGCATCGCGCCGGGGGTCATCGCCTGGGCGGAAGAGTTCGATGAAGCCCGCCGGGCGGACTATCTCCAGCGGGTTCCACTGGGACGGGCGGGAACGGTCGAGGAAGCGGCGGCCCTGGTTCGAGCCTTGGTCGATTCAGCCACCTACACCACTGGAATCGTGATTCCGATCGACGGCGGACGTCACCTGCGGTGAGTCAGGGATTCGGGCGTTCCCGACGGATGACGGTGATTCGTTCCCGCGTCAGTTCGAGTCTCGGATCGTCCGGCAGGGTATCGCCGGCGATCTCGAACCACGCTTCACATTCATCATCGAGGCCGGCGATCGCGTGAAGCCGTGCCGCCTCGAGGGATGCCTCGAACGTGATGCCCGGACTGCCCCGTTGAATCCTGGCGAATTCGGCCCATTCCTCCGCGGCCCGATCCGGCCGCTCCAGATCGAGCCAGCCGGCGACGAGTTCTTCGACCACCGCCCGCTCGGCTCGTTCCGATTCCCCGAGGGCGAGCAACGACTCCACCGCGGCTCGTGGGTCACCGGTTCGTCGCAGAATGGACGCCCGGCGGACGCGGATCGGCCAGGAGCCACCATCGAGGCGGACGGCTTCTTCGATCGCGGTTCGAGCCCCGTCCGGATCGTTCGCGGACAGGGCCGCTTCGGCGAGGGTGGCCTGGACGAACGCGTCGTCCGCTCGGACCCGAGCGACGTCGAGCAGCACGATTCGGGCCTCCTGCGGTCTTTCGGCGCGAAGAAGCGCGAGGCCGAGGTGAAATCGGGCGACCGGGTCCGTCTCGATGGTGCCTTCCTCGTAGACCGCGATCGCCTGATCCAGCCGGTCCGCCGATTCGAGGGCGAGGCCGAGTGCCCGCCGAGCCTCCGTGACGTCGATGTCCGTCTCCATCGCCCGTTCGTAGGCGGGTCGAATCGCCTCGGCGGCCTCGGTCGCCAGGGCCCGGGCCGCGATCTTTCCGGTCGGGGAACCCGCCGGGATCTCGCTGCTGCGGGCGAGGAGGGTCCGACCCAGGGCCAGGCCGACATGGGGATCTTCCGGGAGGCGGGTCGACAGTCGCCGTGCGATGGCCTCGGCGCTGTTCGTGTCGCCGGCGAGGAGCCAGCGGTCGATGGCGGCGAGCCCGGCCTCGCGATCGGAAGCGGTCAGATCGACCGTGGTCGACCGCGGTTCCTCGGAGTCCGGCGGATCGCCGCAGCCCGCAAGCCCGAGAATCAGGATGAGGCGGGTGAGCGGAAGCATCCGTCGGAATCCGGTGGCCGGAATCCGACCGGCCGAAGGCCGGGGACGTTCGTCCTCGTAAGATGGGTGCATCATGTCCGCCACCGACTCCGATCGTTCCGCCACCGACGCGGTCCTCCCCAGATCCTACTCGCCCCACGAGGCTGAACCCGTGGTTCGAGAGGCATGGGCTTCCAATCACGATTTTCATGCCGATCCTTCGGGGACCGGCGAGGCGTTCGGGGTGCTGATCCCACCGCCGAACGTGACCGCGGCGCTGCACCTCGGGCATGCATTCAACAACACCCTCCAGGACATCCTGGTTCGCCACCAGCGGATGCGCGGGGCCCGGGCCCTGTGGATGCCCGGCACGGACCACGCGGGAATCGCCACCCAGGCGGTGGTCGAGAAGCGACTGCTTCGACAGGGAAAGAAGCGGACCGATTTCACCCGCGAGGGCTTCGTCGAACAGGTTCAGGGTTGGAAGGATGAATACGAGACCACGATCCTGAGTCAGCTCGAAGTCATGGGATGCTCCTGCGATTTCGAACGCACTCGATTCACCATGGATCCGGTCTGCGTGGATGCGGTGCGGGAGGCGTTCTTCAAACTCTTCTCCGACGATCTGGTCTATCGCGGCAAGCGACTGGTGAACTGGGACCCGGCGACCCGGACTGCGCTCGCGGACGACGAGGTCGAGATGAAGACCGTGCCGGGTCACATGTGGTACCTGCGGTATCCGATGGCGGACGGCGACGGCTTCGTGACCGTGGCGACCACGCGACCGGAGACGATGCTCGGGGACACCGCGGTCGCGGTGAACCCTCGCGATCCTCGGGCGGAGGCCCTTCGAGGTCGGATGGTTCGGCTGCCGATCACCGGTCGGGAGATTCCGATCGTCGAGGACGACTACGTGGTCCTTCCCCGGTCGATCGCGGAGGACCTGGATCTGGGCCCCGAAGCGATCGCGGATCCCAAGGCGGCGTTGGCCACCGGTTTCCTCAAGGTGACTCCGGCCCACGACCCCAACGACTGGGAGATCGGTCTTCGGCACGAGCTCGAGGTGATCAACGTGATGGCTCCGGACGGCTCCATCTCCGACGCACACGGGTGGGATGATGCCGGGGAGGGCGTTCGCCCGTTCCTCGGGCTCCCCCGCGAGGAGGCCCGGGATGCGATCGTGGCCTGGTTCAAGGAGCAGGACCTGCTGGAGGACATCCGGGAGCACGAACACGCGGTCGGTCACAGTTATCGAAGCCATGTCCCGATCGAGCCCTACCTCTCCGATCAGTGGTACGTTCGAGTGACCGACGACCGACTGGCCGGTTCGGCCCTGCGGTCGATGGACGACGAGCAGCGGGCGGGTGATCCGCCGGCCGGGCCGAAGATGGCGGGGGATGGTGTTCTGGAATTCCATCCCGACCGTTACGCCAGGACCTTCAAACTCTGGCACGAAAACATTCGCGACTGGTGCATTTCACGCCAACTCTGGTGGGGACACCGCATTCCGGTCTGGTCTCGTGTGAGCGAGGCGGGCGAGGCCGAGGCCTCCGTCACGGCGGCCGCGAGCGACGAAGGAATGGTCGCGATCGAGAGTGAATGGACCGGACGAGGAGCCGCGCATCGAGTGCGACGGCTTCCCGACGGGACGATCGACGAGTCGGTCTGCGTCCCGAGGCCCGATTCGATCGGCGGGGACGAGGCGGAATCATCCCTGCGGGCCGATCTGGAAGCCGCGGGGTTCGTACAGGACCCCGACGTTCTGGACACCTGGTTCTCCAGCGCCCTCTGGCCGCTCTCGACCATGGGGTGGCCCGAGCCGGCCGCCCATCCGGACGAGATCCCCGAAGGCGAGGCCCTGCTGGAGGCCTTCAACCCGGGACAGGTCCTCTGCACCGCCCGGGAGATCATCACCCTCTGGGTGAGCCGGATGGTGATGTTCAACCGGTACTTCCTCGGACGTCTTCCCTTTCGACACGTCTTCATCCACGCCATGATCCAGGACGGGCACGGTCAGAAGATGTCCAAGAGTCTGGGCAATGGCGTGGACCCGCGGGACATCATCAAGAGTCACGGTGCGGATGCGATGCGATTCACCCTCGCCCAGATGGCGACCGGGAGCCAGGATGTCCGCCTGCCGGTCGACATGATCTGTCCGCATTCCGGTGACACCTTCACCCCGGCGTTCATTCGAGGGGCTTCGGGGCATCAGGTCGCGGCCCCGATCCAGAAGTCCCCGGGGGATTCGTCGAAGGAGATGGTCACGGCCTACGGCATCGCGGTGGGAGAGGTCGAACCCAGTGACGAACGTCCCCTCGCGCTGAACACTTCGAGCCGGTTCGATCTCGGACGCAACTTCTGCAACAAGCTCTGGAACGCGACCAGATTCGCTCTCGGGAACCTCGAGACCCTCGCGAAGGAATCCAACGAAGACCCTTCGCTCGCGGATCGCTGGATCGTGTCCCGGCTCCGGCGCACCAGCATCGAGGTCGACGACGCGCTCGCGAACTACCAGTTCAATCGATACGCCGAGGCGATGTACGACCTCGTCTGGCGGGACTTCTGCGACTGGTACCTCGAAGCCGTGAAACCCACGGTGCGCGACCGACGCGATCAGCAACGTCGATTGCACGCGGTGCTCGACGCGATCCTCCGCATGCTGCATCCGGCCTGTCCCTTCGTCACCGAGACTCTGTGGCCGCATCTTCGTGGTCTGGACGCGGTCCGGCCGACCGACGGCACCGGTCTCCCGGGCGTGACCCTTCCCGCGGCGGATCGTTGCGTCATCGCGGCCTGGCCGGGACTCGACGACTCCACCGCCGACGAGGAAGCGGACCTGGAGTTCGGGCGAGTGCAGTCGTTGGTCGCCGCGATTCGGAATCTCCGGGGAGAACGCCGGGTCCCTCCGAAGCGTCGCATCGTCCTCCACGCGCCGCCGGCGGTGCTCGAACTCGTGGTCGCCGCGGGAGGGTCGGTCGAGACCCTCGCCGGACTCGAAGCCGTGACCGCCGAAGCCGAGGCTCCAGCGGGGGCCCTGCCACTCGCCTTCGAGGGGGGGCAGGTCCTGCTCTCCAATCTGGTCGATGCGGTCGACGTCGAGGCCGAGCGGGCCCGGCTCGCCAAGGCGATCGAAGGCAAACGCAAGCAGGTGGCCGGATTCAAGGGGAAACTGGGGAACGCCGGGTACGTGGACAAGGCTCCGCCGCATCTGGTGGAAGAAACGAGGCGAATGCTCGAGGAAGCGGAGGCGGATCTCGCGGCCGCGGAGGCGGGTCTCGACGCGCTTTGAAACGTTCAAAGAAGGCCAACTCGGACGTCGACTCCTCGGATACCATCGAACCGTGAGACTCGATTCCATCCAACTCGTCCGGATCGCCGCGGCCGGTGCCATACTCATCGTCTCGACCATCCTGTCGGCATCCTGTTCGCCGAACGAGTCCCCTCGACCGGCCGCTCGGGCGGCGCTCTCCGGGGATGGTCTGAGAGGCCTGCCGGGAACCGATGACGGCGAGCCCGATGGGGTCGAGCCGTGGTCCTTCGGATCCTACGACGGCGAACTGATCACCACGCCCACGCACCTCCTGCACACCACCGTGCCGCAGGGCTCGTTGCGGGACACGCTGCCGATCTTCACCGCGACGGCACTCGAGCATTACCGAACGATGATTCCGCCGACGGAATCGGGGACGACTTCCGACGCGGGCGCCGGACTGCTGGATGACCGGCTGGCCAGCATCAAGCCTCTGCCCGCCCCGACCGAGAGGATGAGCACCTTTCTCTTCGAGACGCGGCCGGAATGGGCGGCCTGGACCTCGCGTCGGCTCGGTCGGAACGCTCGGACCTACCTGGCGATCGAACGGGGCGGCTACACCATCGATGCGGAAAGTGTTCTCTGGGACATCGGTCGCTACGACACCCGCTGCATGCTGGCCCACGAAGGCTGGCACCAGTACACCCAGACCGTGTTCCGACATCCTCTTCCGACCTTCCTCGAAGAGGGGCTGGCCGCGTACGCGGAGGGCCACTCCTTTCGCCGGCGAGACGAGAAGCCACGCTTCATGCCCTGGCGGAACCTCGAGCGGTTCGGACAGCTCCGTGGTGCGAACTACCGGAAGCGGCTGATCGACCTCGACAAGCTGGTGACCATGCCACCCCAGGCATTCGTCTCCGAGGGCGAGAGTTCACTGCTGACCTATTACGCACAGGTCTGGGTCCTCGTCCACTACCTGGTCGAGGGCGAAGGGGGGCGGTACCGGGCTGGATTGCGGCGTCTGCTGGACGATGCATCGGCCGGTCACATCGCCACCAGCCTGTACGACGCGGATCGATCCGCGGGACGACGCGGGCGACTTCTCGGACCCAACGCGGGACGGGCCATCCTCGCGGTCTACTTCGATCGCGACTACGACCGTTTCAAGGCCGGTTACGAGGCGTTCGTGCAACGAATCGTGACCCGGGGAAATGGGACGAAAATCTGGCAGGGCGTGTCACCGATCACCGGTGACTGAGTACCTTCAGGGTTCCGACGACGGTCCAATTCGACGTTCTGAACCTCGGTCCGCGTCTTCTCGAAGGAAACTCCCATGTCACCCTCCAGTTCGTTCGGTCTTGTCGTGCTCGCCATCTCCGTGTCGTTCGCGTCCGCCGATGTGACCTGGGACGAGGCGACAGAGGGGGACATTTCAAACGATCCGGCAAACCCGACCGAAGTCGGTTCCTTCGATTCCGGAAACCTCACCGTGGTGGGATCGGTCCGGGCCTCCAGTGGAGACACCCGGGACTACGTCACCTTCACGGTCGACAAGGGCGCGAGTCTGGTGGGGATGCGTCTGGTCTCCTATCTGGACGGTGTCACCGGAGGGAACGGCAACACCGGGTACGTCATGATCGACGATGGAAACACGTCGGTCATTCCCTCCAACTCGACCTCCTCGCAGTTTCTCGGCGGATCGCACCTCAACCGCACTCGTTTCGCCTCGGCCTCGGTCAACATGCTCGACCGGCTCTCCCAGGGCGTCCAGGGCGGAAGCGGGTTCAGTCTTCCGTTGGGGCCCGGCGCCTACACCGTGAACGTTCAACAGACCGGTTCACAGCTCAGCGACTACGAAATTCGCTTCGAGTTCGAGACCGTGAAGACTCCCTGCCCCGCCGACTACAACGGGGACGGATTCGTGAACGGCGCCGACCTCGGGATCTTCCTCGGGGCCTGGGGCAGCGCGCCCTGCAAGTCCGATCTCACCGGAGACGGTCAGTGCACGGGAGCGGATCTTGGAGTCCTGCTTGGTTTCTGGGGCGAGTGCTGAGCGGGAGGCTCACTCGGCGGCCAGCCAGCGGGTCAGAAATTCGACCTCGCGGTTCTTGGCTTCGTTCGTCCGTCGTCCGAATCCCAGGTGTTCGTGCGGAGCACCCGTCTCTTCGAATGCGAGCAGTTCAATTCGCTCGGGGTGATCGGCCCGTCTTCGCAGTTCGTCGATGAACTCCGACTGCCCCTCGAAGGACACCCATTCATCGGCCCGGGAATGGACCGCCAGCACCGGAAGTTCCCGCCAGCGGTCGAGATTCCGCATGGGATCGAGGCGGTCTGCCGACTCGTGATCGAAGAACTGGCGTTGATCCTGCATCCGCCAGTGACCGCTCGTGGCCTCGAGGATCACCGCCCGGAACCGGTGCGGGCGCTGGAGTCGCACCAGGGCGGCCATTCCGCCCATCGACATGCCGCCGATCGCCATGCGATCCAGGTCGAATCCTCGAGCGCCGAGGGCGAGGGTCACGTCGTCGATCTCGGTCGCCGCCTGCTCGATGTTGTCCAGCAGGGCCTCCGCTCGCATGCTCGCCTCGAAACCTCGCTCGCCGTGGCCCGGGAGGTCGATGGCGCAACTCCCGATACCGGCGCGGGCCAGTCTGAGGTACCGGCCGGGATCGAGTTCCTTGGTGGCCGTCCGACCATGCATCCAGAGAAGGAACGGAATTCGGGCCTGCGGGCCTCCGAGGGGCTCCGTTTCGGGCCGGACCAGCAGGCAGGGCACGTCGGGCCCGAGACGGACATGATCCGAGATCGCCCGGAGGCTTGCAGGAAGGCTGGCATCGAGGTCCGGCATGGCGACGAAGAATAGTCGAGGACCCGGGGCGGATACGACACTCTCCGAAAAAACCGCGCCCCGGAAGCGCGGTTCGCGGGGATACTGCACGCATGATCAAGATTCTTGGTGGTGAATTCCGTTCTCGCATTCTCGAGAGTCCTCCCGACGCGGAGACCACTCGGCCGATCACCGCGCGGGTCAAGGAGTCGGTGTTCAATCTCCTTCGCGGCTGGTTCGACGACGCGATCGTCCTCGATCTCTTCGCGGGGGTCGGCACCATCGGACTGGAAGCGGTGAGTCGGGGAGCCGGGGAGGTGGTCATGGTCGAGCAGGATCGCCGGACCGCCGCCATTCTCCGTTTCAACGTGGAGGAACTGGATTGCCGCGAGCGGGCGACGGTGGTCGAAGCCGACGCCCTCGGTCCGGCGGCCCTCGCCCAGGCCCCGCGAGACTGCGACGTGGTCTTCCTCGATCCGCCCTACATGCTCTGGCGGGAGGAGACGATTCGGCGCCGGGTCGTCGACCTGATGGTTCGCTGCCGGGGCGTCATGAAGCCCAAGTCGTTCCTGGTGCTCCGAGTTCCCGAGGATTTCGAGGAGGGAGCGGGGGAGATCGAGGGATTCGTGGGTCCCGAGACGCATCAGTACGCGGAGGACATGTTCGTTCATCTCTACATGCCGAAGACCGACGAGGATTCCGAATGAAACTCGATTCCATCATCACCATGTCCTGGTGCCTGACGTCGATCCTCTGCCTGTCGGTGGGCTCTGTGAGGGCCTCGTCCGGAACGACCTTCATCGCCCCACCGGCTGATCCACCGTCGGCCCCGGTGATCGAAGACGCGACTGCGGCTTCGGAGATCGACGTGGAATCGGCCGAGGTTCCGGAGATCGAGGTTCCGGAGATCGAGGCCCCGCCGATCGATCCCGAAGCGGTCGACGCCGCGATCGCCGGTGGGATTCGACTGCTGCTGGAGCGACAGGAGGGAGCCGACCAGGCGGAATGGCCGTACCAGGGGGTCTATCGGGTGGCACCGAGGCCGGATGATCCCGAGGCATTGATCGAGGGCCGCGGTCGTCGTCGAACGGTGATCCCGATCGGATACCGCGTCGGTGGAACGTCGATCGCCGGGCGAGCGCTGCTTCGTGGTTTGGAGATCGGTGAACACCCCGATCGACAAGCGGCGGTGGAGCGGGCGCGACGGTTCGTGATCGACGCCACCGGCCATCCACTCATGAACCCTGACTTCGGCGGAGGCTACGACGTCCGCGGGTGGGGGTACGTCTACGGACTGGGTTTTCTTCTGGATCTGCGGGCGCGAGGGCTGGTGTCCGAGGAGGCGATGCAGGCCACGGATGATGGGATCCGATTCTACGTGGAAGCCCTCGGATCGATCGAGATCCCCGAGGTCGGAGGGTGGAACTACGCCCGACGGGGCCCGTTGGACCGAGTGGACTCGACCAGTCCCTTCATGACGCCGCCGGGCGTGCAGGCGCTTCGAGAAGCCGCTCGCCAGGGCTTTGAAATTCCGGACGGGATCATCCAGCGGGCGATGGCCGGCATCGAGTTCACCCGAGGCGATGACGGTCATGTCGCCTACGCAGCACGTCGACCGACGCGGGAACCGGCGACTCAGATCCCCGGGGCCATCGGTCGCATGCTGGCGGTCTCGACCGTTCGATCGGAAATGGGATTGGCGGACGACGCGGAAGTCCGGCGGGCCTGTGCCGCCTTTCTCGTTCATTGGGGCGAACTGCTGAAACGCAAGGGGCGGTCCGGAACGCATCAGGCGCCGTACGGCGTGGCGCCGTACTACTTCATGTACGCCCATGGCTACGCGGCCGAGGCCATCGAACGACTCCCCGAAGTGGAACGCGGGCTCTGGCGTGATCGGCTGGCGCGGCTCCTGATGTCGGTGCATGATGGGGAGAAGGCGGGATGGAACGACCGGGTGTTCGACCGTTCCGCCGCCTACGGAACTTCGATCGCGGTCCTGGCCCTCACCCAGTCGGAGGAATCTTCTCGCGTCCACGCGGTGACGCCGCCGCCGAAGCCTCCGCTGGACACCGAGGAATCGCGGGTGACACCCACCGAATCCCCCTGAACGGGGTGTCCGCCCCATCCGGTTATCACGCTCGTCCGCAGGAGTTTCGGCCGCGTGCCCGACGATTCGTGACGGTGCTTCACTCGCGGGGGACGGACGCCGAAGAGAAGATCGACGCGCCGGACTCGGCGGGTCGTCGAGGTCCGGGTTCCGGCCCTCGACTTCAAGACGCATTCGATCCGGGGGGATCGTCATCAGGGGCGGGGGTCATCATGAACGTGGACGATGTCATGAGTTTCATCATCTCGACGAAGGCGGTGCTCGAGGCCGAGCTTCGTCTCGACGTCACGGCGGGACGGCCGACGGCGGAGGGTGACGAGTCCGCCGGTGATTTTTCGGGGATCATCGAGTTCGAAGGCGAGATCGCGGGCACGATGGTGCTGGTGTTCCCGGCCTCGACCGGGCACGCGATCCTCGGACGGATGGAGGCTCCACGGCCCGAATTCCAGGAACCCGAGGTCGCCGAAGTGCTGGGGTCGCTGCTCGCCGCGATCAGGACCGAGGTCGAGTCACGACTCGCCGCCCGTGATGTCCGCGTCGCGCGTCCGTCGATGGTGCTGGGGCACGGCCATCGATTTCGTCCGGTGAAGGGTTCTGCGTGCGTTTCCATTCCCGTGCACTGTGATCTTGGTCGCGTGCGTCTGGAGCTGGCGTTCGAACCGGCGGCCGTTCCGGCGTGCTGAATCGATCCGTTTCCCGTCTGCTTCCCGATTCACGGTCCAGACGTCGATGCCGCGGCGGATACCGGTCGACGGGGAGATGGCCGGATTGGACGGCGTCGACCCCGTCGGAGTGACGCCGTGCACGCGGGAGACTCCTTTTCCAAGGATGAGAAGACGCGCCTGCAGGTCGCCCGATCGGGCGATGCTCGATCCGGGACCATAGAATTCGGGCATGCGAGTCGCCGTCATCATTCCCGCCGCGGGCGTCGGTCATCGATTCGGTGCCGGCGACAAGCTCGCGGCCGACTTCGGGGGCCGACCGGTCCTTCTCCGCTCGATCGAGCCGTTCACCAAGCGGGATGAGGTCGACGCGATCCTCGTCGGGGGGCCTCCGGATGATCTGGAGGCCTTTCGAGATCGCTATGCGGCACCATTGGGATTCCTCGGTGCCAGGGTGATCGAGGGAGGACGGCGTGAACGGTGGGAGACCGTGCTGCGAGCCCTGGAAGCGGTCCCCGAGAGATGCACGCATGTCGCGATTCACGACGGTGCCCGGCCGCTGGTGGACGACGACCTGGTGGGACGGGTGTTCGAAGCGGGCCGCGCGAACCCGGCGGTGATTCCCGGGATTCCGGTTCGTGACACGCTGAAGCGATGCGGGGATGAGCAGTTCGAGGCCGCGGAACGTGATGCGAGCGTCGAGGCCATCCTCGGTCTCGAAGATCCGGCAGGGGCGGACATTCTCGGCGAGTTCTCGGAGGGGGCAGGCGCGCCCGGACCCCGGATCGGCGGACGACGGGTTGAATCGACGGTCGAGCGTCAGGGACTCTGGAGAGTCCAGACGCCGCAGCTCTTCGAGATCGGGCTGCTTCGTCGGGCCTACTCGGCCGGTGATCTCGATGGTGCGACCGACGATGCGATGCTGGTGGAACGAATCGGGGGCACGGTCACCATGGTCGAGGGAAGTGAACGGAACGTGAAGATCACGACCCAGGACGACCTGGAGATCGGTCGGGCGATCGCCGGGGTTCGAGGAGACTCGGATCGGCCATCGCACAAGCGTTTCTAGGACTTGGAATCGATGGGGGGGATCCTCGCGACGCGTTCGCGACTCCCGAGCGGTCATGCCTCGGATTTCATGGTCGTCGCGGGGGACGTCGGTTGACGGTGGGCGATTCACGCCTTGTTTTGCGGGCGGATCAGGTTGCCAACCCGCCCCGGGGGGGCTAGTGTGAGGGGCTTGTTGAGAATGAGTCTCAACCGAAGCCTCGGAGCCCGACCATGATTCGCCTTCTCGTTTTCGTCCTCGCCCTTGCCGCCTCCTCCGCCTCTCCGGCGATGGCCGAGGGTGAAGTCAACGTTTACTCCGCCCGTCACTACGACACCGACGATGCATTGCTCCGGCGTTTCACCGAAGAGACCGGGATCAAGGTGAACATCATCGAA
The DNA here is from genome assembly GCA_002685335.1 of Planctomycetaceae bacterium. The sequence continues at coordinate 48,546 of NYWY01000078.1, forward strand.
GGGAAGTCGGACACGCTTCTGGCCAGGATCGGTCAGGAAGGTGATCTGAGCCCGGCCGACGTCTTCATCACCGTCGATGCGGGGCGGCTCCGCCAGGCCGAGGAGAACGGCATCTTCCAGCCCACGCGGTCCAAGCAGCTCGAAGCGCAGATTCCGGCCTCGCTTCGCCATCCCGACGGCCTGTGGTTCGGTCTGACCAAGCGGGCTCGCGTCCTGGTCGTGAGCAAGGATCGACTTCCCGAACTCACGACGCTGAACTACGAGGACCTCGCCTCCCCGGAATGGAAGGGGAGGGTGTTGATTCGCAGTTCATCCAACATCTACAACCAGTCTCTGGTGGCTTCGATCATCGAGGCGGCGGGGCCGGAGAAGGCCGAAGCGTGGTGTCGAGGCATCGTGGGCAATCTCGCCCGGGCGCCGCAGGGTGGCGATCGTGACCAGATCCGCGGGGTCGCGGCGGGTGAAGGCGACGTGGCGGTGGTGAACCACTACTACCTCGCCCGAATGATCGAGGGCAACGAGGCCGACCGTGAGGCGGCCTCGAAGGTCCGGGTGGTGTTCCCCAATCAGAGTGATCGGGGCACCCACGTGAACATCTCCGGAGCCGGGGTCGTCAAGAGCGCGCCGAACCGCGAGAACGCGGTCCGATTCATCGAGTTCCTCGCGGGGAACGAAGCCCAGGCGAAGTTCGCGAGCGGGAACCAGGAATACCCCGTGGTCGAAGGGCTCGAGATCACTCCGGTGCTGGAGAACTTCGGCCCCTACACTTCAGATCAACTCAACGCCGCGAAGCTTGGTTCCAACAACAAGACCGCGGTTCGAATCATGGATCGTGCCGGCTGGCGTTGAGCCACCGAAACAGGAGTTTCTAGACATGGATCGACGTACTATGCTCGTAGCCTCGGTCGCCGGAGGCGCCGGCCTGAGCCTTCTTTCCGGGTCAGTTTCGGCGAAACCCCGCCGAGCAAGAACCGATGATTCACCGGAATCCAAGGCCGCGGTCGCCGGCGGAGTCGCGTACTTTTCGAGCCGGTGCGACGCCCAGTTGGCGCTCTGTCAGGCACTCGAGAACGCGATCAAGTCGGGCGATCTCGCCGCGTCCCGTCACGCCTATGTCGAATCCCGACCTCCCTACGAGGAGATCGAGACCCTCGCCTACGCGTTCGAAGACACCGACCGGGACATCGATGCTCGTCCCTACGCCTTCGAAGCGGGTGAGACCTCCGAGGACTTCCGCGGGTTCCATCGCATCGAAGTACTTCTCTTCGGTCACGACGACGTCGAAGCCGCACTCCCGTACGCCCAGGAGCTGACCCGGAGCGTGCAGACGCTCAAGGGACAGTTGTCCGAACTCGACCGCTTCGACGCTGCCGGGCAGTTCGGTGGAATGCTCGCCCTGAGCAACGAAGTGGCGGCGAAGAAGATCTCGAGTGAGGAGGAGGCCTGGTCCGACCAGTCACTGCTCATCTTCAAGCACAACTGGATCGGGGCGTTGAGTCAGTTCAAGCCTTTCGCGCCGATGGTCGCCCGGACGAATCGTTCCGCGGTCGATCAGGTGATCGCGGCTCATCAAGCGGCTCAGGACACCCTGAAGCCGTACTTCCGTGAAGGCGTGGTGGCGGCGACCCCCTACACCCGTGTTTCGATGGCCGAGCGTCGGAAGATGGCCGACGCCAGCAATCGATTCCGTGACTCCCTTTCCAATGCGGGAGTCGCGATCGGTCTGGACGTGGAGATTCAATGATTCCACGGTCCGGCGGAGCACCGCTGGCGTGGCCGATTCTCGGTTTCATCGGGTCTCTGGTGGTTCTGGTTCCGGTAGCCATCATTCTGGCAAGCATCTTTCAGTCCTCAGGGGGCGAGTGGAGCCACCTCGCTGAAACGAGGCTTCCGACCTATGTGGGCAACACGCTGGTGCTCGCGGTTTCGGTCTGCACCTTCGCGGGCGTGATCGGGGTCGCGTCCGCGTGGTTGATCACGATGCATCGGTTCCCCGGGCGGCGTGTCCTCTCCTGGGCGCTGCTCCTGCCACTCGCGGTGCCGGCCTACCTCGCGGCCTATTCGCTGACCGATCTCCTGCAGTTCAGTGGCCCGGTTCAGACCTGGTTGAGGGCTCGATTCGATCTGGCCGCGGGGGACTACTGGTTCCCGTCGGTTCGGAGCCTCGGGGGCGCGATCTTCATCCTGACCCTGGCGCTCTACCCCTACGTCTATTTCGCCGCGAGAATCGCGTTTCTCGAACAGCCGAAGTCGGCGCTGGAGTCCAGTCGACTCCTTGGAAGAGGTCCGTGGGGGACCTTTTTCTTCGTCGCTCTCCCTCTGGCGAGGCCGGCAGTGATCGGAGGTCTGGCGTTGGTCCTGATGGAGACGGTCGCTGATTTCGGCGCCGTCGATTACTGCGCCGTGGATACGTTCGCGACCGGAATCTATCGCACCTGGTACGGGCTGGAGTCGAGGGTGGCGGCTTCCCAGTTGTCGGCCCTGTTGATCTCGGTGCTGTTGCTTCTGATCCTCGGGGAGCATTTGCTGCGTCGAAGCGAGCGATATCACCGGACGTCGGCGCGGTGTCATCGGTCCGAGGGAACGGATCTGGGACCGATCAAAGGGACGTTGGCAATGATCTTCTGCCTGCTACCCGTGGCCTTTGGTTTCCTGTTTCCGATGGGGCGGTTGATCGGGCTCGTGGTCGGCCGCGGGGCCGGTGCGGAGTCGGTGCCGCTGGGAGGTCTCGTCCTGAGGACCACTGGAATCGGCATCCTCGCGGCCGTGGTCTCGGTGATCATCGCACTGTTGATCGGTTACGCCGCAAGGATCCGGCCGGGCGCGCTCACCGCGACCAGTGCGGGCATCGCGAGGACGGGCTATGCGATTCCAGGTCCGGTGGTGGCGATCGGACTGCTTCTGCCCCTGAGCTGGTTGGACCATCGGATCAACGACGCGACCCTGTTCGTGACCGATGGTGCCTGGCGACCCGGTCTCATCTTCACCGGATCGATTCTCGCGTTGGTTCTGGGCTACCAGACCCGCTTCATCGCGGTCGGACTGTCGTTCGTGCAGTCGAGTCTGGAACGGGTGCACCTCCGGATCGACGAGGCTGCTCGGACGCTGGGCTCGAGTCGCGGCGGGATCCTGATGAGAATCCACATTCCACTGGTTCGCCGCAGCCTCCTGGCGGCCGGATTGCTGGTCTTCGTGGACGTGGTGAAGGAGCTCCCGGTCACCCTGATGCTTCGGCCGTTCAATTTCGATACCCTCGCGGTCCGGGTCTATCAGCTCGCATCGGACGAACGGCTCGAGGAGGCGGCGACGGCGGCGCTGCTGATCGGAATCGTCGGTCTTCTCCCGGTGATGCTTCTGTCGAGACAGATCGACCGGATCGTGTTTCGATCCGCGGACTCGGACCAACGATGATGCACCAGAATTCAAAATCCGAACCGACCCTCGAGGTGGAAGACCTCGCCTTCGGATACGGACCCAGGCAACCGGTCATCGACGGGCTCTCCCTCTGCGTCGATCGGGGCCGGGTTCATGCGGTGCTTGGTTGCTCGGGGTGTGGGAAAACGACGCTGCTCCGCCTGATCGCCGGTCTGGAACGTCTCGAACGTGGCCGGATCCGGGTCGATGGCGTCCCGCTTGCGGGTGATGGGGTGCATCTGGCCCCGGAGCGCCGACCCGTGGGGATGGTCTTTCAGGACTACGCCCTCTTTCCCCATCGAACGGCTCGACGCAACGTGCTGTTCGGGATTCGGGGCGGGACGCGTCGAGAACGCATCCGTCGGGCGGATGAGACCCTTGATTCGCTCGGGGTGCTTGAACTGGCGGATCGCATGCCTCACACCCTGAGCGGCGGTCAGCAACAGCGGATCGCCCTCGCCCGTTCCCTGGTGCGCAAGCCGCGGGTGATGCTTCTGGACGAGCCCTTCAGCAGTCTCGACGCCGAAACCCGGACGAAGGTCCGAACGGAGATCCTCGGTGTGCTTCGGGCATCAGGAGTGGCCACGTTGATCGTGACGCACGACCCGGCCGAGGCTGAGGCGGTGGCGGACTCGACATCCTGGGTGGCCTCGTGTCAGACCGGGCCGCGGTTCGTCACTATCGGGGACACCGGGGGGACCGCTGCGGCGACCGAAGTCTGCGTGCGGTCGCCCGACGTCGGTGAAATCAAGGAAAGCGATGGCCTGAAGCCCTCCGAGGGCCTGAGATCCGCTGATCACGGTTGATTTGGATCTTCTTGGAGGCCTGATCGCCGGTGAGGAAGCGATTTCTTCGACCGCCGGATTCCAAATCCATCTTCATCCCTCACCATCTCGGCCTGTCCGCCCGGAAGGCGGTTCCTGCATCGTGACTCTGAAAGCCACTGTCCCGGAAGAGCTCGACCTTGGCGATTCGCAGGGGCACCCTCCGCGGTTCGCACAAACCTGAAGTTCTTCCGATAGCCGGCGATGACCCGCCTCGGTGATTCTTTCCAGCGATCAGGGCGATTCTCCGCTCACGCATCCCCGGGTGTTCGATGGCATCCTCGGTGATCGTCGGCAGAGGAGGGTGGATCGAGATCTCAGGGACCGCCGAACCTGACTCTGGTGGGGAAAAGTGGGGTTCGAGGCCGTTTTCAGCGGCCTCACCGGCGATCGCTCGAGGGTTGTGTCGGCGGATCTGGCGGATTCGGTCGGGCGGTGGGAGGGTGGCTGGAGTTCGGAGTGCAGCGTTGGAATGGGCGGAGCCTTGTCGACCGCCTTCGAAGCTCAATCCCGCCCTCAAGCCGGACTTGAGACGCTCGGATTTCGAGACGTCCTCCGACTTTCGCGGTTTGGCAGCGACGACAAATCGAGGATGAATCAGCGTTTGTCGATGGGTCGGTAAATTTTGCGTCAATCCGGGGAAACAAAGGGTCGAATCGGAAGGAAAGATGGCTACTCTAAAGGCTCACGTCAGGGCTGAGAGTTCCCAAAGGCCCTCTGATTTCCCCCCTGCTACCCAGGAAGAAAAGAGAATCATGAACCGACTTGCCATCTCTTCGTGCGCGGCCCTCGCCTGTGCTGCTCCAGCCCTCGCCGGTATCGGTCAGTCCGCCTTCTACGGCTGGGAGAACGGCGGCACTGTTCTCGGCCAGAGCTTGGACAACATCGCCTTCACCAACTCGACCGACAATCCGTTGAGTGGAACCTCATCGCTCTTCATGAACGAAGATCCGCTCAGTGGTACCCCTCAGGGCTACGTCGCCTTCATCACCGGCCTCTCCGACGGTGACGTGATCGATGCCAGCTTCTGGGCGTTCGACGACACCCCGGGTTCCTCGCCTTCCGTCCGCATCTGGGGCCACTACGGCCAGTCCTCCGACGTCAACGAAACCTCGGGCAGCGCGGGTGGCAACTCCACCTATTCCGGCGAGGACGGCGACTGGAGCGAGCTCAGTCACAGTTGGACCTTCGATTCCAATGGTGGCGCCCGGGACGCCCTCATCGTCGAAGTCCGCATGTACGCCAGCAGCAGTGCTGGCAGCAGCGCCTACATCGACGATCTCACCGTCTCCACGTCTTCGGAGACGGCCGTGATCAACTTCGCCCCGGCTCCGGGCGCGCTCGCCCTTCTCGGCCTCGCCGGCTTCGCCGGTCGCCGTCGTCGCGGCTGATCCGGCTCGTTCGCGAGCCCAGCCCGACCTGTTCCCAGGTCGAAACATGAGATGACACCGGACCCCGTCGCAAGGCGGGGTCCGGTTTTTCGTACGGACGGAGGAGGGCGCGGTCGGGGAGTCCGGGCGTGGTTGGCCGTGAATCTCGCTGGATCGTCACAAAAGTTATTTGACCAGGCGCTCCGGGTTGGTAGCGTGTCCTCGGTGGAGGTCCGCGGTTCCCGCCGTCAGGCCCTTCGAGTTCCCGAGTTCCCGTTTCCAGGAGACAGATTCATGATTCGTACCTACGTGGCTTCTGCCGCCCTCGCCTTTGGAGCATCGACTCTGGCGAACGGTGATGTGATGTCGTTCACCGGCTGGGAAGACACGTCTGCTGACGCGATCTTCGGCTCCTACGGCAACATCGCCGGATCCGGATACACCTCCGCACCGGACCCCGTCTACGACGGCAATCACAGCCTCTTCCTTCAGGAAGACCCCTTGAGCGGGACCCCCAATGCGGTTCTCGCCTGGGTCTCCGGCATCTCGGCTGGTGACACGATCACGGCGACGATGTGGTTCCGAGGCACGGACGCCGGCAGCGGCAACTCGTCGAAGGCCCGGATCTGGGGTGCCTACTACGATTCCACCGATTCGAGCACCTACAACTCCTCGGCGGGTGGCAACAACGACTATGCCGGCGCAGGCGGTGTTTGGGAGTCGGTGAGCTACTCGTGGACGGCCAGCGGCAACACATCCGTCTTCGGGCTTCAGGCTCGCGTCTACGCTTACGGCGAGAACAACATGATCTGGGGTGACAACCTCACGATCAGCGTCGACAACGACTCGGCGACGATCGAGGTGGCCGGCGCCGCGTCGACGCCGGTCGTGCCGGGCCCGGCCGCCGGTTTCGCCATGCTGGGTGGATTGGTTGCTGCCCGTCGTCGCCGCCGCTGACGGCTTCCGAGCCCGAGGAACCCCGGGATGTTTCTGGAATGGTGAATGCGGCCCCTCGCCTCATGGCGAGGGGTCGCATTGTTTTCGTGGGTGAGGCTCACGTGGCTCCATCAGCCTCGGCGGCCCTTTCCTGGACCGGGCTTGAACGCGGAAGTTGGTGTATTCACGCTCGAATCGCGGAGGGTTCCGGATAGACTTCAGACACGTGCCGGACGTTCCCGCGTCCGGTACCCGGTTCCCCCCCGTGTGAAGGAGAATGCAGATGTTTCGTTTCGCGTTATCGCTGAGTGTGATCAGCGTCATCGCTCCGTCGACGAATGCCGGCACCTTCCTCATGTCGGCTGCCACGAGCTGGGAGGATCCGACCGCCGAGGCGATCCTCGGCTCCACGGGCAACGTCGGCGACTACGGCTATCACGATCAGGATGCCTACGAGGGGAGTTCCTCGCTCTACATTCTGGAATCGCCGGTGGCCGGCACGCCCGAGGCTTTTGTCGCGTACGTGACCGGCTTGCAGCCGGGAGACACGGTCCACGCCTCGATGTGGTTCAAGGGCGAAGGCGTGGTCGGGAAGGGGCGGGTCTGGGCTCACTATGCGAATGCTGATATCGATGCCGAAGACGGATCCGCCGGCGGTGCGACCAGCTACGCGGGCATCGGGAACGAATGGGAGATGAGCAGTTACACCTGGACGATCCCTGAAGGCAAGACCGGGCTGGTGATCGAGGCTCGGACCTACAGCTATCAACAGGATGACTTTCTCCTCGCGGACGACTTGTTCGTGGGAGTCAACAGCACGACGGCGAGCATCGAGATCGCGGGACAGTCCTCCATCGCGCCGGTGCCCGGCCCTGCCGCGGCGGGCATGACTCTGGGGGGTCTGGTCGCGGTTCGTCGAAGACGTCGCTGACTCGATGCCGGATCGCCGGGGCATCGACCCGATTGAAAGAACGAAACGGGCCCTCGCCATGTAGCG